>MZGQ01000114.1 GCA_002085115.1 Desulfococcus sp. 4484_241
GTAAAACAGATACTCCCTTGTTAAACCACGAAGAGAAGCAGCAGGGCAATAACAAGAGAGTAAATACCTGTCGATTCTGTTACCGCCTGCCCCACCAGCATGGTCCTGGTAAGCACCCCTGCTTCAGCCGGGTTCTTCCCTATTGCCTCACAAGCCTTTGCAGCCGCCATTCCTTCACCGACTCCCGGGCCTATAGCCCCGAGTCCCATTGCAATACCCGCACCAAGAAACGCAGCCGCATGAACTATATCCACGCCTTCGATTGCCATTTTTCATTCCTCCTTATTTTATTATGTTGTATTAAATTTGGTTAAACTTCCCATCCCTAAACACCTTTTTCCGCAATCAAGTGTGTCAAACTGCAGACTTTACTGCTTGTCTGTACCTTGCACACAGACAGATGTTGTATACGGCAAGTACACATAAAACCGCAGCCATTGTTTTCCTTTATCTTGCGAAAAAATTCTCAATTTTATAAATTGCAAAATATTTTCTTATGCCACCCTCTGTAAACCGATAGGCACTATTTCACCTGAACCGATATATAAACAGTCGTCAACATGGTAAAAACAAATGCCTGGATAGTCCCTACGAAAAGCCCGAAGAAAAGATTCAGAAACGGCGGGAGAACCAGGCTGTAAACAAGGTGGGAGACCACCAGGATTATGATGGACCCGCCCATTATGTTACCGAACAGCCTGAACGATATGGATACAACTTTTGCAATTTCTCCTATCAGGTTCAGCGGGAGCAGAATAAAGAAAGGTTCAAGGTATCCTTTTACATAGGCCTTGAATCCTTTTGCCCTTATCCCGAAAAAGTGGGCGAGTACAAACCCAAGAATGCCCAAGCTTAACGGTACATTAAGATCTTTAGTAGGTTCTTCAAGAAAAGGAATTACTCCAAGGTAATTGCTCAAGGCGAGAAACAGGAACAGGGCGCATATGAGAGGCGCGACTTTTTTAGCCAGTTCCTCATCCAAGGCATCCTCGGTAAGGGCATAAAGCTGTGTCACCAAAAATTCACCTATAACCTGCACCTTATTGGGCACAACCCCTCTGTTGCGGGTGGCTAAAAATGCGAATATGACCAGAAACGCTATGACGATCCAGGTCATGGCTATGACCTCTATATTAAATGCGAGGTCATGCCCCATGAATGGAACGATGAGCTGATATATCTTCCCAAGTTCATCCATAATTTTATCCGTTGTCTGTGATTCAATACTATACCGTCAATATTGGCGGCATCACCCCATCCGGGCTTACACGATCATACAACAAAAATCATGATAAACGCTATAACCAGGGAGTAGATTCCCGTTGATTCAGAAACCGCCTGCCCCACCAGCATGGTCCTGGTTATTACTCCGGCCCCCTTCTCGTTTCTGCCGGTCCATTTGATCGCCGCACTTGCGGTATAGCCTTCTCCTATTCCAGGGCCTATGGCCCCGATTCCCATGCACAGTCCTGCGGACAGCAGGGCCATGGCGGGAGCAATTGCAGTGGTAGCTGCAAAAGATTTGAAAAGCAGTATTACGCTGATCAGCAGTCCATAAACACCGGTAGATTCGGTGACTGCCATACCAAGCAGCATAAGGCTCGTAATCTGGACCGAGGCCTGTGGTTTGCGGGCGATTCCGTCACATGCCGCCTTGGCCGCCATGCCTTCTCCAATGGCAGGACCGATGGCAGCCAGTCCTACTGAAAGCCCTGCCCCCACAACGGCCGCCCAGGTCGGTGAGACCGGGTGTGAAGACAGGTTCAGAAACAGCATCATAAGGGATACCGCAAGGGAATATATGGCGGTGGTCTGTGCAATGGACGACCCGATCAGCATATTGGTTGTCAATTTGTCAGACATCTCGGGCTGACGTGATATGCCCAGGCAGCACGCCCCGGCAGGCAGGCCGGAACCGATACCGGCTCCTATTGATCCGAGCCCCATGCACAGGCCGGCGGATATTAGGACATATGGTGTGATTGGGTCGGATCCAACATTGGTGAAAAGCAGTATCATGGATATCAGCAGTGCGAAGATGGCCGAGGTCTCGGTTATTGCCTGCCCCATCAACATGCTTTTGAAGATTTCTCCCGCCCTGTGAGGTGACCGGCTTATAGCCTCGTTGGCGCAAGCGGCTGTGTAACCTTCTCCGATTGCCGCTCCCACAGCACCGAGCAACATGGAAATAGCCGCGCCCCACACGGATGCCGCGTTTATGTATACATGAAGATCCATCTGTTTTATCCGAACATTCGTTTTTTTTGTTGATCAGTTCAGTGCTATACAGGGGTTTTGCCCTGTTTCCCTGTCCTATAATAATGAATCCTTCCAATGATCATATTTACAAGTGCATCCATGACCATTATCCCCTGTATGGAAAGAAGACCCGCGCCTACTGCAAAAACATTGAATGTATCCATCTTTATAGCCATAAACAGCGGAACAGCCATGATTGAATAACGTACTCCGATCGATGCCAGGGAACGCAGCATCCTTTTATTCTTCGAAGGCACCATGCGGCTTTCGATTGTTGCCCCCATAACAACAAAATTAACAATACCAAATATGGTCCCCAGGAGAAATCCTTTTTTTCTGCACCTGCTTTATCTCTTTATTGTATTCACTTTCCATTGCTGCTGCTGTTTTCCTCTTTATCCCGGGCTTCCACAACTTCCATTATCTGCCGGTATACCACAATGCCGCCGCCTATGACACCCAGTATTATAAAAATACTGACAAAAAGACCTTTTGTGCCAAGCCACCTGTCAAGCCACACGCCTATAAAAAAGCAAAAAGCGATGCAACCGGCCATGGTAAGGCCTACCTGCATCACCACGTGCAGATGTTCAACAAGCTCCCTGTTTTTCCTATAGCCAAGCACCAGCCCGCCTTTTCAAATATTGCGTGCCTTGCCGATGTGGAGCAGCGTCCTTCCTGTTTGCCCCTGCTATAGAGTATTTGATTTTCATAGTCAATAGATAAAATCACTATGTCTGAAATAATCCAAAAATACCCTTTTTATTGTTCAACTGTTTGAAATTATTCGTTTGTGACTTTTTTTGGTTTTAAAGATGGCAATAATAAATTCAAGTGGTTGTCAATAAGGCATTTTTGAAGTTTGTTTTGGACAAGATGTGGGAGTTTCCATATTGAGAAACGATGCAGGTGGCAACCGCCTGGGGCGACCTTCCGGCGTGGCTGGTGACAACGTTTGCCGTGACAAATGTAGCCCTGGGGATTTTGGGCTTTTATGTGAGCTGTTTGTTTATTAAAGAAGGTTAGGTATTATGCCGCCATGCACGACGGGGTTCTGTGGAGCCCTGGTATGCATAACGGGCCTGGCTTTTTACCAGCCATGTCTGTTTTACCCTGGCATATGGGTGTTGTGCTTGTCCCGGCCCGGCTTGACATGTCCAATCCCTGCTTTTATACTTTGCCGTTGGTTTTGCAACCTGAAATATTACCTGGTGGTGTAAATGAAAAAACGGTTTGCAGTCGTTGTATTTATGTGTTGCACAATAGCGTGGCTGTCACTGTCGTTATCCGTTATTGGTTCCGACAACGAGCACTACAGGTACCTCCAGCGCATAGACTCGGAACACGCCGACGTTGACTGGCTTCTTGAAAAAGGCGAGAGGACCCGGCTTGTCTACAGGAAAAACAGCCCCCAAAATAGTGAACTGTCTGTAACCACAATAGATAAAGGTTATGCTACCGTCAGCTGGGAGCTTTCGGTACCGGACGAGCATACAGAGGTAAAAGCTGTTCGCAGGGGAAACGCTATCCATCTTGTGGGGACGGTCAACGGCAGGCCGGTTGACAAACTGTTTAAAATCGACAGCGCCCCCTGGTTCCAGGCGATGTCTGTATGCCTGAGGGCTATGGTGTTTTCAAATGCTTCGAAGATGGAGTTTTGGATACTGCGGCCTGACACATTAAAGCCGCACAAACTGATCGCCAAGAAACAGGGCGTTGATACCATGCCGGTTCTTGGCGAGCCGGCCGAGGTGCAGCAGATAACCATAGGCCTGCCAGGCATGCTTGCTCCGTTCTGGAGCGCAACATACTGGTTTAAAAAAGAGGACGGCGTGTTTGTGAAATATGAGGGTCCCCACGGTCCGCCTGGCAGTCCTATGGTTATGGTCAACCTGGTTGGCGTTATGTAATCTTACCTGCAAATTTTTCCATGGTACAGGCGTGCACAGGAACAAAAACGCTGACAAGCCGCTTCTGATAGGAAACATCCCCCTGTCCAGCCGTGTAATCTCGGCACCTCTTGCGGGAATCTCCGATCTTCCCTTTCGGCTTCTTGCCAAATCCGCGGGATGCGGCTTGGTGTGCTTTGAGATGATAAGTTCAAACGGGCTTGTTTACCGTTCACCGAAAACATGGCGGATGCTCGCAAGTGATCCTGCGGAAAAGCCTGTTTCGGTACAGATCTTCGGGAGCGATCCTTCTGTTATGGCAACCGCGGCCCGTTACGTGGAAGACGCAGGCGCGGATATCATCGATATAAACTTCGGCTGCTCGGTGAAAAAGGTGCTTAAGACGGGGGCTGGCGCTGCTTTGATGAGGGACTACGACCGGGCCAGGGACGTGATAAAGGCCGTGCGCGAATCGGTTTTCATACCGCTTACAATAAAAATGCGCACGGGCTGGGACCCTGGCGGGGACGATGCTTTTCGCCTTTCAGATATTGCGCAAAAGCTTGGAGTGGATGCCATTGCCATACATCCGCGCACCGCAATCCAGGGTTTTAAGGGCAGGGCCGACTGGTCCATCATAGCCAAACTCAGAAAAATGGCCTCAATCCCGCTGATAGGCAATGGAGACATTATAAATCCGCATGACGCAAGTCGCATGATGGAGGAGACCGGATGCGACGCAGTGATGGTTGGCAGGGCCGCTATCGGGGCGCCGTGGATTTTCAGCAATATAAAAGAGTACCTTGAGGGCCGTGAATTTGCAGAGCCGTCCATTGGGGACCGGTTTGATATTATGTTTGCGTACCTTGATGCTGCTGTACGCCATTACGGAGAGGCGCATGGGTGCAGGATCATGAGAAGCCGCCTTGGCTGGTTTGCCAGGGCGCTTCCCGGAAGCGCATCGTTTCGCCGATCTATATGCAGGATTTCCAGCAGGCAGGAGGCGGTCGGGCTTCTGTCCTGCTACAGGGATTTTCTCCTGTCCCGCTGCAAGACGCAAGCCTTCAGGGACCGGCGATAGAAAAATACAACATTCCTGAAGGCAAGAGACCAAAACCTTTTTTATGGATCGGCCAGGCTGTGTGGCCATGTACGGGCTGTCATGGCTTACCGCAGATGTCCCGGAATCGTGCACACCGGTATGGGCTCCATTTTGTGCCTGTTTGCCCTGTTGAAGCGCCGGTATATTTCCAGCACCTCTTTTTGGCGTTGCGTCAGTTTTTCTTCATCGCCATGGGCAGCGTCGAAGTTCATGGCCCATTCCAGTTCCCGGTATGTAGCGCCTATCTGTTTTTCATCGGTCCGGTTATCCGGCCAAAGCCCGTCAGTGGGGGGTGCTTTTATGATTTTTTCATCCACACCGAGGTGTTGACCCAATTCGTAAACCTCGGTTTTCAAAAGGTCGGCTATCGGAGAGATATCCACTCCGCCATCGCCGTATTTTGTATAAAAGCCCA
The DNA here is from genome assembly GCA_002085115.1 of Desulfococcus sp. 4484_241. Taxonomy (GTDB): domain Bacteria; phylum Desulfobacterota; class Desulfobacteria; order Desulfobacterales; family Desulfosudaceae; genus MZGQ01. The sequence goes on from MZGQ01000114.1 coordinate 5,666, forward strand.
CCCCAAAATCTTCGACCTTGTTCCCGGTACCGGCTACGAGCATGCCATGGTGGGTGGCAAAGACATAAAGGGTTACCATCCTGAGGCGTGAGCGGGTATTGGCCATGCTATGATCATCGCACACCTCGGGCGGCAGGCAATTTTGCAGTGCGGTAAATGCCTCTGAAAGGTCAACTGTGACAGGGTGAACGTTGGGAAAACGTCTGGCAAGGGTTTCCATATGCAGCTTTGCCAAAGAAAACTGGCCAGGGTCCTGGAATATCGGCATGTTCAATGCAAAAACGGTTTTCCCTGTTTTTGCGCACAGCGTGGATGTGACTGCCGAATCTATACCGCCTGACACACCGACCACAAATCCATCTGCCCCGGCTTTTTCGCAGTAGTCGGTCATCCAATTCACAATATGCTCTATCACCCTGTCAACTTTCATGGAACTGTATCCCAAAATCCACAGATCGGTTTTTGATAAAGTTGTATTCCAGACAGCGCAAAGCCATGAGTCAGTTACTTTACAGCAAATCTACTATTTATGAAATCATCTTGCAAGACCTGCAGAGCCAGGCGACATCCGTCTTGCAAAGTGGCGCACGGGGCATGATTTCCCGGGCAGGTGATCCGTCAGACCGGGTTGCGAGTCTTCCCTGACCGGCAGGGCACCTGTTACGGCCATAAAGTCTGCCCGATCGGGCAAAGGGGGCAAAGGGGTCAGGGGCAAAGGGGTCACCCATTAAAGGGGGTGTCAAGAAAAAAAACACCTCACCCGTTGGAGCTGGTTAGTGCTCCTTGCGTTTTACTTGTCACATCCTTGGTTCTGCATATCACTACCGACGCCGTTCGCACCCTTGACTTCTTTGTGTCGGTTAACGAAATAATTCGCAC
>MZGQ01000115.1 GCA_002085115.1 Desulfococcus sp. 4484_241
TGCTGAGGATCATTTTTGTCCCCATTTTTTTGGGATGACAAAAATTTACTCATAAACGCGCCGCTTGCCCGGCCTCAATTTTGGTATTTTTGGATGGGCACTAAATAGTGCTTTAATAATATCGCCTCTCCTATGCCGAGTGGATGCAGAATCAGAAGCAGGTGCATAAAAAGCAACATTGATTTCGGTAGGTGTGATGTCGTAAGCATGCATCAGCTGTATGATATTGTTCAGGGCGCTGGATTTATCCGTCACACCTGACAAACCAAGGATGCCAGCCACTAGTGGCCAGGCCCAGATACCACCCCCGATCAACAATAAAACAACAATGAAGATATATATTGAAATCATTGCGATATCACCCAACCAATGAAATGAATATTGTTATTGTAATATCCACCACTGGCATTTGGCAGACGAATCTTACGCCCATTTTTTGTTAATACTGTTTCCTGGCTGTAGTAGGAGGTGTAAAATAAGCCACCAAACAGACTTTTGGGATAACGATTTCTCCCTATTTTAAATTCGTATCCGTCTGGGGCAACACTGGTTGAATCAACTGTCAGCCCTTCAAGATCCGGCACATCAATTGGCGTTATTTTCACCACATCTTCAGGGGAAGGCTTTTTTTCTGTCGAAAGTAGGCTGGGTGGTAATACAAATGAAATCTCTTTAACCCCTCCGGTCTTGTGGTCGTAACGCCATAAGCGTGGAGGCCTGATTTTTTTTGCCTTACCTTGGTAAAAGACCTGAACTTTTTGGTTTACCACAGATATATGAATACCATTTGGGTAATTGTAATATTCAGTCGCATAAAGCACATCATAGTGTGGCGGTGCCACCAGAAGCGAGGGAAGCCAGGAAAGGAGTAAGCATAATACAACGAGCAAAAGAGGCAAACCCAGCCCAAAAGCAATAGCGGGATTTTCGCGCAGAAATGATTTCATAAGCAACTGCCCCCCTAAATATCATGTTGATAATATATCGTAAAACGGCTTAAAAAAATTTTGTTTGTCAAGTGTCCATCCGGCCCTATTGTAAATCATGGTAAGGAAAGTTGCGGTGTTCCGGTATTTCCAGGAACGAACTCTTGCAATCCGGAAGAGATCGTCGAGGCTGTGAGACGCCGCTTTACTTTACAGATCGACCACTTTGACCATGTTGGTGGTGCCTGGAATCCCGACCGGCACCCCGGCGGTCAGCACGATCCTTCCCCCCCTGTCTGCTATACCCTGCTCCGAAATCCACTTTCTCGCCATGGCGAACATGTCATCGGTATCCTCGTATGGCGGCACAAAGACAGGTGTCACCCCCCACGAAAGGGATAGTCGCCTCAAAATTTTCAGCGATGTTGTAAACCCAAGAATGGGGCTTTTGGGACGGAAGCGGCAAACAAGCCTGGCAGTGCTGCCTGAGGATGTATAGGCCACGATCGCAGATGCATCAAGGTCATAGGCAAGCTCGACAGCCGCATGGCTTATGGCAGCGGCGGTCCCTGGAATATGTACCGACAGTTTCTCCATGCGCCTGGTGTTTTCAAAAAGGTAACTTTCTGCTGCAACGGCTATACGATCAAGGAACCTGACAGACTCCACCGGGTAATCTCCGGCAGCGGTTTCCTCGGATAGCATGATGGCGTCGGTCCCGTCCAGGATGGCATTTGCTACATCCGTTGTCTCGGCCCTTGTGGGACGGGGATTTGAGATCATGGAGCGAAGCATTTGTGTCGCCGTGATGACCGGCTTTGCAGCATCCCTGGCCATGCTTATGATACGTTTCTGAATGACCGGGACTTCGTGGAGCGGGGTCTCAACGCCGAGGTCGCCGCGAGCCACCATCACACCGTCCACGGCTTTCAATATGGCATCAAAACGCTCCAGGGCCTGCGGTTTTTCGATCTTGGCTATGCACAACGGCCGGTCTATCCTGTCGCCAAGCATCTCGGTGACAGGCGCAACGTCCTTCTCGTGGCGTACAAAGGAAAGCGCTACGAAATCAACCCCTTTTTCCAACCCAAAGGCGAGATCCTTTTTGTCCTTTTCCGTGAAGGCCGGAACACGGAGTGTGCTCGCCGGCAGGTTTACCCCCTTGTGGGAGTCTATTTTCCCGCCTACAAGGACCTTGCATACGAGCTCGTCCCTGGTTTTTTCCGAAACAGCAAGCTCCACAAGCCCGTCGGCAAGAATTATGCGGTCACCACAGCCGACATCCTCAAGCAGGTAGGGGTAATTTACCGGCAGCCGGTCATCGTCACTTTTTTCACCGGCAAAGAGGCGGACAGTTTTTCCCGCCTCAAGAGAGCGCTCTCCATGAGGCAGCACACCAAGACGGATCTTCGGGCCTCCAAGGTCCTGGAGTATGCCGACTTCTCTGTCTTCAGCCGCAGCGATGCGGCGGATAAGATCGATCGCTTTGCCGTGGGTCTCGTAGTCGCCGTGGGAAAAGTTCAGCCGGGCTACGTCCATGCCCGCCCTGATCATTTCCACTATCTTCTCCTCAGAACTGCAGGCCGGGCCGATGGTACAAACGATCTTGGTGCGTCTCTTTCTAATCATCATCATCACTCCCGGGTAAACTCAACCCCTTTTGGCTTGGAAAAAAGGCCATGTTGACAGATCTTCCTTATGGACATTTATATATCCTTCCACCCCCTGTGTCCATGTATTTGCGGCCTGATTTTTTAAATATTTTATGGTTCTAAACCATTCTCAGTTATGGACAGGGGCATGGGTCATACAAGCATTCAATAACTGGAAGCGCGTTGGTACGAACCTGCTGACCGTTCTTCAGATGCCTTTTCAGGAAAGCATCAATTTCATCACCAGAAACAGTATCTACTGCTTTCACAGCCACAAACCCTGCGGTTTTACCCCTACGCTCAACAGCAACCAAAACAGGCTTTTCCCCTTTCGCGCCACGTTACCAGGCTTTTTGCCTCCGATACTTGAAAAGCGTTGCCGCACAGGCCTCTTCTGTACCATACCGTTGCTGCCATTCGAGTAAACTTATTTATGGGGTCTTCTTGATTTCATTATATCATAATCAACTTGTGCTGAAACCAATTTAGAGCCATAAAACATTTTGACATGGGTCGTTTGCTTGTGTATTTTAGTTAAGTTTACATAATCTTCACCGGTTATTGCAAAAATTTAAAACTGCAACAGATCTTCGTCGCACGGGATAAAAGGTGTTGAAACGATGGATATGACCAACAAGTTCGGAAGGCTTGACCGGCTGCCCCCCTATGTGTTTGCGACCGTGAACGCGATCAAGATGGAAGCCCGCCGCGCAGGAAGGGATATAATCGATCTTGGAATGGGGAACCCCGACCTTCCGACTCCTCCGCATATAGTGGAAAAACTCGTGGAGGCTGCGAGAAAACCCCACAATCACCGATACTCTGCGTCTATGGGCATACGCAAGCTGCGCATGGCAATTTCGGACTGGTACAAAAGACGCTTTGACGTTGATATAGACTACGAGGAGGAAGCTATAGTCACAATTGGCGTCAAGGAGGGGTTTTCACACCTTATCCTGGTCACTATCCGGCCCGGGGACCTTGTATTTACCCCCAGCCCCACCTACCCCATACATCCATACGCCACTATTATTGCAGGTGGAAGCGTGCGGGGCATCCCGGTCGGCCCTGGCGAGGATTTTCTGAAAAATCTTATCGACGGCACGCGACAGAGCTGGCCGAAACCCAAGATGCTTGTGTTGAGCTATCCCCACAATCCCACCACAGAGGTTGTGGACATGGAGTTTTTCAAACAGATCGTGGCCTATGCGAAAAAATACGATGTTCTTGTCATTCATGATTTTGCATATGCCGACCTGGTGTTCGACGGGTACGTTGCACCAAGCTTCCTCCAGGTGCCGGGAGCCAAGGACGTGGGAGTGGAGTTCTTCTCTCTTTCAAAGAGTTACAGCATGGCAGGGTGGCGGGTAGGTTTCTGCGTAGGCAACAGGCACGTGGTTGCAGCCCTGCGCAGGATCAAGAGCTACCTGGATTACGGAATTTTTCAGCCCATACAGATAGCAGCCATAATTGCACTGAACGAGGATCAGGAATGCGTCAGGAAGATACGCGATACATACCGTTCCAGGCGCGATACGCTCGTAAACGGCCTTAATCGTATCGGATGGGAGATTGAAAAACCAAAGGCCACCATGTTTGTGTGGGCAAAGATTCCCGAAAAGTACAGGCATATGGGATCCGTAGAGTTTTCCAAGATGATGATAAACGAGGCCCAGGTGGCGGTTGCGCCCGGCCTGGGGTTTGGCGAGTACGGGGACGATTATGTCAGGTTCGCCCTGATTGAGAACGAAATGCGGACGAACCAGGCTGTGCGTGGCATAAAGAGGATTCTGTAAAATTTTTATAAATCGGATAAAGAGGAACGTTAATGAATCAGGTCAGCGTTGGAATACTTGGCTGCGGGACTGTTGGCAGCGGAACCGCCCGGATTCTGATTGAGAAAAAAGACCTTATTTTTTCCAGAACCGGGGTGGATATAAACCTGAAACGTATAGCAGACATAGACCCGTCGCGCGGTGAAGGGCTTCCAATCGGGCAAGGCGTGATGACCACGGATGCCGTGTCGGTGATAGAGGACCCTGAGATCCAGGTTATTGTTGAACTTATAGGCGGCAAAACCGTGGCCAGGGATTTTATGATCAGAGCCATAAACAGCGGCAAGCATGTTGTTACGGCCAACAAGGCCCTTCTATCAGAGCTTGGTGGAGAGATCTTTCCCCTTGCCCAGGAAAAAAGTGTTGATCTTGCCTATGAGGCGAGTGTGGGAGGGTGTATACCCATAATCAAGTCTATACGCGAATCACTGGTCGGCAACACAATATCATCCATACGCGGAATTTTAAACGGTACCTGCAATTTCATTCTTTCCAGGATGACAGCTGATGGATGCGGTTTTGATGACGCCCTCAGTGAGGCCCAGGAAAAGGGATTTGCCGAGGCAGACCCCACCCTTGACATCGACGGGTTTGACACCGCGCACAAGCTGGCTATTTTGAACGCAATAGCCTATGGCATGAACATCAACCTTGACGATATATATGTTGAAGGAATAAGAGACATATCGGCAATTGACATCGCGTTTGCAAGCGAGTTCGGGTATACGGTGAAGCTGCTTGCTATAAGCAGACAGGTAAACGGATCGGTTGAGGCCAGGGTGCATCCCACCATGATCTCAAAAGACAATATCCTGGCCAGTGTGAACGGATCGCTTAACGCGGTAACGATTTCGGGTGACTGCGTGGATAAAGTGCTGCTTTACGGGCATGGGGCCGGCATGATGCCCACAGCCAGCGCGGTTGTCTCTGACATCGTGGATGTGGCAAGAAACATCGTTTTTGGCGGCCAAGGGCGTGTTCCTCTCCTTTCCTACCGGCCTGAATCCCTTTCGGTCGTTCCAGTAAAACCCATGGCAGAGTTGCAGACCTGCTACTACTTCCGTTTTGCCGCCGCAGACAGGCCTGGTGTTCTGTCCAGAATTGCAGGTGTCCTCGGGAACCACAACATCAGTATAAAATCGGTAAACCAGAGAGGAAGGCGTGTGGGAGGCAATGCTCCACTTGTGATGTTGACTCACAGGGCAGTGGAAGCGGACATAAGAAAGGCGGTTCTTGAGTTGGCCGAGTTGGACTGTGTTGCGGATAAGCCGGTGGTTATAAGGGTGGAGGATGAAAACGGAAACCTGTGATACCGTCTGTCGTAAAAACCGGTTGTGAAATTTTTACGTCTTGCGTATGCATGGAAGCGTTCATGAACGTTTTGCGTGTAAAAGCAGGAAGGTTTTTGTGATGAATGTTATCTGTTGCGATCTTGAAGGTGTATTTGTTCCTGAAATCTGGATAAATGTTGCGCAAAAAACCGGCATAGAGGATCTCAGGCTGACTACAAGAGACATATCGGATTATGACAAGCTTATGAAGCACAGGCTGTCCGTGCTTTCACGCCACGGCCTCAAGCTTGGAGATATAACCGCCGTGATTGCCACGATAGAGCCGCTTGACGGCGCTGTCGATTTTCTGGACCGTCTCAGGAGAAAGGCTCCGGTAATAATAGTCTCCGACACGTTTACGCAGTTTGCCGGGCCCTTGATGGAAAAGCTGAAAATGCCAACGCTGTTTTGCAACACGCTTGTCGTGGACAAAGACGGTTCGATTGCTGACTATAAATTGCGGCAGGAAGACGGCAAAAGGCATGTGGCTGTTGCCCTGCGCAGCCTTAACTACCGGGTGATTGCCATGGGAGACTCGTACAACGATATCGGCATGCTAAAAGAGGCCGATACCGGCATACTGTTCCGCCCGCCTGAGAACGTTATACGGGAGTTTCCCGAGTTCCCTGTAGTGAACGGTTATGGCGAGCTGGAAAGTATGCTCGCTGCCCACCTTGAAAATCAGTTGGCATAGTGTTGAAGATCACAAAAAAGCCGGGAAATCTTTGCTTCCCGTTGGTTGTGGTGCCGCGGTCATCAAGGAACATGGTTGTTGGCTGCCACGATGGTGCCTTGAAACTCAAGATTACCGCTCCTCCGGTTGAGGGGAAGGCAAACCGCCAGTGCGTGGAGTTTCTTTCCAAGATTTTGAAACTGCCAAAAGCATCCATTAAAATCGTTGCAGGCACTGCCTCGAAAAGAAAAACGGTCTGTATAACATTCCCGGAAGATCCAGACGGCAAGGCAGAGCTTGACCGTGTCATGGCCCTGCTGCAAACTCTTTGAAATCATTGCTCTTAATTACACCATCTTGAAGCAACGGCGTCTGATCTTGTGCTGTTTTGTTTTAAGGTCATCTCATGTCCAGACCATTAAGAATAGAATACCCTCTGGTATCATGTGATGAACCGGGGCCGCAGGGCAGAAGAGATCTTTGCCGACAAAAAGGATTACCAGGGCTTTGTTGATCTGCTGCAAGAAGCGGTCGAT
>MZGQ01000116.1 GCA_002085115.1 Desulfococcus sp. 4484_241
GACATGCCGGATCTTGTGCCGACACTCGGGGTGGTCGCCGCTTTTGCAAAAGGGCGTACTGTTATAAGGAACGTGGCCCATCTCAAGGAGAAGGAGAGCGATCGTCTTTCAGCAGTTGCCGCCGAGCTGTCCAAGATGGGGATCGATGTTGCCATGACCGGTAGCGGCCTTGAAATTGTCGGTGGAAAGCCTTATGGCACCGAGATAGAAACTTATGATGATCACAGGATCGCCATGAGTTTTGCGGTAGCCGGGCTTGTCATCCCGGGAATCGTGATCCGTAACGAGCAGTGCGTTGCAAAGTCATTCCCAAATTTCTGGGAAGTTTTTGAGTCATTGTACGGGGATTGACGGCGTGAACCTTTATCTTGTCGGGTTCCGGGGAACAGGCGCTCCAGCCGTCGGCAGGAAGCTGGCGGGGCGTGTGGGGTTCACGTTTGTCGATGTTCAGGAACTCATAGTAAAGAGGCTGGAGGAGACCGCCGCCGCCGGCGAAGGAAGTGTCGGCGCCGGGATGATAGAGGCCGCTGCAGCTGAAGTGTTCAGAATGGTTGCTGCTCTTAACGGCTGCGTTGTCGCAGCCGAGGGAGACATGATTTTTAAAACCGGTATGATCCCGGTTATAAAGGAACGGGGGATCATCCTGTGGCTTAAGGCGTCCGGCCGCACGATTGTTAAGCGCATTGAAGAGAGTATGGCAGACCGCTTTGCCAACGGCCGGGCAATAACGGTTCATGTGAACGAGCGGGATATAGACGCAGCACTTTTGGATGTGGTGCCGCTGTATGAGGATGTCGCCGATTTTTCGGTAGACACCGACGGGCTCGATATCGATGGAGTGGCGGATGCGATATGGGCCCTGCTGTGGCAGAAGGGGTAAACATGGCAGGTAACACGTTTGGAACACTTTTCAGGATTACCACGTGGGGCGAGTCCCACGGCATGGGGATCGGGGTGGTCATAGACGGTTGTCCTCCCGGCATACCTCTTGATGAGTCTGTCATCCAGGGGATGCTGGATCGCAGAAAACCCGGCGGTTCGAGCGCCAGCACAACGCGCAAGGAAAAGGACCGGGCAGTGGTAATGTCCGGTATCTTCGAGGGTGTTACCACCGGCACGCCGATTATGATAATGGCCGAAAACAGGGACGCCAATTCTTCAGCCTATGAGCCTCTTAAAGACCTTTTCCGGCCCGGGCATGGTGATTTCACATACCTGGCCAAGTACGGTGTAAGGGATTGGCGAGGAGGAGGAAGGGCTTCTGCCAGGGAGACCTTTGCCCGTGTAGCGGCGGGGGCGGTGGCAAAAGCGGTTCTGGCCGGGCATGGCGTAACCGTGATGACCTGTACTCTTGAGTTGGGCGGTGTCAGGGCCGTTGAGATAGATTACGGGCAGGTTCACAATAACATGTTTGGCTGTCCCGATCCTTCGGTTGTGGATGATATGGCCCGCCGTGTGGCTGAAGTCAGGAAAATGGGCGACTCAGTGGGAGGGGTGGTTGAGGTCCGCGCTGCAGGCGTGCCGGCCGGGCTGGGAGAACCTGTGTTTGACAAACTGGATGCAGAACTTGCAAAGGGCTTGATGAGCATAGGCGCCGTGAAAGGAGTTGAGATAGGTTCCGGTTTCAATGCACCGGCCATGCTGGGCTCTGAGCATAATGACGAGATCGCGCCGGATGGTTTTTTGAGTAACAATGCCGGTGGGATACTCGCCGGTATATCGAATGGCGATGATATCGTTGCCAGGGTGGCTGTAAAACCGATACCATCCATATCCATAGAGCAACGCACGACTGATATAAACGGCAACCCGACGGTGGTTTCAGTAAAGGGCAGGCATGATATTTCAGCCATACCCCGCATAAACGTGGTGTGCGAGGCCATGGTCTGTCTTGTACTGGTTGATCATCTTTTAAGACAGAAAGCGATTTCATGAAGAGGGCTAAAATAGGAATAGCCGGCGGTACCGGCGGTATGGGCCGATGGTTCGAGTCCTACTTTACAAAGGCGGGCCATGAAGTGCGAATCGCAGGCAGGAAAACGGAGTTGACGTATGAAGATCTCGTGCATGGTTGTGATGTTGTGATACTGAGCATGCCTCTTGAAGCTTCGGTAAGGGTCGCAGAAAGGATAGGGCCGAAGATGGATGAGGATCAGCTTTTAATGGATTTTTGCTCGCGCAAGGAGGCTATTGTCAAGGCAATGGTATCCTCAACACAGGCAGATGTGATAGGCACCCATCCGATGTTCGGACCGTGTACCGAGTCGATAAAGGGCAGAAACGTTATTCTTTGCCCTGCAAGGGACAACCACGGGTGGTTTGAATGGATAAATGAGCTGCTTGCCTCAGGCGGTGCCGTTGTGTCAGTTATGGACCCGAAAGTGCATGATCAAAAGATGGCGGTGGTTCAAAGCCTTACACATTTTCTGACGATCTCGTTTGCGAGGTTTTTGCAAAAGAGCGGTATCATTCCGGAAGATGCAATGTCCTATGCGACACCGATTTTCAGGCTGAAAATGAATCTGGCAGGCCGCCTTTTTGCCCAGGACCCTTTGCTTTATGCCGACCTTGTCGGAGGAAATGACAGTGCAGGGGAGGTTTTGGACCTGTTTTTCTCTGCAATGAAAGAGAGCAGACAGGCTCTTCTTGCAGGTGATGATAAACAGGCAAACATTTTCCTTGAAGATATTCGAAATTTTTTTACAGATGGTTTTTCCCGCAATGCGCTTGATGAAACGACAAGGGCGATAGAGGCGATGTATAATAAATGAAAACCCCGCTGCCTTGGCAGGGCAGACGTCTTTGCCTGCGTTCCCTTGCAGATTTACCGTAGTTTAAATGCAGGTTACGGGAAAAGGGCGTTTATGGATCAAAATACAGGAGGGGAAAGAGTATGCCGGGCCACCCGGATGCAACACAGTTGAAAGGCAAGTTCCTGGTTGCCTCACCAGCGCTTGAGGATCCCAATTTTCGCAGGAGCGTGGTTTGTATCTGCGAGCACACGGACGAAGGATCGTTCGGGCTTGTAATCAATCGGGTTTACCAAGGGGGCTCTGCAGCGGACGTTTTCACAGAGCTTGGCATGAAGCATACCAGGGACTGTGTTGACATACCCGTGTATAATGGAGGGCCGGTGAGCCCTGGTGAACTGTTTTTTCTTCACGGGCCTCCCTTTAACTGGAGCGGCTGCAGGATGGTGAATTCTTCTCTGGCGGTTACAAATACTGTCGATCTTCTCGAAGCCGTGGCAGCCGGCAACGGCCCCCGTGATTTTCTCATTTTCCTCGGCTATTCCGGATGGGGCCCCGGCCAGCTGGAGATGGAACTTGTGGGCAACTCATGGCTGACCGTTCCTGTTGACACCGGGATTGTCTTTAATACACCGGTGGAGCAGAGGTGGGACAATGCCATTAAGCTGATGAACATAACAGATCCAGCTTTTTTGTCCGGCGTGTCCGGCAATGCCTGAACCTTTCATGCCTGAAGGGTGTCGGCCCGATTTTCATTCTTTGTTTTATTTCACCAATAAGAGTTATTAATAGGTTGTAATTATTGTATTTATAATGATGCCCTCTTTTTTGCGGAATGCCGGGAATCACCGGGCCGGCGCCCCGGCTTTGCAGGTTGGCAGGTGGTGTCATGAAATGGATGGAAGCAGTTGTCACGTTTGAAACAGAGGATCTTTTCACCGGGATCGCCCTGGACCTGGTGTGCAATATTTTTTATGAATCGGGGCTTGCAGGTGTGGTGACAGAAGATACAGTGCCGACGGGTGAGCATATGGCCCGGGGCCGTGTTTTGGGCTATTTCCCTGTAAACGAAGAGTTTGCAGACAGGAAGGCAAACCTTGAAAAGATGGCCGCAGACCTGTTTGAAAGAAACAGGATCCGCTGTAAGATTCGCCCTACATGGCGTGAATATACCCCCCGCGATGGAGAGGTGGTGATCGATCTTGACCCCGGCATGGCCTTTGGCACCGGTACACACCCCACCTCGGCAATGTGTCTTGCCATGATTGAAAAGTATGTTTGGCCAGGGTGTGTTTTTCTGGATGTAGGCACAGGTTCCGGAATACTTATGATTGCTGCCGGCAAGCTGGGCGCAGGTATGGTGTGGGGCATAGATAATGATTCAACGGCCCTGTCCGTGGCTCTTGAGAATCTTGAGCAAAACGGTCTTGAGCCTGACAGTTACAGGCTTATTCATGCCGACGGGGTCGCCGGCATCAGCGGGCAGTTTGACATAGTGGTGGCAAATATCCTGTCAGAGGTGATTGTGGGGTTGGCCCGGGATGTTTTTAACGTGCTTGTGCCAGGCGGCCTGTTTATATGTTCCGGCATCATAGAGCAGAAAAGGGAGATGGTTGAACAAAAGCTGCAAAATTGCGGGTTCAGTATAAGGGAAACCGCTTTGACGGAAAGCTGGGTGTGCATGGTGGCTAAAAAGGGTTAGTCATAATATTTTCATCAAGTATCGTTGTTGTCCGAAATACCCAGCCAAAATGCCCTTTTGACTGATAACCACTTAAATTTATGTCGGAAGTTCTGAAATTCCATTTTTAAAATGCCTGGCAATCTTTAATTTATTGTTCTTTTCTTTTGGACAGTCCAAAAGAAAAGAACCAAAAGAAAAGGACACCCGGCAGCCTGGCCTGCGGCTTTCCTCGCGCTGCATGGGATAAGAAACCGCTGCGGCAACACGATCTTGAACTATCAGTACACCTGTGACACAATGGACAAAATCACCAGCAAAACAAACAATGAACTGGAGGAAGGTAAAACAAGAGTCAAGAGCAGACCTGCCCCCCCCCTGGAGGAAGGTAAAACAAGAGTCAAGAGCAGACCTGCCCCCCCCCTTAATCCTTTTTTTGTTATGCGCTGATGTCAAAACACATACCCGTGCATTTCGATTTCCTTCGCAAACGCCTTTTCAATAATTTGTCGTTGCTTGTATAGGGCCTTCTATCTTTTCGGTACTCAGACTTTGCTCTTACACCAAGTGAGCCTTCAAACGGTATGCCCAACTCTTGGAAAACAACTCCTAATTCATCCATCAAAGATTCATACTTGATAACCTTATCTACCAAAACATTCCCGTAAGAATCAGTGTATAGTGGGAAGTTGAAACAAAAATTTCCTTTTGCAATATAGTCATCGAATGAAATCCTGCCGCCTGCGCGATGATTTACCATATGGTAATGCGACAGGGTCTTATCCCAAGGATTTCTTTCGACACAGAACTTGAAATAAGAAGTCCAGATGTTTGTTGGCATTCTTTCCCTTGCAAGTAACGCAGGGATGTGATTGTAAAATCTATTCCGCTTAAGAAGGTCACGGGTTGTCCTTATAATGCCATGTCCCTTATTGTTTATGATTTCAGGCAGTGGATTCCAGAGCCCTTTATAATTCCTGGCACGATGCGGCTCAACATGTGGCCATATCGGGGTCACTACGTCGTTCTCTCCGCAGCAATTAGATAGAAAGACTGCGGCAGTTGAGTGGAATTGGCCCGGCGCAGAAGTTGCCGGAAGTTAGATCGATTTCTGTGCGGGGCAATTTCCCCTCGAACGTTTTGCATTACCAGCGGCCCGCCCAAACTTACCACAGTCAGTGCCGCCTGCACGCATTGTCTCTCTACCGCAATTAATCGTTATTATTTTTTTATTGTGGCTATTCCCTCGCATGAGCGCCGCCGCAGGCGGCGCGAACGTCATGGGTCACTTGCCGACATGGAGCAAGGCCGAAGGGCACAGCGGATTGGTGGTCAACTGCACCCGCTTGTTAAAGTAAGCCGCTACGCGGCAGTGTAGGTGCGCCCCGTTGTTTAAGGAAGACCTTCAATTATCAGGTTATGCCAAACGAAGCATTGAGTTATATGTCAGCTCCGTTTTGCGGTTGCAGCGCTTTTACAATCAGCCCTTAGAAGATATCACATCACTGAAGAGCAGCTTCGTCAATACTGGCTGTGCTGTCAGAGTGAGTTCGGCTGGAGCGCCGCGACGTTGCGGATCAGCTATTCCGGCATTCAGCATTTTTTTTTGCAAGACCCTGGTTTGTTCCTGGAAGATTTTTGAAAAGATCAAATGGAAGCGGGAGCAGGCCCTGCCGACCATTTTAAGTCTTGCAGAAGTCAGACAAATCATAGACGCTTTGCCGACCCTGCAAAGCCATACGTTTTACCTGACGTTGTATTCGCTGGGGCCGCGCCCCGCTGGGGACCGTCCGGATAACCGAACTTCCTGCAGAATCAACAACCACCGAATCACCACGTAAGGCGCATGGCAAGACCAGAGCCCGGAGCTATCACTACCGGAAAAATCCACCGGGCGCCCTTAACCTTTTCCCCTATATGCGCAAAGGCCATGCGGCTTCCTAAACCATGGATTAATCCCGAGCACTCGCTTCACTCGACTCGGGACTAATCCTTAATTTGTTCGACGTTTTTTTGATTAAGCCGTGATTGTCTGAAGTTGTGAGGGTACTTTGTTCAGAATAATTTCTTTAAGGTCGATTTTGCGACTTGCATTATCAATATCAATTCCTGTGATATGGCCATCTTCATCATAGTCTATGACGATACCTTCAGATATTTCTAAGCTTTCCGTGCTTGTTTTAGAAGATAGATCAATATAGAGTGAATCTGT
>MZGQ01000044.1 GCA_002085115.1 Desulfococcus sp. 4484_241
CAGGATGCAAAAACCTGTCAGAGGAGTGTATCTTGATCGAAGTTTGCTTCTAAGGGATTTTGATGTTTCGTCTGCTTCGCCGACAGAGTAAACGATCCCCAATTGGGCTACAAATACTTCCTTGGCAGCAATGGCACCTATGACCGGGGTAACGAGTTTCCAATCAAACCCCAGGGGGATAAATACAGGTTCAAGCGCGTGTCCTACGCGACCTGATACACTGTATTCCAAAGCCTCCTCCGCCTCAGCATTATCTATTGCAGTGAGTCTTTCAGCCTTTTCATTTTCTGAAAGGTTGCTGGTAGACACCGCGTTGCGTTCATTTTCAAAATGAGTTTTGGATGTCTCGGGCAGGCCAGGGAATGTTGTTACAGTCCACAGCAAAATTGATATTCCCAGGATGATGGTTCCCGCCTTTTTGAGAAATAGCCAGCCGCGTTCCCACATATGGATAAGTACGCCTTTTAGAGTAGGTCTGTATGGGGGCAATTCCATTACGAATGGAACCGACTCTCCTTTAAACACGGTGCTGCGAAGAAGTTTCGCGCTTATGATTGCCAGAGAAATGCCGATCATGTAGATAATCCATAACATTGGCGCCTGCCAGGCCTTCGGAAAAAAAGCAGGGATAATAAGTGTGTAAATCGGCAGGCGGGCACCGCAACTCATAAGCGGGGCCACAAGCATGGTTGTCAACCTGTCCCGCTCATTTTCGAGGGTGCGGGTAGCCATGATTGCGGGGATAGTACAACCGAATCCAAGCAGCAGTGGGATGAAACTTTTCCCATGTAACCCTATTTTGTGCATCAGGCGGTCCATGATGAATGCTGCCCTTGCCATATATCCGGAATCCTCAAGAATAGCGATGGACAGAAATAGCAGCAGGATATTGGGCAAAAAAACGATGACTCCACCGACGCCGCCGATGATCCCATCCACTATGAGAGACTTCAGTAAACTTTCCGAACCGACGGGCCACCAGCTCTGAATCACATTGCCCAACCAGCCAAAGAAGCCCTCAATCCACCCCATGGGAGGATCTCCGAGGGTGAAGGTTAACTGAAAAACGAGATACATCAACCCCAGGAATATTGGCATGCCAAGAACGCGATTCATGACTACAGAGTCTATTCTGTCCGAAATCGTATGACGGATTTCTATTGTGGAACGTACAGCTTCCTGGCAAGCGCCGAAAATGAAACCATATCTGGCTCCGGCGATAGCGGTTTCGGCGGACTCCCCGAGTATCTTCTCAATGTGTGCAATACTCTTTTCAACCTGCTTATTGATTTCGGGGGACGCTACCTTGGCCCGTAGCTCCTTGTCGTTCTCAAGAAGTTTTACAGCCGACCAGCGCGCATCGTATTTGTCTGTGATAGAGCCATCTGCCTGAAGTAGAGACTGAATCTTGGCAATCTCTTCTTCTATCTCCCGTCCGTAATTCATTATCGGCCCCACCTGATGAGGCTCTCGAATGCTCGTGAATGAAAGAGCATCGGCCGACGGGTGTCCCCCTTTGCGGTTCGTATTCGACGCTTCATCTGTTGCAGTTTCAATGATGGCGTCGAGAAGTTCCTTCATCCCGGTTCCTTTGTTACCGACCGTCTGCACGATACGGGCCCCGAAGAACCTTGAGAGCTTTTCAATGTCGAACTCGTACCCCCGCGCCTTGGCCATATCGCTCATGTTGAAAGCCAATACGAGAGGCACGCCCAGTTCCATGAGCTGAACCGCGAGATACAGGTTCCTCTCGAGGTTCGATGTATCGAGGATATCGACAACGACATCCGGCTTTTCGTCGATGATGAAGTTCCTGGCGACCAATTCCTCGAGAATAGGCGGTCAGGCTGTACGTCCCTGGCAAATCAACGACCTGCAGTTCGATATCGCCGTGACGACAAAAACCTTCTTTTCGCTCAACCGTCACACCAGGATAATTCCCGACATGCTGACGAGCGCCGGTTAACCCATTGAATATGGTGGTCTTCCCGGAGTTAGGGTTGCCCGCAAGGGCCACTACTATCTTGGTTTTCATGGTGTTTTCTTATCCTCCTGTCCTCTGCTCAACGAGCATTTTTGCCATACCGTATGTTTTTAGGTATACCGAAAGTCCATTGCAAAAAAAAATTACGCGACTATGATCTTCCGGGCCATTCCACGCCCCAGCATTATTCGACTGCCCTTTACCTCTACAAGAAACGGTCCGTGCATGGAATTGCGGAGTACTTCGATCTCTACGCCCGGGACCAACCCCATGGCAGCCAACCTGCCCTGGAGCCCGTGGCCCGCATCCACGGCAATAAGCCGTACCCGCCTACCTGCTTGTACGCTTGCTAACGGCATTGACATTACCTCTCAACCGGATTTGCCCACCACTTACAACTCTTCAATCTCAATCCCATCGGCTTCGTCTTTCCGCAGAGAAAGATGATAGCCTTTCACCTTGATATCAATAGGATCACCGAGCGGGGCTACGCGCTCCACTTCAACGACAGCTCCGGGGGTAACTCCCATCTCGACAATCCGTTTGTTCGTCTCACCACGGACATTGATTTTCAGCACTTTGCCTTTCTGGCCCGGTTTCAAATCCTTCAACTTAGCTGTTGTCATTGATTTTCGACCTCCTCTCTGTTTACGCTGCCTCACTTCTTCCAGGGTAACTGATATACATTTCTCACAGTCCTCTATCGTGTCGCCCTGATCGCAGTGGTAGCCGAATCCTACGATCCACTTGGAACCGGCGCGCGGACAGACCTCAATGAAATCGGCGAACTGGATGAACCGTTCCAAGATAACCTTGGGTATCGAATGCTCCATCTGGCAGGCCGCCTTGTCTGCGTCCAGCTCTTTCACAGCGAGAACCTTGATGAAAAAATCGCGTAGAGTTTCATGGCGACGGATCACATCCTTGGCGGCCGTTTCCCCGGGAGGGGTCAGGGAAATCACATCATAGGGGGCGTAGTTGATCAGTCCCTTATCGGCCAGGGAACGAAGCGCCCCTGTCACCGATGAGTTGCTGACTTTAAGACGCTTGGCGATGTCCTTGGGTCTTACCGCCTGTTTCTCGGCGATGATGTGAAAAATGGCCTCCAGGTAGTCCTCCAAACTGGCTGTCAACGTATCGGTCAATGTCATTTTTCACCTCTCCGGCCTTATAGTTTCGACATGCCTAAAATTGTAAGGCAAGACGAAAGTTGTGTCAAGCCCTTTTTTGTTTTTTTTTACGAACATTTCCTAAACTGCCCCCCCTCCGACACTTTCAGACGGTCTCCGATAGGTATCACAGCGACCTGCCTGCGCCGAGGCTCAGGCAGGCAAGACCGGAGAACTGAATGAAGCTATTCGCAACCAACCGTGACCGGCTGGCTTTCCTGCTGGAGACCGACCGGCGGACAAGCTGCCGAAATACATCACCAACCACATCGGATCGAAGCAGAAGCTGGTAGATTGAATCTGGAAACACACCCCGGAGGAGTTCAGGGATCGGTTCCGCAAGAACGTAGGCCGTATCAATGCACTGGTCTTCGACAACAGCAAGGAGTGCAAGGCCTACAGGAAGGACGTGAACAGTCTGCTGCCTGAAGTGCGTGTGGACCTGGCCTACTTTGCTCCTCCTTACGCCACCGAGTTTTCAACCACGAACTACGAGAAGGCCTACCACTTCGTGGAAGGTCTGATGGCCTACCCCAAGTTTAACAGGTGGTTTTAAAAAAATTGTAAGATCAATCTGTTACACGTAATATTTTTCTCAAGTGGCCCTACAAAGTGCACGTTCTCTGATGTGAAGCTTTCAAACAAGCATTTTTTTCATACCGCCGGGTTGCATGGAACAACCGAGTGCCTGGTAAATTTTTTTTACCCCCGGATCAGGGAGGGTCGCCTTGCGTATATTCATGATGCGGCCATCTGATCTTCTAAATGTTGCGGTAACCCGGCACTGGCCGGCCAGTTCCGTGCGCAGGGTGCTCCAGCTGCTTTTTATACCCTTTTCGCAAAGCCGTTTCTGAATAATCCGGACAAACTGATAGGCCAGGACGGTTATGAATAAATGCCCCTCACTGCGTTCCTGTTTGTGATGAAAAACCGGCCTGAGTCCCAATTCCGACTTTTACGACCGAAATACCACTTCCAAATTCGTAAGCATGATATAGGTGCGCCATAGCTTTTCTTCATCCCAGTCGGGCATATTGCTCCGAAGCCCGTAAGCACCAGGAACTGTTACCATGATTTTTGTGTTCGGAATGTCTGACAAAACCGCTGCCATCAAATATTAATGCAAGGGTCAGAAGCGGGCAGTCACTCCGCTTTTCCTTGGAATGCCCCGCCGGGCTTTTCGGTTTTTTCTTACCTCCCCTTTAAAATTAGGTATTTGTCAGATCATAGAGGGTGCTCGTACAGTCCATGGAAAAAATTTCACTTACCTGTTCAAATATCCGCTTTTCAATAAAATCGCGTTTTCAAAAGAGTCTGTCGGATGTCCGGTAAAGCTGCATCAGGCTCATTTTTTCAAAATCCACATCCAGCAATTCTCCCAAAGCGCCATTTCCCTGAAGCCGGGAATGTGTCAACCGTTCCGATCCGGGAGAAGCCATCCCGCCGATGATTGAAGCAATGGCTGCTGCGCGTTGAGCTCCATTCAATTGTGCGTCCTTCAAAATATCGGCAAATCCGACCTGCTCCATGGCCCACAGACCAATGTTTTCCAAGGGTTGGCAGGGTTTCCTGCCTGACCTTATTACCTTCCCGCCTGGATCGGACCAGGCGATAGGTATAATACGCTTCACCGACAGCGGTTTCCCCTAAATTTATCATCCTTGCGCAAGGATCTCTTCTGCCAGGCGTGTATAGTCCCAGGCGCCATAGCTGCGTTTCCGGTAAAACACAACCGGCTCGCCGGCATCCGTGCTGTAGGCAATAGCCATGTTGGACCGTATTACCGCTTTTGACACAAGATCCCTGTAGCGTGAATCATCAAGAAGTCTCTCATGCACCATGCGGGTGAGGCCGGTGCGCTTGTCATAAAATGTCGGGACTATAGCCGTGACGCTCAGATCGCTGTTTATGCCATCCCTCACCATATCAAGCGTATCAAAAAGGCTCTCAAGCGCACTAAAAGAGTGAGGGTGCATCTGGCAAGGAATTATTATCTCCCTGACATATGCAAAAACGTTCACGGTAATCAGCGACAGGCTGGGGGGAGTATCAACCAGGATATAGTCATACTGTCCATCAACCGGCGCCATGGCATGAGCCAGTTTCAACTCGCGGCCCGGCGTGTTTGTTATCTCCACATCAACACCGGCAAGGTCAACGTGCGAGGGAACAAGATCTATGTTTTCCCACCTTGTATTTACAATAGTATCCCTGGCGTCGACCGAACCGTCTCCGGCTATGAGGTCATACGCCGTTGGCCTGCCGTCATCAGCCTTGACACCCAGCCCGATAGTGGCGTTATGCTGCGGATCAACGTCAACAACCAGAACCCGCTTATCCTCAAGGGATATGGCCGCTGCCAGGTTTACCACCATCGCGGTCTTTCCCACGCCTCCTTTTTCATTGGCTACTGCAATAACTCTGCTCATTTACAAAACCTCCATCGAATATATTCGTTTGCTGTTCTTCCTGTCAATCAACGGCAAGCACAACATCCTGCTTCAAGCGGGCTATCTCTTCCCTGCATCGCAAAGCTTCTGATGCGATATCGTTTAATAAGGAAGCCGCCTGTTCCTTGTCGATCCGTCTTTCCGAAACAGCTTCCCTTATGCTGGAAATATCAGCACTGTAAGCTCTGAAGCGGTCAAGCACCGTATTGTAAAAAGACTCGGACACAGCGTCAACAAGCCTGAACACGTACTGGAACTTGATGTTCTCACGATAGTTCTTGAAATGGAAAAGCATGGTCTTTTCGGTTTCACTCTTTATCCGGGAAATACCGTCTTTGAGTGCCTTTATCTCCCATTCCTTCTCCCTCTTGGGCGGTTTTTTCAGCAGTTTTTTGAAAAGTTTTCCAACCGAGTAAACACCAAGACGCATTACCGCCTCTGTTCTTATTTTGCCGGTGTAGTTCATTACCAGCACGGATGAAGGCAGATCTATGCCGCTGTTAGACTTAACAACCGATATATCACGCACTTTTAACGGCCCCTGGCTATATGCCCTGACAGGGACTCCCAGGTCCTTCATTGCGTTACCGTACTCGGCTATAGCATCTCTTACCATGCCGTCATACGACTCTGCGATAGAGCCGAAATATTCACCGATCCTGCCCTCGAGTTTCTTTATAAAACCCATTATCCTTGGATTAACGCTTTTTGCCATGAACACATCCAGTGCCTGTCTGAACTCCTGAAACACCATGTAAAGAGTGTTTGAAAAACCGGCCATGGAGAGGCCCGCCTCGTACTTGCCAAGTTCCACCTTGTAGTTCCTTATAAATGCGGTTACCTCAGGGGCTACATCTCCGGCCCGCGGGTCGAAAAACCTGTCTATTTCCGCCCTTAACTCTTTTTTAAGTTTCCTTGAAAAACCATCCAGCGTGCTTTTCAAAAGTTCACCAGCGCGTTCCAGCTTTTCCTTTTGCTTCTTTGTACTTTCAAAAATGGCGGCAGCACTCTGCTCATCCTCCTTTAACATTCCGACATTGGCAAGCGCCCATTGTTCCAGGCCGGAAGCCACAAGTAGAAGCCTGTCCGCATTGTTTCTGATAAGAAGCGAACAGCGCCTGCTGTTCAAATTATGGTACAGAGAAGTCTCAAACTCATGCCATCCCTTGTCGCAAAACGCTGTCATTTCCTTTTCCAATTCCCAGCGTTCAAGCCGGCGTGCGTCCTTTTCCCCTATTTTTCCGGAGCCAAGCGCGCGAAAAAGATTCAAAAGCGCCGAGAAAACGTACACCTCGGGGTCAGGCCTGATAAGGGAAATCTCCTCTTTTATCCGGCCGGCAAGAGCGGTAAGCCCGTGCAAATCTTCGTGTTCGTCAAGATCGCAATTAACGACAAACACGAGGTTGTCGGATATCCCCATACTATCGATCATGGACAGAAAATTTATATCTGCCTGACGAATGCCGATTCTGCTGCTTATGACATAAACGGTCAGGTTTGTAAGCAACAGGTAGTCCTGTATCCTGGCCAGGTGAAGAGGATTGGGAGAATCGCTGCCCTGGCAGTCCGCTATCTCTATGGACCTGTCCATATCCACCGAATCTATATCAAGGCGGATATCCTTCAGATATACTGAAAGCCTGTCGCTGCCGGCAAAGTCGCGATGCATGGCAAACCGGTCCTGTTCGAAAACCAATGTGCGGGCATTCTCTCCTATGAGATCAGCCACGTCGTCGTATCCGGCAAGATAGTTGGAAAGCAACACGCTGCTCATGTTGCGGCTGTCTTTTGTTATCAGATACTCCCTTGGCAGATTTTCAATGGCGGCATTGAGCTTCTGCCTCACATCATGATCACGTATATCAAGCCGCCCCCCTTCGGGCGGGAGTTTTATTGACGGAAGCATCACAACGGCACGCTCGATGTCGGAATTCACCTCTTCCCAGGATTTCAGAACCAGG
This sequence comes from Desulfococcus sp. 4484_241, assembly GCA_002085115.1. Lineage (GTDB taxonomy): Bacteria > Desulfobacterota > Desulfobacteria > Desulfobacterales > Desulfosudaceae > MZGQ01. The sequence continues at coordinate 7,565 of MZGQ01000044.1, forward strand.
GTCGCCCTCAGCCGTTCTCCGCTGCGAACCTTGGTGACCATGGAAGTAATCACACCGGCGCCGCGCTTCAGGTAGTCACCCTTGAAAAAAGCGTTAACCACCGTGCTTTTACCTGACTTGATAGGCCCTACGACCGCGACCCGTACTATCTCATCATCAAGCTGCCTGCGAATCCTTTGGCACGTTTTCTTCCATCCTTTGAAAAAATCATCGGCAACGCCTGGCACAGCCCCTGCCCTGTCAACCAGGCCTGACAGTTCATCCTCGAGTTTTAACGCCCTTGTTTTAAGCTCAGCATACATATATGACCACCTGCAAAAAGATCCAAAATATTATTACCCGCAGGTACAACCGCCCCGGCCTGCGAACAATTTAGTAACCTACAATGGCATTAAAAACATTTCAAGGCATTAACCTGCCCGCTTTTTCAACTCTGCATGTGCCATGCGATCTGAGGGCTCCCGGTAAAGGCAAAAAAACAGCAATATGCCGGATGACCAGGGCTATGCCGGATTTTTATTCCACACGTCTGATTTGTCTTGGACAGCGCAGAGCCTGATGTGTTATTAAGGCAGTCAACTGCCATGGTGGGACAATAGCCATCTTGGGATAAATTTTAAACAAACAGACCAGGGAGCTGTTACATGGGATGGATAGGCAAAATAATGGGGGGAACCATAGGTTTTGCCCTTGGTGGCCCGGTTGGGGCAATACTGGGGGGTGTTTTCGGTCATGCGTTTGATACAAAAGAGGAGCTTGAGACAGCAGGACGGCGCACAGGGCTTTCACCGGCAGAGCAGGACCAGATGGTATTTTTCGTCACCTGTTTTTCCATGCTTGCCAAGCTGGCTGCTGCTGACGGCCGGGTATCAAAGGAAGAAACTGAAACGATAAACCGTTTCATGACAAACGACCTGTCTCTTACCGAAAGCAACAAGCAGGTCGCAGCAAGAATATTCAACGAAGCGCTGAATTCGACAGACTCCTTTGACGCATTCGCCCTGCAGTTTTACGGACGTTTCCGCGACAGGCCTGAACTTATAGACATGATGCTGGATATTCTGGTGCGGGTTTCAGTTGCAGACGGAGTTTTGAGCGACCCGGAGGAAAAACTTATACTCTCGGCGGTCTCTATTTTCCATTACAGCGAAACAGCCTACAACCGGATAAAAGAACGGCACCTGAAAACAAGCGAATCTGTTTATGCAATACTCAAATGCAGCAGAAACGACCCTGACGAAAAGATAAAAAGCCAGTACAGGAAACTGGTAGCCCAGTTCCACCCCGACAAGATTGCGGCAAAGGGTTTGCCAGAGGAGTTTATAAAATTCGCAACAGACAAGTTCCGCGAAATACACGATGCGTATGAAACCATAAGAAAGGAGCGCGGTTTCTGACAAAGCACAAAAGGCTCCCACTGCATACAGTTGCACGATTTGTGCATGAAAATTTTATACGGCATTCTGTCCGACCACTCTGCCACAGATTCTCAACCCATCATGCTGGCCATCTGCGATCGCGTCCACAAGAAGGCCTTTGAGGTCATCCGGCCCGTCAAGCAGAACCGACAGGTAGTTTGACGCCATCCCCTTGAGGAGGCCTGTTGCCCTGTCCCTGCTCTCCTCCACCACCACAGAGAGTTTCCGTCCATGGTTGGCCATGCCAAAAACGTGTCTCTTGTTTGCTCCTATCTCCCGCAGAAGCGCGCATCTTTCACGAATCTCCGAATCGGGAACTTTCGGCTCCATTTTAAACGCCCTTGTGCCCCGCCGTGGTGAAAAGGGAAACACGTGCAGGTAACTTACCGGCAGATCCCTCACCAGCGAAAGTGTCTCGCCGAACTCCCTTTTCCCCTCACCGGGAAACCCTACGAGGATATCCATGCCAATTGCAGCATGAGGAAGGAACTTGCGTATTTCATAAACCCGCTTTGCATAAAACGAGGCGGTATAGGGCCGGTTCATCAGGTTAAGGATCCTGTCCGAACCGCTCTGAAGCGGCAGGTGAAAATGGTCGCATACCCACCCGGTGTCTGAGGTAAAACGTATAAGATCGTCACCAAGCTCATGCGGCTCGATAGAGCTCAGCCTGACCCTCTGGATAATCCGCTGCCGGTAGACCTCGCGCAAAAGGTCCAGGAGCGAAACCCTGGGGGAAAGATCGGCGCCGTACATGCCAAGGTGGATACCCGAAAACACGACCTCCCTGCGGCCGGCTTCTGACATTGCCTGTACAGTCTTGACAACATCTGCTACAGGCATACTTACACTTGCCCCCCTTGCAAAAGGAACGATACAGTACGTGCAATATGAGTTACACCCGTCCTGTATCTTTAAAACAGGCCGGGTTCTTGCCGTAGAAGAACGCAAAGCCGTAAAACAACCCGCAGGCCAATCACTGCCAACCCCGGTCACATCCGTGGCACGGTTCATGGCTTCTGAAGAGCCCTCACAGAGGCTTCCGGCTATTTCACAGACAGTAAATTTTTCTCTGTTTTTTACAATAAAATCTGCGACCCCCATCGCCTCTATCTCTTCTGCATTAACGGTGGCGTGGCAACCGGTTACGATAACAACAGCATCCGGATTCTCACGCCTGGCACGACGTATCGCCTGCCTGGACTGCCTCGCACCCCTGGAAGTTACAGTACAGGTATTGATAATACAAAGATCGGCGGCCCCGTGACCGGCAGCATCTGTCCAGCCATCGGCCTGGAGCGCGGCTGCCATGGATTCCGATTCACTCTGGTTCACCCTGCAACCAAGGGTCGTTATGGTAAATGTTTTCATTGTTTTTGCTTATTACAACAAGCTCGGCCAAAGTCCCTCGTTATTATTCCTCCGCCCAGAACTGTGTCTCCATCATAGAAAACAGCCGCCTGTCCCGGTGCAACCCCAAACTGGGGAGTAGCGAAAAACACACGTGCCCGGCCGCCATCAACCGGAACCACACGGGCGTTTACTGCAGTCTGGTTGTAGCGCACCATTACCAGGAGATCCAGTGAACCGTCCGGCGGTTCCAAAAGCCAGTTCACATTTCTCACCATAAACTCTGAAACAAAAAGGTCTTCCCTGTGCCCGACCGTTAAAAGATTACGCCTGGTATCTATGGCGGCGACATAGTATGGCCGGGATGACGGAATGTTTATCCCCCGCCTCTGGCCTATTGTGAAGCGGTGCACTCCGTGGTGCCTGCCTATTATATTGCCCTCTGTGTCCTGTATATGTCCCGGTGAAAATTCCATCCCTGCGTGTTCCTCTATAAACCTTGCGTAACCGGTGTCACGGATAAAGCATACATCCTGGCTCTCGGCCTGTGTCAGAAAGGGAAACGAAAGATCATGCGCCAGCTTTTTAACATCGCTCTTTTTCATATTACCCAGCGGGAACACGGCTCTGGAAAGCTGTGCCTGCGACAGGAATGCAAGGAAATAGCTCTGCTCCTTTCCAGTGTCAGCCCCCCTTCCAAGCACGGTCCGATTGCCAACCCTGACAGCAGAGCAGTAATGGCCGGTGGCTATGGCCTCTGCTCCAATGGATACCGCATAATCGGCACACACCCCAAACTTGATAAGACGGTTACAGGCAATACAGGGGTTGGGCGTCTCTCCATCAAGGTATGAGCCTATAAAATAATCAACTATCTTTCTTTTGAACTCTCTTTCACAGTCAAGAAACACAAGTGGGACCCCGGCAAGTGCGGCTATCTCCTGCAGCCTGGAAGCATCAGCGTTTTCGTAGCCTGTTTTAAAATGTACTCCCACCACATCGGCTCCGCTTTTTTTAAGCAGATGCGCCGCAACAAAAGAATCAACACCGCCACTCATCAATACGGCAATCATAGCTGTTCCCGTGAATCACTGCGTTAAACACAAGGCTGTACGACCGCCCAAATCCTATACCAAATCGATATTTTTTTAAAAGCATATGTGGTATTCTTAAAGATTGGGTTTATATGCTTGCCGAGGCACCAGCACATGTTAAATACAGCACCCTTGCAAAACAAAAAAATATATGTCCGGCGCCAAAAAAATCCAAAACCTGTTTTTGCGGCATATGATTCATAACGGCGCGGCGTGGTGCGACGGTTAAACAAAAAGGCGGCAGATGGGATAAAGTACCATTTAACTTAACCAAACCGGTGAAAGGTGTGCAATGTACCCTGTTTACCTTGACAACAATGCAACAACGAAAATCGCGCCTGAGGTTGTGGAGGCGATGTTGCCATTTCTCACCTCCTGTTACGGCAATCCTTCAAGCTCACACTCTGTTGGAAGAAAAGTGGCAGGACACATAGAAAAAGCCAGGCGGAAGGTGGCCGACCTTATAGGTGCACAACACAGCGACGAGATAGTATTTACAAGCTGCGGCACGGAAAGCGATACATCTGCGATATTCGGCGCGCTTGCAGCATGCCCGGATAAAAAACATATCGTTATATCAGCTGTTGAGCATCCGGCGATAAAAGAGCCGTGTTCCTGGCTTGCCCGACATGGATACAGGATAACAGTATTGCCGGTAAACGCAGATGGAGAGCTTGACCCGCGCACGCTCCGGGACGCCGTTACCCCGGGCACTGCCGTTGTCAGCCTGATGTGGGCCAACAACGAAACCGGGGTGATCTTCCCGGTGGATGAAATATCAAAAACACTTTCCGACAGGAACGTAATATTTCACACCGACGCAGTCCAGGCAGCCGGCAAAATCTCCATTGACGTAAAACAGACCGGTATATCGATGTTATCGCTTTCAGGCCACAAGTTCCACGCCCCAAAGGGGATCGGAGCGCTTTATATACGAAGGGGCACTCCATTTGTGCCACTGCTCCGTGGCGGCGGGCAGGAAAACCGAAAAAGGAGCGGAACGGAAAACGTGGCTTCCATCGTGGGAATGGGCAAGGCGGCACAGCTGGCGGCTGAAGGATTAAACAGTCATGCCACAGCAATACGCTCACTGCGGGACCGGATGGAGGCCCGTATCATTGATACCATACCAGGTTCGAAGATAAACGGACGGAACGCCAGACGGCTCATCAACACATCAAACATAAGCTTTGACGGGACAAACGGCAGTGAAATCGTCAGAGAACTCGACCGCCTGGGCATATGCGTATCTTCCGGAGCCGCCTGCCACTCCGGAGCGGCCCAACCTTCTCCGGTCCTGAGCGCAATGGGCATCTCCTTTATGGAATCACAGGGTTCAATAAGAATAAGTCTAAGCAGGTACACCACGGAAAAAGAGGTCGATATCCTTATGGAACAACTGCCCGAAGTAGTTGAAAGAGTGCGCAAACGCAAAAAAGATTAAGAATACCGTTTTTTGACGACATATCTATGATAGCGGAAAACCCGCAAAGGCCATTTGCCCTGGCCTTTGCGCCAAAAAAAGCATGGTAATATGAAGCTATCAAAGAACCAGAGGCAACTTTCCCATCCCATATCTCCACCAGTCGGTCTTCATTGTTGTGCGGCTGCGATCTTTTATCCCATGCAGCGCAGCCGAAGCAAAATTGCAGGGCCGGGGGAGAAGTTGCCGGACTGTTTGAGCGAAGCGAGTTTCCGGCAACGCCCGGCACGCAATTTTGCAAGGGAAGCCGCAGGCCAAGC
>MZGQ01000004.1 GCA_002085115.1 Desulfococcus sp. 4484_241
TCCACGCTGGGTTACGTAAGCCCCATGGAGTATGAAAGACAGAATTTATTAAAGGTTGCTTAGACAGGGACGGGATTGATCCGTTGTGGTTGTTGCAAATACACAAGCGAAGGTGGGGCATGGCTGTAACGGAATCTCGGGGAAATGGAGTGAAAGTCATGCCCCGCCTGAGCGGATCGCTTGTCAAGATGCTTTTTGAAGGTTACAATAAAATATATCTGAAAAACCAAAATGGAGTGTCAAATGGAGTGTCCGTTTTTACTGGACCATTACACAATTTTGGGGGTACAAAAAAGGTACAAACAGACAAGAAAAGGCTTCCTATTTTTTGCAAACGTTTGCAAATACAATAACCGAAAATTCTTGCATTGTCAAGGGTTTTGAAGGAAAAAGATAAAATATGAAAAACGGGAAAAACGCTTTTTAGCAGATTCCTAATCCATGTGCCGCAGGTTCGATTCCTGCCGGGGGCACCAATAAAACCCCGGGAATCACGCCCGGGGCAAGAAACAACAACCCACAAAATGCGGAGTTCCGCAAACCATGGCCCACCACAGAAAAAGAACATCGCTCAAATACAAGCTGAACCTTTTCATCTATCTTGGCGTTTTTATCCTGCTGCTGAACTTTCCCGTATTGTATCTCGGCGTAAACAACGTCAACCGGAGCATCAGGCAGCTTGAACTGACCGAGGATCTGTACAATACGATCCTTGAAATGCGAAGGTATGAAAAAAATTTTTTACTGTACCACGACAGAAAAAGCTTGAAATTTATAAAGTATTACCTTGACACGGCCGAAAGACTTCTCACAGGGAACAGTGCATATTTACAAACGATTTCCGACCGGATGGAACTTTCCAGGTTAAACAGTGGAATAAAAAATTATTCCGTCTTCTATAAAGAGATCCTGAGCATGCCGGAAAGTGAATACAATGTAGATGCAAAAAAACAAAAGGCGATAAGAACTATTGGGAAGCAGTTGGTGGATGAGACTGCCATGTTGCTGCATGCAAAGAGGACCCAGATTGCACAGGGAGCTAAAAATGCTCTAAGATGGCCACTTGTCTTCATGGGGGCTATGTTTCTTTTGTTTGCTTCCGGTGCAAGGCTGATCATAAAAAAAGTTGTCAAACCGCTTGCAATAATTGAGAAAGCCACGGAGAAAGTCGCCCTTGGCGATTTTGGCCCCATATCCTGGGATGGGCGTGATAAAAACGAGGTTGACCACCTGATAACCGCATTCAACAGGATGGCAAGGGAGCTTGAGGCCAGGGAGGAACAGATCATACACTCGAGAAAGGTCGCATCTCTTGGCACACTCGTATCCGGTATAGCCCACGAGTTGAATAACCCCATAAACAATATCGTGTTGACCGTGGATTCTCTTGTAGGAAGAAAAAAGCCCACCCCCGAAAAATGCTCCGAACTCCTGGAAGATATACTGACTCAGGCCCTCAGGGCCAGTGATATTGTGAAAAATCTTTTGGAGTTTTCCCGGGCCGAAACATCAAGCTACAAGGAACTGGATGTTGCAGCGTTACTTGAAGAAACCATCCGGATCGCCAAAAATCATATCACTCTGTCCCGAATACGCCTGCATTATGAGATTGCCGATGACCTGCCGAAAATCAACGGGAACCACCAGGGGCTGCAGCAGGTTTTTTTAAACCTGATCACCAACGCCGTCCAGGCAATGCCCAATGGCGGCGACCTAACCGTTCGGGCCGGCCTTGAAAACGATAACCGAATAAAGATAGAGATCAGGGATACAGGCGTGGGTATCTCCGACGAAGACCTTCCGCACATCTTCGACCCGTTCTTCACGACAAAGGAGGTGGGCAAGGGAACGGGTCTGGGGCTGTCGGTCAGCTACGGAATTATCAAGAAACACGGCGGACAGATCACAGTCAAAAGCAAGCCCGGCAAGGGCACCACCTTTACGGTGCTTCTGCCTGTAAACCGGGAATAAGGCCCGCTCCCTCCCCTCCTTCAAGTTGCTTTGCCGATCCTCCGGTGGCGGCCCTGAAAAACGCATTTTACCCCCAAGCTCTGCGATTGGCAGGATAATTATCGAAAACCTTGTTGCTTCAAGTGAATATCCCTGGAATTTGTCATGGCATGAAAAACAGTTCAAAAGACCGCCATTACTGCCGTTACTATCCAGGGGATAAGCTGTGCCCTAACCCTTTGGGGGGGCATTGCTTTGTATGCCCCGGTAATAAGAGATAATTTGGTGAAATTTTAGCGTCCAAGGGGCACGGAAAAAAAATTTTTACCTGCCGTGACCTTCAAGATAACTTTACAAAGACCAATCTGTGGATTTTGGGGTTACACATTTTGGTAGACTTCACCGCCCTTTTATGGTAACAATTTTTTTTTGTATTTTTAGGAACCAGGGGTTTGATGCACGAATCCTAAAACAAGCTGTTTTTATGGATACATATAGCCATGTAAAAATTCCATAAAACAAAAACATCCAGGCTAAATAACGGAGGTAGCCTATATGTCTTGGTATATCTATCTGCCTATTGCGCACCACAGCGTTCTTTTGCCGGTAATCATCGGACTTGGACTTCTTGTAGGGCTTCTTTCTGGACTGTTCGGCGTTGGCGGCGGTTTTCTGATGACACCGCTGCTTATCATGATCGGTATTCCCCCCACTGTAGCTGCGGCATCCGATTCAAACCAGATTGTAGCGGCATCCGCATCGGGGACCTACGCCCATTACAAGCTTGGCAACGTTGACTTCAAAATGGGGTTTCTTTTACTCATAGGCGGTGTTATCGGGGGCACCGGGGGCGTTCAGATCATAAAAGTGCTCAGGCAGCTCGGAAACGCCGACTTCCTGATCCAGATCACCTACGTCATTATGCTTGGCGGTGTCGGGGGCTACATGTTCATAGAAAGCCTGCAAAGCCTCAGGGCATCAAAACCGGCCGAATCTGTTCCCCCGGTGGAAAAAAAGGAGTCAGTCTATGCCCGCCTGATGAACAGCATGCCTTTTAAAACAAACTTTGCAAAGTCCGGAATCGTTATATCCCCTGTCGTCCCGCTTGCCCTTGGTGCTCTTGTGGGTATACTGGCAGCCATAATGGGTGTGGGCGGGGGATTTATAATGGTCCCGGTTATGGTTTACCTGCTCAGGATGCCCATGCACGTTGTTGTGGGCACCAGCCTGTTCCAGATACTCTTCACCTGCGTGGACGTTACAATAATGCAGGCCCATTCCAACCACACCGTGGATTTTCTCCTCGCACTTCTTCTTCTGCTGGGGTCAACTGTCGGCGCCCAGCTCGGCACCAGGCTGGGCAGACGGTTGAAGGGCGACCAGCTCAAGATACTGCTGGCGTCGCTTGTTCTTATCGTTATGGTGAAAATGCTCATCACCCTGTTAGTGGAACCCCATTGTCTGCTCTCTTACTACGGAGGTGAATAGAATGCATAACATAAAAAAAATTCCCACCGTCCTGCTTGGTATGTTAGTAATACTGTTCTGCGCCAAAACAGCATCACCGGCGCTGTCCCCGGCTGCAACGGTAACTCCTCCGCAGATTAATATAGGCCTCTTTTTTTCCGGCAAGCGGGTTAGCATTGCCGGTCCAATCCTGCCGGGTCGGGATGTCGTGGTTGAGATCAAGGGCCCTGAGAAAAAAAGCGTGTTCAACATGAAAGGCCGGGTCGGCCCGTTCTGGATGAACGTACAAAAAGTCGAGCTTGAAAAGGCTCCCTTCCTTTACATGTTGCTTCTGCCGGAGGGAAAGGACCTCCTTCCCGTGCTTTCTTCCATGGGGATAGGAATCAACGAAATAAAAAGAAGAATGGTTGTAAAACCTGAAACAGTATCTCCTGATACCATCTTTCCGTCATTTGTTCAGCTCAAGCAAGCCGACGGCCTGTACAAAGAGATGGAAGGAGCGGTGCAGTATTCGCAGGCCAAAGACGGGGCACGCTGTTTCAAGGCTGAATTCTTTATGCCCTCATCCATTGTGCCGGAGGAGTATAACATCGTCATAAGTGTTTTCCATAACGGTAAACTGGAAGCCACCACCACCCAGAAAATGCCCGTGCACAAAATCGGTGTTGTCAAGGAGATACACAAAATGGCATACAACCATGGCCTCCTTTATGGGATCCTGTGCGTTATCATTGCGCTGTTTGTCGGAATAACCATGGGACTGGTTTTCAGGGATGAAGGAGGGGCACATTGATGTCAAGCCTCGGCAGCTCGTTTTCTTCTTTAAAAGGCCTGCTGCAAAAAGGAAAAAAAAAACAGGTCCCCTTTTCCGATCTTTTTATCTGGTTTCAGGACATACTTGAAAAAAACAATGCTGCCCTTGCGATCATCGCTGATATGGACGGGAAAACCGGCGGGGATTTTATATTCGACAAGAAATACCTGTCTGACAATGTTAAAAAACTTGCAGAGCTTGTCCGAAGAAACGCCTATAACCTGAATTACATAACAGACAACCGTTACCCGGAACTCTATGGCGTAATAGAGGGGATTATAAAAAAGCTCGAAGCAGATCTCTCCGGGAAGATAACCGCCTCCGAGGTCCCCAAAATATACTTCCTGGACAAAATAGAAGATGGCATGGAAGACGTTGTCGGCTGTAAGGCCTACAACATCTCAAGAATCATGGCCCTGTCAGAAGTAGGCATACCTGACGGCTTCGTTGTCACCATAGGCGGTTTCAGAGATTACCTGGCTTACAACAACCTGTTCGAGGCGATAGATACCGCACTTGAAAAATGTAAAAACGAGCCTGAAGCAATAGAATCGATTTCAAACGGTCTCAGGCTTAAGCTGCTCGGTGGAGAGATCCCCCCCTCCCTGAGGCGCCATTTACTTGCCGCGGGAGAACAACTTTGCGGTGCAAGGCAGGATAGGTGCCGTCTTGCGGTTCGCAGCAGCGGTATAGGTGAAGACGGTAGCCTGAGCTTTGCCGGAATTCACGATTCCTTGTTGAATGTCCAGTTCCATGAACTGCTGTCCAGTTACAAGAAAGTGCTGGCAAGCCTGTACAGCAAGGCAGCCCTTGAATACCGGCTGAAAATGGATATACTGTCACTTGAGATGGCAATGCCGGTCTTATACCAAAAAATGGTGAAAAGCCGCGTTTCCGGGGTCCTGTTCACGCTCGACCCAAACGACCCTGACCGGGATGAAAGTATCCTCAGCGCCGGCTCCGGGATTGGAGAGGCCGTTGGCGGTGACTCGGAGGTTGACACGTTTCGCGTCCTGCGCAACCATCCCTACACGGTGGTGAATCAGCAAGTCGGCTCAAAGACACACTCCCCGGCCTCAGAAGAACCGGATGTTTCTCCCATGAAAGATCCTTGCCTTACCCATGATGAGATAGCGGCAATAATGGATACCGGGCTTTTACTCGAAAGATTCTTTAAGGTCCCCATGGATATTGAGTGGGGCATAGATGAAGATGGGCAGCTTTGGATCCTCCAGGCCAGGCAACTTAATATACCTGCATCGGCCCTGGCGCAACATACACAGCAGAAAAATGTGGCAGATGGGTACCCTGTAATCTTCAGGAACAGGGGAATGGTTGCATATCGGGGGATCGGAGCAGGCCCGGTGTATATAGTAAAAGATGAACAGGATCTCGGCAAGTTCCCCAAGGGAGGGGTGCTGGTTTCACAATTTTCTCCCCCATGGCTGGCCAGGGCGATACCACGGGCCAGTGCGGTCATCACCGATATCGGCTCAGTAACCGGACACATGGCGACCGTTGCCCGTGAGTTCAGGATTCCAACAATTGTAGGGGCCCAGATCGCAACCCAGCTGCTGGAAGCAGGCCGGAAGATCACGGTTGACACTGAAAAAAACATTGTCTATGAAGGCATCGTCCAGGAACTCATACGCTACAAGCTGCTTGAAAAGCCCAGCTTTGAAACAACTCCGGAATTCCAGATCCTGCGCAGACTGCTAAAAAAAATAGCGCCTCTTTATCTTACAAATCCTGATGCCCCAAACTTTACCCCCAAAGGCTGCCGCACCCTTCACGATGTTATGAGGTTTATACATGAGAAAGCATTTCAGTCACTTGTGAAAAGCGGCAAGAATTCCCGGTCTTTTATAAAACGTGGCGGGAAACGGCTTAAAACTGACATGCCGATTGACCTGGTGCTTATCGATATCGGCGGCGGTCTTGCGAAAACCGCAAAAGAAGAAGTTTGTGTGGATCCGGAAGATATAACATCCATTCCGATGAAGGCTATATGGAAAGGGCTGAGTTCACCTGGCACCTGGAGTACCGAGCCGGTTCCCGTGGATATGAAGGGGTTCATGTCCAGCATGACAAGAACGCAGGGCACCGAAATCATGGGAAACGCACTGCCCAACGTCAACCTGGCCGTCCTGGGTGCAGACTATGTGAATCTTAGCATGCCGCTTGGCTACCACTTCACAACAGTGATTGCGTCCATAGGGAGCTCCCCCCAGAATAACAATATCTCCTTCAGGTTCGCAGGGGGTGTGACCGATATAACACGCCGATCAAGAAGGGCCAGTCTGATTGCAAAAATTCTGGAGGTGATCGGCTTCAAGGTGGAGATAACCGGTGATCTTGTTATCGCAAGTTCTGTCAACCTGATGGAAGAAAATATGGCAAGGCAGCTTTTTGTAATCGGGAAACTCATCGGTTTTACAAGGCAGCTTGACGTTTTACTGAAAAATGACGAAGATATTGATTATTACTTTAACAAGTTCATGGAACAGATAGACAATCCCGCCAACCCACAATAAACAAGGAGGGAACATGGCAAAAACGACCATATGCATTCTGGACGACGAGGCGATTGTCGGGAACCGCCTTAAACCGGAGCTTGAAGACGAAGGTTACGAAGTGGAAACCTTCACCGACAGCATGACGGCTTTGAAAAGAGTAGACGAGACCTGTTTTGATATCTTCATTACAGACCTGAAGATGGAAGGAATCGACGGCATGGCTTTCCTGGAAAGGGTAAAAGACAGATGCCCGAAGAGCGAGGTTATCGTCATTACAGGCTATGCCACGATGGAAACCGCTCGGGAATCGCTTACCAAGGGGGCATATGATTTTATCGCAAAGCCTTTCAGGATTGAAGAAATAAAAACGGCTGTTGCAAAAGCAAAAAAACGGCGGGAAAATCCTTCATAACAAACAACGGCAGACTGTCCTGCCGGTGTGTGAGGAATTTTTTTGAAATTGGATGCCGAAAGATTTCAGTGTTCGGGTAAACCGCCTTGATTACATCTGCCGTATTGCCCGACATTTGTAGTAAATAATTACGGCTTTATAACGACGCCTTGCAGCTGTATGCCGCAGGCCGGCCTGTGAGCAGAGCAACCCGTGAAATCGAATTAACCGGATTAAGCTGTTTAAGCTTCATATTATGGGACAAAGATGATGTATTCTGTCCCTATAGTAAAAATAAGAAAGGAGGGCCAAAAAAATGGCTATCATAACAATCTCCAGAGGCTCGTACAGCAAAGGACAGGCAGTGGCTGAAAAAGTCGCGCAAAAACTGGGCTACGAGTGTATTTCCCGCGACGTGCTTATCGAGGCATCGGAAAAATTCAATATCCCCGAGGTCAAACTGGTGAGAGCCATTCATGATGCGCCGTCGATCCTGAGCCGTTTTGGATATGGGAAAGAGAAATATATATCTTTCATAAAAGCGGCCATCTTAAACCATTTTAAGAATGATAACGTGGTTTACTGTGGTCTTGCAGGCCATTTCTTTGTCAGCGAAGTCCCCCATGTTCTGAAGGTCAGGATCATCGCTGATTTCAAGGACAGGGTCCGGCTCGAGATGGAACGGGAGGGGATTTCAGAAAAGGAAGCGGCCCATATACTGGAAAAAGACGACAAGGAGCGAAGGAAATGGAGTTTGCACCTCTACGGAATAGACACATGGGACCCCAGCCTATATGACCTTGTTATTCACATAAAAAAAATAAGTGTAGACATTGCGGCAGACATTATCTGCAATACAGTAAGTCTTGAAGAGTTCAGAACAACTCCTGAGTCGCAGAAAATGATAGAAGACCTGGCTCTTGCAGCAGTGGTCAAGGCGGCTATTGTCGATCTGAAACCGGATGTAGCGGTTTCTGCCTCGGATGGGAGGGTCACAATAAAAACATCGGAAATCGAATCCCGCAACATCTCGCTTGAAAAGAATATAGAAAAACTGGCCATGGCCGTTGACGGGGTGAAAGAGGTGCAGATCATCGTCCGCCCGAAAGATATAGCCGATTAAAAACAGATGCTTGAATTTCTTTACAAATGGTTCCGGATTTTTGTTGATGCCCTTTTCCACAGCCGCCTTGATAGATACGGCTTTTATTTTCCGGCCCGGACGACCCGGTCAGGATCCGTTTTTTAAAGTGCGTGTACATTTTTCGTCCGTTTCATTTGCCGGGCATGCGCATAGCAGCTTTGTTGAAAAAGAAGTTTTGGGGCCATTGCGGCTGTATTTCTGATACAAGGCAATCTTGCGGTCTTTGGCGGTCTTTATAACAGCCGCTCTCTGGCACGCTCCTACAACCGGGCATCTGCCGAAAAGTGGATGGCGTTCACAGGCACGAGTCCTACCCTTATCGAGCTTTCAGCCACACATCTGTCCGGAACACCGGTGGAATGTTACAAATCCGCGTCGTATCGCAGGTGGAAAAGCAACTCTTTGCGGCATGTTTCAAGGTGATGCCATTTTTTTGAAAAATAGCTGTTCGTGCTTATAATATGCGTATATAAATAGCAAAGGTGTAAAGACGCAAGAGAAAAATAAACTCGGTATCTTGTATGAGCAGGATAACTACCATAATTTTTGACCTGGGAGGGGTCCTGTTTGAACTGTCATGGGACTCTGTTTTTTCGAACTGGACAAGTGACCGGCTGACACCGGAGCAGTTGCTTGAAAAGTGGCGTGTTTCTCCCGCTGTGCGCAGATTCGAACGGGGTGACACCGATTTTGCCTCCTTTAAAGATGAGTTTGAAAAGGAGATGGGGCTAAGCTGGCCGGATGAGAAGTTCGAAGGGGCTTTTCGGGATATTGTCGGCGGATTGTACCCCGGAAGCAGGGAGCTGCTTTCAGAGCTATCGGAGAGATACCTTCTTGCATGTTTTTCAAATACGAATCCGGTCCATTGGGATGTGCTTGCAAGCCGTTTTGACATACTCGGCTTTTTTTCAAAAACTTTTACATCCTTTGAGATGGGTATGGTCAAGCCGGAGAGGAAGGCGTTTTTGCATGTGCTGGAAGGGTTGGGGTGTCCCGGGGATGAGGTGGTTTTCCTTGACGACGGCCAGGCCAACGTCAGGGCCGCTGTTGATTGCGGCATGAACGCCCGCCTCGTCAAGGGGGTACGTGGAGCAAGGGAAGCGCTGGCCGACATGGGGCTTTTATGATTATATCCTTTTGGAAAACCGTGCGCCGTTCGAAAGTCTCTGTGCGGCATGGGAAATTTGTTTGATGAAAAAGAGTAAAACCGACAGGCGCCTGCCTCCCGATGTTACGGAAACCATACTGGAAAGTATTTCCGATGGTGTGTTCACGGTTGACAACAACTGGCGTATTACCTCCTTTAACCGTGCGGCTGAAGAGATAACCGGTATCCCCAGGGATGAGGCTATCGGAAAGTACTGCTGGGACGTTTTCCGGTCCAACATGTGTGAAGGGGAATGCGCCTTGAAACGTACCCGCAGGGAGGGAAAGCCGTTTGTCAGCACCTCCACCTATATCGTGAACAGCGAAAAAAAGCGGATCCCGGTTACGGTCTCCACTTCGCTTCTCAGGGACAGGGATGGAAACGTGATAGGGTGTGTTGAAACCTTCCGTGACCACAGCGTGGTGGAGGAGTTGCGAAAAGAGCTGTCCGGCAGCTACAGGATGGGAGATATTGTGAGCAGAAGTCCGGCCATGAAAAAGGTGCTGGGGGTTCTCCCACAGGTGGCAGACAGTGACAGCACGGTTCTTATCGAGGGTGAAACCGGTACCGGCAAGGAACTTACCGCCAGGGCGATTCACGGGTTGAGCCATCGAAGCGGCAGGCCTTTTGTCGCAATAAACTGCGGTGCGCTTCCCGACACCCTGCTTGAGTCAGAGCTTTTCGGCTACAAGGCAGGAGCATTTACCCATGCCGTTAAGGATAAACCCGGCCTGTTTGCCGCGGCCGAGGGAGGGACCCTGTTTTTGGATGAGATAGGTGACACCAGCCCGGCTTTTCAGGTGAAGCTGCTTCGTGTGCTGGAAGAACATGAGTATATGCCCCTTGGCGGGGTAAAAAAGCAAAAGGCGGATATCCGGGTGATAACGGCAACAAACAGGGACCTTGACAGTATGGTTCGAGCCGGGGAGTTCCGGCAGGACCTGTTTTATCGCATAAACGTGATAAGGCTGAAGCTTCCCCCGCTGAGACGGCGCATGGAGGATGTACCGTTGCTTGTAGAGCACTTTATTGCCCGTTTAAACAGGCTGCAGAAAAAATCGATATCCGGCATTGATCAGGATGCGCTCGAAGCCCTCATGGCCTATAGTTTCCCTGGCAACATAAGAGAGCTTGAAAATATTATTGAGTATGCCTTTGTGTTGTGCACGGGCAGCCATATCGGTGTGCAGCATCTTCCGCCCGAATTGATACGCACACACACCGGTTCTTCGCTGACCGTTACGGTTGGCGACCATGCCAGGGACGCTGAAGCCAAAGCAATAATGGAGGCGCTGCGCTTGAATAACTATAACAGGAGTGCTGCTGCCCGCCACCTTGGTATCCACAAAAGTACGTTATTCCGCAAGATTAAAAAACTCGGCATTGAGCTTCCGCCACAGGACGGACGGTCGACAAGGCGTGCCGGCCTGTAAACCGTTTTTACTTTTTTTGTTCTGCCAAATAGTTGCGTTTATGCGACTATATATAGTTGCGTTTATGCGACTATACCTTGCCGGCACCGGTTTTGCCGCAGATTTTTTGCAAAGATAACTATTTGTTTTTATGTATTAAAATATAAGCAAGGGGTATTTTTTAATATATGGCACGCAACTTGCTTTCTATACAAGCGAATGGGAAATAGTTTCTGCTTTGAAAACGGTAAAGTTCGGGCCAGAAGATGAATGTAGCTATTACAGATTGGGACGGAAGGGTTTCGCCTGTCTTTGATTGCGCCAGCAGGCTGCTTGTGGCCGAGATCAGAGACGGGGCGGTCGTGTCAAGGCGGCATGAACGTTTTAACCCTGACCAGTCAACCGTTTTGGCAGAGCAGTTGCACCGGCTTGGCATTGATGTTTTGATTTGCGGGGCTATTTCCCGGACACCCTCTCTCATTGTAGAGCAAAGCGGAATAAAGTTGATTCCGTTTATTGGGGGTGAAACAGATGCCGTGCTTGAGGCCTATGCCAGGGGAGATCGGCTTGAGCCTGAATTTCTTATGCCTGGCTGTGGTCGTGGACGGCAAAGAGGAAACAAGCGGGCGTGTGGTGGAAAACGCGCCTGCACAATCGGAAACAGGGAGGTGAGTGTTATGCCAAGAAGAGATGGAACAGGACCAATGGGCCAGGGGCCGGGAACCGGCCGCGGGCTTGGTGGATGTGTAGGTGGTCGTGGCCGTGGCGCAGGAACGGGCCAGAGAGGCCAGGGAATGGGAACCGGCCGCGGAGCCGGCGGCCGTGGCCGCGGCAACAGGAAGTAACATTTTATTAATTATAAGGAGGTTTACCATGCCAGGATTTGATGGAACAGGACCGATGGGCGCGGGTCCCATGACAGGGGGCGCGCGAGGTTATTGTTTGCCTGCTTCTGCAGGCCGGCGTGGAGTCCCGGCAGGTGCGGCCGGGTTTGGCAGGGGCATGGCCTACAGGCGTGGCGCCCGTGCAGGCTATGGACCCGGCCGTGGCGCATGGGCATGGGGTGGACCATGGCGTGGCTTTGGCTATGCCTTCCCCTCCGACGAGAAGAACGCGCTGAAACAGCAGGAACAGGCATTGCAGAGTTCGCTTGACGCCATTCGCTCAAGGCTTTCCGAACTGGATGAGGAAGCGTAAACCTTCCATTGTGTGATTCACGGTATGGCTTTGAGCCGTTCGGCGGCGAGGGCGGAAAGCGGGTTGCTTTTTTGGGGTTTGTGCCGTATCCTCCGTTTATCCTTAATCGGCCCCGGGATGTTTATCACGGGGCCGAGGCGGGATGCCGGATAGGTGACAGGGAATAGTTGTCTATTGTTGATGCTCAATTTTGAAAAGGTGTTTACAGATGAGACATGTGCTTCTCGTCGGAACTGATGAGGCGTGTTTTGAAACCCTTAAGGAGGAGTGTGCCGGCTCCGGGTTTGCCATAACGATGGTAAACTCGTGTGAAGAGGCAATGGCTAAGGCCGGTGAACAAACGTTTGACCTTGTTGTGGTGGATGAAACGCTTGCCGATGTGACCGGCCTTGCCTGTGTTGAGAGACTTGTTAAATCGAACCCGCTTCTCAACTGTGCGGCCATAACTTCACTGTCCTCTGATGATTTTCACGAGGCCAGCGAGGGGATGGGCGTTTTGATGGGGCTTCCGCATTGCCCGGGCAAAGATGATGTTAAGAAACTGCTTGATCATTTGAATGCTGTAATGCTGTGATAAACATGGGGGAACCGGTATTCCCGGTATTGATGACGGGCCGTAAAATATCCCGGCGCAAAGGAAAGGAGTCGGCTGAATGGTTATAAGTGTTGCCAGCGGAAAAGGAGGAACCGGCAAAACCACCGTGGCTACCAACCTGGCGGTGGCGCTTGGCCCTTATGTCCGGTTGCTTGACTGTGACGTTGAGGAGCCCAATGCGCACCTTTTTTTAAAGCCTTCCATAGAGTCGGTGGAATCGTTGATGACCTTTGTGCCGGCGGTTTCAGAGGAGAAATGCACCTACTGTCGCAAATGTGCGGAAATATGCAGGTTTAAGGCCATTGCCGTGCTTGGGAAAACTGTCATCACATTTCCCGAGCTGTGCCACAGCTGCTACGGATGTCAGGAGGTGTGCCCGGAGGGGGCGGTATATGAAAGCAGCCGCAAGATAGGCGTGGTGGAAAAGGGCAGGGGCCTGGGAGATGTTGAGTTTGTGCATGGCCGTCTTCAGGTGGGAGAGGCGATGTCGCCGCCCCTTATAAAGAAGGTGCGGTCATTCGAGGATCATGATGGTGTCACAATCATAGACGCTCCTCCCGGTACATCGTGCCCGGTGATCGCTGCGGTAAAGGGGGTCGATTTTGTAGTAATGGTAACAGAGCCGACCCCGTTCGGCCTGCATGACCTTAAGCTTGGAGTCGGTGCGGTCCGTTTGCTGGGGCTGCCCTGCGGCCTTGTGATAAACCGTTCGGATATAGGAAATAAAGATGTGAAAAAGTATGCCAAGGATGAAGGGATTCCGGTTTTAATGGAGATCCCTTTTGACCGGAGGATCGCCGAAACATACTCCCGTGGACGCCTGATTGTAGAAGAGAGCCGGGAATGGAAGGAAAGATTTATTGAACTGTATGAGAGGATCATCCGTTTGACTGGGAAGGAAAGCCACAGATGAAAGAACTTGTCATTTTAAGCGGAAAGGGCGGAACAGGCAAAACCAGCCTGACCTCGGCATTTGCGGCAATTTCCGCAAACAAGGTGCTTTGCGATGCCGATGTGGACGCGGCTGATCTTCATCTCTTAATGGCCCCGGAAATTATGCGGCAGACCGATTTTGAAGGCGGAGGCATAGCCGTTATAGACAAAGACAGATGCTCCGGGTGCGGGCGGTGCATCGAGCTGTGCAGGTTTGATGCCATATCCGAAACGTTTGAGGTGGATCCCATATCGTGCGAAGGATGTGGGGTCTGTGTCGACCTGTGTCCGGAAACAGCGATCGATTTTCCCATACAGGTATGCGGCCAGTGGTATATCTCCAACACCAGGTTCGGGCCGATGGTGCATGCGCGGCTCGGTATCGCAGAAGAAAATTCCGGCAAGCTGGTAGCCCTGGTGCGTCAGGAAGCCAGGAAGATTGCCGAGGAGCAGGGCCTTGATATGATACTTACCGACGGGCCGCCCGGCGTGGGATGCCCGGTTATCGCTTCCCTGGGTGGTGCGACAGCCCTGCTGATAGTTGCCGAACCGACCGTGTCCGGGATTCACGATATGAACAGGGCCGTGGACCTGGCCCGGCATTTCAATGTGCCGGCCATGGTGTGTGTAAACAAGTACGACCTGAATCCTGACCAGGCAGCACGGATAGAAACCGGGTGCAAGCAAAATGATGTGATGTTTGTAGGAAAAATTCCGTTTGACCCTTTGTTTACCAAGGCAATGGTAGAAGGAAAAACAGTGTTGGAGTATGCTCCTGACGCACAGGTAAACAAGGTCATCAGGCAATTGTGGGAAACGATTCAGGCGTCACCGCCCATGAGCGGTGACGTTTGATTGGCAATAGTGTCAGGCGGAAGGCAACGTTCGGATCGAATGTTGCGGCGGCCTGAAGGGTTTTATGAACATAAAAAACAGGGGAAGGAGAGTTGTATATGAAAAACGGAAGAATAGCTGTCCCGTCCATGGGCAGTGGCGGACTGGATGGGATGAGGTCAGGACATTTCGGCCATTGTGACGTGTTTACCCTGATTGACGTGAAGGATGGCGAGATCGTGGATGTTTCAATACTCCAGAACGCCGAGCATGTCCAGGGTGGATGCATGGTTCCTGTTAACCTGCTTGCCGAGAACAAGGTCAACGCGCTGATTGTCGGTGGTATCGGCATGAGACCGCTTGCGGGATTCAGGCAGGTGGGTATCGAGGTTTACCATGACGACCAGAGGCCGGAGATAAGGCCTGTGGTCGAGGATTTGATAGCCGGAAAGCTTCCGCAGATCAGCGATGACCAGGTATGCGGCGGCGGTGGCGGAAAACGGGCGATGTAAATGGTTACCTACACAATACATCCCATAGTCACCGGCACCAAGGTGTTTGACAAGAGCATGATGACATACCAGTCCGGTATGGGCACTACCTATACGATCCCTATATACTGCTGGTATATAGAGGGTGGAGACAAGGTGGTGCTGGTGGATACCGGGGAGAAGAGCCCTGTTCAGTCTGAGGCACGTGCCAACGCAATCGGCGGCAGGATCTATACCTTTGAAGAGGGACTGGCGCGGTGGGGATTGACCCCGGCGGATGTTGATATTGTTATACATACCCATCTTCACAATGATCATTGTGAAAATGATGACAAATGCTCGCGCGCCCTTTTTTATGTTCACGAAAAGGAGCTTGAACATCTTCATGATCCGCATCCGCTGGATATCCGGTATGTGGAGGATTACTTCGAGGATGTTGAGGAAAGCGGGCGTGCAGTTATTATAGATGGCGACACCGAAATTGTTCCCGGTATCCGCGTGGTGCACACCCCTGTTCACACAGAGGGTGGGCTTACGGTCCTTATCGAAACCGGTTCCGGCACTGTTGCGATAACCGGGTTTTGCATTATAGATGAGAACCTCGACCCGCCCCGTCAGATCAGGGCCATGGGGATGGATTTGATTCCGCCGGGGACGGTCGTTAATACTTACGAAGCCTATGATATTATGCGGCAGGTGAAAGAGATGGCCGATATCGTGCTGCCTCTTCACGAGCCAAGATTTGCCGCCATGGAAACGATACCGGCCTGAGCCGGTTATTTTTTTGTTTAACAAAAGTCAACAAGGTAATGTACGGAGGTGATTATGAAAAGGGTGATGGTTGTGGGTTGCAGTGCATACATGAACACGGGATACGGGTGTCCTGGAGAGTGGAGATGCCTCAAGGCGGCTGCATTGGGAGAAGGTAAATTTGATGAGCCTTCGGCAGTAATCGGTTTTGTAAAATGTGAATGCCCGGGCCGCAACCTTGTTTCCAACATTGGCATGTCCGTCAAGCTTTCGGAGCTCAAGCCGGACCTTGTTTACTTGAGCAGCTGCCTGGTAAATTCGAAGCCGGGCTGTCCTTACATCAGTCCGGATGAGATGGCCAAGATGATAGAAGGCAAATTCGGCGTTCCTGTCGTTTTGGGAACTCATGATTACCATTGACCAGCCGCTGACAAACGGAGGCTTTTGCATAAGATATTTATGAAAAGTTTTGATGGTAAGTATCCATACACCTGTAGCCGAATTTATTAAAAACAGAAAAGCCGTTGGTTCATGATGCGGTTTTGGATAAACAAAAAAGGAGGCCGGAATGAAGGTTGCTGTCAGTTCAACGGGAACAGATCTGGATGCGCAGGTCGATCCACGCTTTGGGAGGTGCGCTTTTTTTATGATTGTTAATACCGATGATATGAGCTTTGAAGCCATTCCCAACGGGGGCGGAAGTCTTAGCGGCGGAGCGGGGGTCCAGGCCGCAAGCATTGTGTCATCGGCAGGCGCTTCAGCGGTATTGACCGGCAACTGTGGCCCCAAGGCTCTGCAGGGTCTTACGGCGGCAGGGATTAAAGTTTACACGGGATTGTCCGGGACCGTTAAAGATGCGGTTGAACAGTATAAGAAGGGTGCCCTGAAGGAGACAACCGACGCTACCGTGGCGGAAAAAGCCGGGCTTGGCGGAGGAGGTCGTGGCATGGGCGGCGGAGGAGGTCGTGGCATGGGGGGAGGAGGAGGCCGTGGCATGGGCGGAGGCAGAGGCCGGGGATTTTAAAGATGTTGCAAAGATAAGGCTGACAGCAAGGGGCTGGCAACAAAACGCCAGCCCCTGCTTTTTTGTCAAATTTTTGGGACAAGCACCAGTTTGTCCCTGTACTGTTTTTCCACCAGGCCCCTTGCAAACGGGAAATTCTGGTATTTGCCGTTGCGCCAGGCTGTTATCCCGTCGTCGTAGTGAGGACTTGACGGGTTGTCCGATTGACCAGTGCTGTTTATGCCGATAAGCGGCTCAGGGTTTCCGAAGTCAACAATTATACGCATCTCCGGGATAAGCCATACGTCAAAGTAATATCGTCTCTTCTCGGCCAGCTCCTGCTCGCGGCTGATTCTCTTGCATGCCATAATAGCACCTCCTGTGATTGAAAATTTTTGGTGCTATCTTGACACGGCTCCGCCCGCTTGTGAAGATGGGGTTACTTTTACGCTTACATTAAACCACATCACCATTTAAAGTGTTCTCAATAAGTTCATTTAAAAGATAAAGTCTATCCGATTTATGCATTACGGTATTTAGATAATTGTACATACTCTGGGTTTCAACTGTAACGGAGAAGTTACACCATATTTCTTCTAACCAACTTTGACGTGGTTCTTTCGGAGGAAGAGGAATAGGGTGGCTATTCGTTGCTACAGCAATGAACTGGGCCATTTTCTCTCGCCAGATTTCAAACTTAGAATCAATATCATCTATTTTTTTTAAAAGAGCAGTTTCTACTTTTTCTAAGATGATCATTGCCGTGACGAGGCCCGATTTCCTTTTTGTAGTAGGGATCGTTTGGGAACTTGGGTCACGGTATCCATCCGAAATGGCAAGAAATTTTCCTCGTTCAATAGCAACAAAGGAAGCTAACGGGTCTTTTACTTGAAGTAATATCTTCTCCAAATCAAAAAGCCACATCACTGTTCTATTGATAAACATTGAATCGTGTTTTTGGTACAAATCAATTAAAATCGGTACTTTTTGCAGATGAGCACTAATCCTTTCTCGAGTTAATGCAAGCATATTTCAACCTTATGTTTATTCAGGTGATAGGGTTCTTTTGGTAGTCCCATCCGAACGTTCAACAACATCCCATTCTAATCCTTCCTCTTTAACCACAAGCCGAATCCTTGGAACATTTCCAGCGGAAGCACGTTCCTTTATTTCTGATGTGATTATGGATGCATCAATTTTAGGTGGAATGCCCTTCTTTTCAAAAGCAATATTGCTAGCAATTCTCTGGATGCTTTTAGAAATAAATTTTGCTTGTTCAGGAGGAATGCGTACGACTTTCTTCATTTCGTCAGTTGATTTACAAAAGGCCTTATCAACGGCTCGAACGATATGCTCACGTTGGAAATACTGCCCAGAAGTTCCAATTGGTTTTATTCTTTTCAGTTCATTCAACAGATTGTTTTGAAAGAGCTTTTGAAATTGTTCATGTTGTGGAGGATCAAGTATTTTTAATTGATTCTGAAGTTCGTCATTTACAGCCTTAACTATCTCTGAACTGTCCCGAAGTATAGGCGCTTTTCCTTCATCATACCCCAAAATAAGCACTGGTAATTCTAGCGTCAATTCAGAAACACGTATTCTTGGAACACTCATTCCCTCGAGCAAGGGATTATCTTTATAGTATTCAGCGATGGCTGTAGTTTCTTCATCCGCAATACGACGTGCATGCGCAACGCTAGAAAGAAATGTCCCAATGAGTTCTCCTAGATCTGCCATCCTTATTTTTACCCTCCTTCAATGTTTGGAACCAAATTTTGAAAACGGTCCCCTTTATTTTTTTACATTCAATAAAGGGGAACCGTTTAAGTTTATTGAGCAGGCAATTCTTTAATACTGTTTTCGAGAATACCGAGCAACCGCTCAGTTCCAGCAGGCAATTCATCTTGAACTGCCCGGACATGAACAGCCATAGTGTAAGTACGTTCAACTTTTTGGCTTGCACTCGTGCTTTTCCTATAAGAATAATTGGCTTTGAGTGATGCTGAACCCCACCCCCAACCAGCTTTAGCTTTAAGTTCAGCGTCCAATCCGTGCGATGATGTTGTTTTACTTTCCTGAACTGCAGTAATCTTAGCATTGAAATCAATATTAACTTCCTCAACTCGTATGAATGGAATTGGAAGCATTGCAAGGATCGGTACTGAAAGTTCGTAAGGCTTAAACTCTACTGTTGTGCTTGTAGTACCATCTTCTGCTGTTGTCGTTGTTTCAACGGGCTTCTGGTATTTAAAAGATACCATTACCGGTTCAGTGACATTCCCATCCTCATCAGAATTAAAGCCCACGGCTTTAATGAAATCAACAGACGTTATTGCAGACTGTGCCTGTGCTTTGATCACTGCGTTGAGAGGACCTCCAATCATGGATTGAAAATCTAAACTAGCAAGTTCATCCCCGATAGCCATAATTTACCTCCTTTTAATATCTTGCACATAGACTACAGAAGTGCAGAGTTAATGCACTAACCATTATTGAATAATATACGATTTCCACAAATGTTAATACATCACCTCCTTTCTATGACTAAATGTAATAAATATCCCCAACACACCAATTGGACTCCAAATCTTTGTTGTATTATCAATTCCATTTTTACCTACAACTAGTTAACGGGCTGTCCAGTTGCAGCAAGGTACGAGCCGTTCACTGCAACAGCAAGGTTAGCTTTTTCTCGTACTGAAAATGAAAGGATTGGTAGCGTAAAAAAATTGTAAGCGTCAATAACAAAAATTTTTATAATTTTTAATTCGTTAACAATTGGATCAGATAAATGTTCTTTTTGAATTTATGAAAAGGATGGATCTGAAACTATTGATGCCACCAGTGCCCAAAAAAAGCACATGGGTTAATTCTTCCCACTTCTCAACATGAACCCTTTTCAAATAGCCCATAAGACGACGGCCTTTCAAAAAGTTTAGAATATAGCAATCCAAGTTGGTACAGCATAAGCAGAAAATAATGAGTATAAACTGATCGTTGTTTGGCTAATATCGAAAATGTATCGTACGAAAGGAGACATAAAACCAGGAAGATCCAAAAAGTAACCAGTATATGGTGAAACATGATTTTATTACTGTTGTCCAATTAACTTTTTTAAAAATCTTGTAACAACATGTTTATACAATATAAATTAACGGTTTTAGGTGTAATCGATTTGAATTCATCCAAATTCATTGATAGTCCTTTCGTAACAACAAGCAATCACCCAGCTACTACCATTGCCAGTCTTTATAAATGCCGGTGGCAACTTGAACTTTTTTTCAAATGGATCAAACTGCACTTACGAATCAAAGCTTTTTATGGCACATCTGAAAACGCAGTTAAAACTCAAATCTGGATTGCAATAACCGTTTATATTCTGGTTGCCATTATCAAAAAAAGGTTAAAACTACAGCCCCGCCTCTACACAATTTTACAGATTTTTAGCACTGCTCTTTTTGAGAAAATGCCCATTTTACAGGCATTCACAAACGATGCTCACAAAAATAAAATTATTAATGGGCCTATCCAATTGAATTTATTCGATTGTTAATTGGGTGCTAATGTAATTTTATCATTTTTTATAAGTGCTGTGAGTTGAAAACTAATATTTGGAATCTAAATTTTCCCCTGCTTTTTTGATTATCATGATTCAAATCATTGTTGTCAATAAAAAAAATGAATAACGTACAATATTTTACACATTCTTTGATGTGTAAAAATCAAGCGCTTGCCGGACAGTAAAGCCTCCCAGGTTGGTATATTTAAGCAGCTTCTTTATCAGGTCCTCATGGTGTTTTTTTACCCATTTCGAAGGTTTTAATTGGTTTTCTTCCCTTTATTTGGGTTGCCAATTCATACCCATACCTGTTATACTAAACGATTGATGTGCTATCGCAACCGAACATTTCAAGTGCTTACAACACAACATTGTCCAAACTTTTGGCGCACCGCCCATACTCCTTGAACCGAGTCATTTCAAATGGTTATCACACCATAATATCTAACTGCCCGGCTGTTTTTTTAAACATCCTGTCAAAAGCGTTTAAGTTCATTTCGACAAATTTTTCTTTGACCGTCTTTTTTATTGCTTCTTCCCAGCTCTCTTTATCAAAAGCCAGATAATTGGCCAGTGCCCCAAGCATAACAATATTTAAAGCCCTGCTCGATTTAACCTCTTTTAAAACATCCTTCGTATCTATCAGCACACTGTTTTTCACATTTTCCTTAATCCAGCTTTCCACATCTTGCGGATATTCTTCAAGGCCTGCCTCAACCAAAACAGGTTTCACTGCCAACCTGTTGACAATCAGTTTTCCGTCTTCCTTTAAATAGTCAAGCTTTCTTATGGCTTCAACATATTCAAATGCAACGATATAATCAGCACCGCCCTTTTCAACAAGCGGGGAATAGACCGTATCTCCATACCTTACATGGCAATCAACACTTCCGCCTCTTTGAGCCATTCCGTGGACTTCGGATTCCTTTACATCATAACCGGCATCAAGTGCCACCTGCATCAATATCTTACCTGCAAGCAACACTCCCTGGCCTCCTACTCCTGCAAATATTATATTTGTCATGTCGTGTTTCACCATTTGTTATCTTTTTAATATACACTTTCTAAGTGAAATGATTACTGATGGCTCTTTTGCCTCAATCTCTTCTTTAACCACCCTTTCAAACGTTTCCACATCCTTTGGGTCCACTTTCCTTACTCTCCTGACACCACAGGCTTTTGCCAAAAGTTCCAGATCAAGTTCATGGGTTTCCTCTCCCATCAACGTTCTTCCGGTTGCAGGGTGATCCTGGTGTCCTGTCATTGCTGTAGCCCTGTTGTCCAGTATTATAACCGTGCCATGACATTTGTTGTATACAAGATCAATAAGTGGAGCTATGCCTGAATGCACAAAGGTGGAATCTCCAATAACCGCCACGGTTTTTTTTATAAAATCTTCCCCCCTTGCCTTTTCAAACCCAACATGCATGCCAATGCCTGCGCCCATGCATGTCTGCGTATGCATTGCCGAATATGGAGGAAGCACCGCAAGGGTATAACATCCTATGTCTCCGTTTACATTAAGATCCAGTTTCTTTAAAACGTTAAACACATAACCATGTGGACAGCCCTTGCATAAAGCGGGCGGCCTTCCAGGCAACTTTCCATAATAACTTGGTATTTTGTTTCCAGGAACCTTTTGGTTTATGGCCATATCCACTATCTCTGGTGTCAACTCACCACAGATCGGTATTATTTCTTTGCCCCTGGGCTTATATCCAAGGGCCCTGGTATAATCCTCGATAAACGGGTCAAGCTCTTCAACCACATACAGCTCATCAACATTATTACAAAATTCGCAAATCAACTTGTCCGGCAATGGCCACACCATGCCTATTTTCAAAATTGACGCATCCGGACAAACCTCTTTTACATATTGGTACGCGATCCCGTTTGTGATTATGCCTGTGCTGCGCGAATTCCACTCTATTCTGTTGAGCCCCGAGGTTTCCGAGTACTCTTTCAATTTTTTTGCCTGCTCTTCTACAAACAGGTGCCTTGGCCTGGCATGAGCCGGTATCATCACATATTTCTTTGGATTACGTTCAAACGGCTTTAATTTTGCCTTTTTGGGCTCTTCTAAATTCACCGCCCCTTGCGAATGAGCAACCCTTGTCGTTATCCTTACGATAACCGGCCTGTCAAACTGCTCTGATATATCAAAGGCCATCCTTGTAAATTGCCTTGCCTCTTCAGGGCTTGATGGATCTAACATTGGAAGCTTGGCAGCCCTTGCATAATGCCTGTTGTCCTGTTCATTTTGAGAACTCCATGCGCCGGGATCATCAGCATTGACTATTACCATCCCCCCGTTAACGCCGGTGTAGGAAAGTGTAAACAGGGAATCTGCCGCAACGTTTAAGCCAACATGCTTCATTGCCGCCATAGCCCTTGCGCCGGCGACAGAAGCCCCGGCAACAACGTCCAAGGCGACTTTCTCGTTAGGAGACCACTGGGCTTTTATTCCCCTGTAGTTTGCTGCTACTGATTCCAATATTTCCGTACTTGGTGTACCTGGATATCCTGCGGCAACCATACACCCGGCTTCATAAGCCCCTCTTGCCACCGCTTCGTTGCCCAGCATTATTTTCTTGTGCATGTTACCTATTCTCCAGCCAGATCAATCCGTTTAACAACATTATAGCCCTCTTTGAGCAAAGCCTTTTTTGCCTGTTCAATATCTTCAAACTTAAAAATCATTACTGCCCTGTCGCCCCTTTTTTCAGTAAAGGCATACATGTATTCAATATTCAGGCTGTTTTTCGAAAATGTTTCAAGCGCCTTTAATAAAGAACCCGGCACATCTTCAAGTTCAATAGCCAGAACATCTGTTTTAGAGCATATGAAGTTGCTGCTCCTCAGCTCTTTTACGGCTTTTTCCGGATCATTTACTATCAACCTTGCGACCCCAAAATCCGAGACCTCTGCAATCGTTAAGGTTAAAATATTTATATTGTTATCTGCCAATACCTTTAAGGCATTTTGCAGACGACCTGGTTTGTTTTCTAAAAATATGGACAGTTGCGTTAAATTCATCTTTTTGCCCCCTAAGTTAATGTTCTTTTATCAATCACCCTTTTTGCTTTGCCATCGCTTCTTTGAATTGTGCTTGGCTCCACCAGTTTTACCCTTACGCTTATACCTAAAGCCGACCTGATTCTGTCTTTTATTCTATCTTCCAATGCTGTTAAAACGCCAAGTTTATCACTGAAAACCTTTTCGTTGACCTCTACCATTATTTCAACATCATCAAGTGCCCCTTTTCTGTCGACTATTATCTGATAATGGGGCTCTGTCCCCTCTATCCCCATTAATATCGATTCAATTTGCATTGGAAATACATTAACCCCTCTTATTATAAGCATGTCATCGCTTCTTCCCGTTACCTTCTCCATCTTTACAAGTGTTCTGCCGCATTTACATGAATCCCTGTAAATTCTTGTTATATCCCGCGATCTATATCTGATAACAGGGCATGCCTCCTTTGTTAATGATGTATATACGATCTCGCCCTGTTCCCCTTCGGGTAAAACCTCCCCGGTTTCCGGATCAATGACTTCCACATAAAAATGATCCTCAAATATGTGCAGCCCGTTCTTTTCCGAACATTCGCAAGACACTCCCGGGCCTATTACTTCGCTTAAGCCATATATATCATAAGCATCGATGCCTATTTTAGTTTCTATCATTTTACGCATATTTTCAGTGCTGGGCTCCGCGCCAAAAATACCGGCTTTTAACCTTGTAGATTTAAAGTCATAATCAGGTTTGTTTTTTTCTGCATAATCAGCCATGTTGACAGCATATGAAGGAGTACAGGCCAGTATGGTTGT
Organism: Desulfococcus sp. 4484_241; assembly: GCA_002085115.1. Classification (GTDB taxonomy): domain Bacteria; phylum Desulfobacterota; class Desulfobacteria; order Desulfobacterales; family Desulfosudaceae; genus MZGQ01. The sequence goes on from MZGQ01000004.1 coordinate 24,037, forward strand.
ACCAAAATCCTTTATAAGCATTAACTGCCTTTCTGTATTGCCGCCGGATATTGGCACTACCGTAGCCCCCAGTTTTTCCGCCCCATAGTGCAGTCCAAGCCCGCCTGTGAAGAGGCCATAGCCATAAGCCACCTGTATGATATCCTTCTCGGTTCCACCGGCTGCGACCAATACCCTTGCAACAACCTCCGCCCATACCTCTATATCGCTTTTTGTATAGCCGACAACTGTTGCATTGCCTGTCGTGCCTGATGAAGAATGGACCCGTACCACCTTTTCCATTGGTACCGCAAACAGGCCAAATGGATAGTTATCTCTCATATCCTGCTTCATTAAAAAAGGAACATATTTTAGATCATCAAGCGACGAAAACCTGTCTGGATTGAACCCGGCCTTATCAAAAGCCTTTTTATAATGCGGAACATTGTTGTAAGCGTGCTTCAGGGTCCACTTCAATCTTTCAGTCTGTATAGCCTTAATTTTTGAAGGATGCATCGACTCATATTCTTTATTGAACATAATAAAATCTCCCACTTATGTCTGTTATTGCTGTTGCCAAGCCATCAGTTATTGCAACTTGGCAAAAGGCTGTCAACCAATCTTTGTTATGGACATTTTACCAGATGCGCCGGAAAGGTAAGCTGCAGGATCTGTTTTTGTGCCTCCATTTGCAATTTAAAGAATGGGAAATTTTGACACCGGGTCCAAAAACGCTGAATGCAAGGAGTGTCTGTCCCAATCCCCATGGCCTGGATATTCTGTTATCGTAACCTTCATACCCTGGCCGGTAATCGTGTGTATGGGTGTTTATATACTTTACAAAACAAGCTTTACAATGCTTGGAGTATGGCTTGCTGCCTTTTTCCTGTTTTTTGTCCCTCTGCGTTACCTGATATGTGCACGGTGTCCCTACTACGGCAAGAACTGCTCGGCCATCACGGGCCGGATGGTGCCCTTCTTTTTTGCCAAAAGGCCAGGCACACCACTGGCTGTCGGACTTTGGCTGGATATTGTTTTCTTTGCCATCCTGTCCTTAATACCCGTTCCATTTGCCTTTAAACTGGGCGGAGCCCTGCTGACAGCGGCCTGGCTTGCTGTTTTCGCCTCTGCCATAATATTGCTGGCACTGTTCGGGTGTCGATACTGCCCCTTTACCTATTGTCCAATCGGAAAGGCATCAAGGGGGATTTTCCGCGCACTCGGGCTAAAACAGGAACCTGCTTCTCCCCCAAAAAGATGAACAACACAGTATTATGATACCATGATACAAGGCACAAACAGGTCAGCGGTTTTACATTATACAGTGTATGCCCTTTTTACAGATACCGACCGGCACGTTTTTACCCTGTTCGACAAACGGTGAAAGGGTTTCCCATTCACGCCGCGAAAGCGAGGTCCTGATATCATCCCCCCCGTTCCCACCGCTCAGGACCAGGTCAACCAGATCACCAATGAGCCTGGTTTCTGCAACACGCAGGGTTCCTTTCCAAAGATAGGAGTCTTCAGGTTTCCCCGGGAACACCTCCACATTCCAGCCGGGAATACTTATGCAAATCTTTTGGCCGGGGTCTGTGGCGCAATTTTTTAAAATATCTTCAATATCCACCACACCAAGAAAGGTCACCCAGCGGCCGTTTTCAGGTATTGCCTCGAGCAGGTTGCGGATACCTGCAATCTTTGCAACCGCCCGGCTGTTTGGCCTTGCAAACACGGCCTCAGGCCGATCGTGCTGCAGTATGGAACCATTTTCCATGATTGCCATACGATCGGCCAGAAAAAGGGCTTCTTCCAGATCATGGGTTATATGCAGGATCGTGACACCTATTTCCCGATGTATTCTTTTCAATTCATGCCTGAGACGGTCACGTGACGCCCTGTCCAGGGCGCTTAGCGGTTCATCAAGAAGCAGCAAAAAAGGTTTCATCACAAGCGCCCTCGCCAGCGCCACCCGCTGCTGCTCCCCGCCGGAAAGCTGTGCCGGCCTGCGTTTAAGCAAATGGCCGATATCAAGAAACCGGACGAGATCTTCCATTGTTCTGCGCGACTGCCGTTCCGACATGCCTGTTGATCTCAATCCAAACGCTATGTTCTGCTCCACATTCAGGTGCGGGAAGAGCGCGTAATCCTGGTAAACTATGCCAAGGCCCCGCTTCTCGGGCGGCTGCCTTGTGACATCCCTTCCGTTGATCCATATCCGCCCCTTACGCGGCCTGTGGATACCCGCTATTGTTTCAAGAAGCACGGTCTTGCCGGTCCCGGTGGGCCCCAGCAGCACAAGATACTCCCCTTTGGTGATACTCAGGGAAACAGAATTAAGGCAAAAGTCTCCCAACCTGACAACAATATCATCAAGCCTGAGCACTAATTCTCCTCCTGTTTAGCCGACAGTGCCCTGAGCACGAAAAAAATGATCAGGCAGATCAGGATCAGAACCACGGCAACCGGCCGCGCATACTTTAAGCCGTATGCTCCGAACCTTTCCCATATCAGCACGGGCGCTGTCATGGGATGGTAGGCAAGAACAACAACAGCGCCAAACTCAGAGATGCCCCTTGCCCACATCATGATGGCGCCGGAGAGAATGGACCTCCAGGCAAGCGGCAGGCTGACTTTAAGAAACACCCTCCATGGTGATGCGCCCAGTGTTCTTGCGACACGTTCCAGTCTGGGGTCTATGGCCAAAAACCCGTCTTTTGCGGAGTTGACCAGAAAAGGCACCGACACGAAAGCCATGGCAAGGCTGATGCCGGCTTCGGTTCCCACAAAACCGACACCAAGCCGGGAAAACAGCCTGCCTAACAAAAAACTCTTGCCGTAAACCATCAAAAGGGCAATGCCTGCTGCCGTGTGGGGAATCATGATGGGCAGATCGATTATTCCCTCAACCAGGCTTTTACCCGGGAATTGCCGTCGGGCGAGAATATAGGCGAGAGGGACCCCGCATACTGCGCACAGAAGCGTAGCCCACAGAGCCGCCCGGAGGGTCAGCAGTATCGACTGGTAAACCCGTGTTTCAGCAAGAACCCCTTTAAGGACTGCAGGATCGGCAGCCAGGATCATCCTGACAAGCGGCATGGCCACAAACAGCACCAGGATAAAACCAAGGCCAAACAAAACTGTTCCAAAGCTTCTCATTGAAGAAACGCCTTTATTCCGGCAGGCAGTTTTTCAATATCTCCGGTTACCTTTACAGGATAAACCGGCGCCTGACCGTTCTTTTCCATGATGGCCCGTCCTTCCGGGCCCAGGAGAAACAAAACAAAACGTATCGCGGTCTGCAGGTGGGGTGCGTTTTTGGGAATGGTGATTCCATAAACCATGGGCCTGCCTGTTTTTTCCACAAAATCGCCCGGGGTTTTCCCGGCGATTTTTATTCCGGCCTGCCGGTAAAACCCGGCGTACCGGAAGGATCCCAGGTTTATCCGGGCCGGGAGCTCCACGAACAGGGCTTTATGCTGCAGGCAAACCGAACGGTATATAAAAAGGTAATCCAGTTCCCCGGCTTCCAGCAGCGCAATCAGGTCTGTCTCCTTGGGCCTTACATTGCGCAGCGGGCAACCTGCTTTGAGCTTCTCATACAGCCCGGGGACCTTGTAATACTTTTCAGCCAACTGCCAGACCAGCATGGTCCGGTATCCGCATGGATCGGCGTTTGGATCGGAGTGCCCATATTCAACGCCTTTTTTCAAAAGAATGTTATACCAGTTGCCGGGGTTTATCTTTTTCGAGTATTTCGAGTCAGGCCGGTACATTATGGCCATCTCGTTGGTGGCAAAGGAGATGTTCCAGGACGCATATTCCGGAATCAGCAGGTCTTCAATCACCGTATAGTCTGCCGAAGCCATGATGTCGCATTTGCGGCCAAGATCGATGATCTTCCTCGCACAGGTCCTGGAACCTGCGGCCTCCCTTACTACCTTTATGCCTGGATGTCTGTCTTCAAACGCCTTTGCCATCTCCCTGAAAGGCACAGACAGCGAACCTGCATGAAATATAACAAGCTCGCGGCTCTCACCGGCGATTGAATAAGCGCAAAAAAAAGCCATGCAGACAATTATGACGACAGACGCTACAACAGGTTTAACAACATCGGTTTTCATATTATTCGCCATTTGTTTCTGTTTCCTCTTTTTTGGGGAAAACCATCTTCCCACACAAATCAAGGTCGTATCCATCCAGGCTTTTTGCAAAATCGCGAAAGGGCTTTTCATGCAACAGCCCTAAAAAAAGCTGCACCGCGCGATTGAAAAAACACTCTTTTGAGACAAGCAGGTCAAAACGTTCCCACCGCCACGGAATGAAATCGAGTCCAAGCAGCCCTGCTACGGCTCTTATGCCAAGCCCGGCATCAGCCCGGCCCGAGAGCACCTCAAGCCCAACCTCCAGGTGACTGGAAACTTCATTGTCGTAACCGTTCACCTCTTTGCAATTGATCCCGGCCTTTTCAAGCTCCCTGTCAAGCAGCAGGCGGGTGCCTGTGCCGAGCGGACGATTGACAACCCGGATATTTCCGCCGGCCAAATCGGAGACGGTGCGGATATTTTTCGGGTTCCCCTTCTGGAGGATAAGCCCCTGCTCGCGGCGGCAAAAATTTACCACCGCCGGCATCTGTTCAAGCTCTTCTTCGGCAAACCCGAAGTTATATTCCCCACCATTTTCCTGCAGAAGATGGCTTGAGGCTATGTGGCAAAGATTCCGCCTGAGCGCCCCTATCCCCCCCATGCTGCCAACGTTTCCGAATACCGCTATACGGTCCGGATACGCGCGGTTAAACACCGAAATTGCTTTATCGAGCAGTATATCGTTGCTGCCGGCTATGATAAGGAGATCGTAGCTGGTTGTTACCTGACCGGAATTTTTGGGACTGTTGACGGTCTGGTTCTCAAGCCACTTTTCAACCAGGTGTTTCGGGAAAAGCCATTTGCCCGTAGCCTTGGTTGCAGGAAGACCTTTTTCCGAAATGAGCGAGTAGACCATCTTTTCGTTAACATCCAAAAATCGTGCTACTTCCTTAGTGTTAAACAGTTTTTTCTCATCCATGGTATCCTCCAGTCCCCAAACGCACAGGGCGGTCTGCCTGACAGGCTAAAAAAGATAGTTTGCCTCAAGACGGTAATCTTTGCAGGACGGGTCGGGCTTGACGGCGCCGTTCATGTCCACGGCATCGTTTTCCCCTCTGACGATTTCCACTCTTGCCTTAAACTCCAGCCCGGGAATTGCAGACACCCTCTGTATCAAATCGATGGTGAGCACCCTGGAATCCGCACTTACATCCGGCTTTGCATCATCGAAATCCTGAAGCGCATAACGGACCATGACACCAAGGCCCGGGAAAACCCCATGTTTCCCAAGGTCACAGCCGGCCTGGACCATTACGGTTCTTGTGCCGGCATACCAGTTATACCGGCCCATGGCCCGTGTGTAGCCGCCTGTGGGAAACCCGCGCCAGGGAGCTATTATATCCGCATCGTCAGACACCCTGGACCAGCCCAACATGAAAGAGTCGGCCCCTTTTTGCACCTTTATTCTTGCTGCGACCAGGCTGCCGTCCATGCTGTATGGATCGTCATATCCCCTGTTATCCGCGGGCGTGATTTTTCCGGCGATGGAGGCTCCGCCTATTTCACCCGCCTGCCTGTCGAACTGTCGAAGATACCTCACTCCCGGCACCACCCTGATCCCATGGCCGATATCGATGCTGTAGTTTGCCTCCCCGGTTCCCGTCCATACAAGCTTGGGCACCATTGTGCAGTTTGCCATAACAGACAGGTCGGGAATCGATTTATTCACAATTTCCGCAACCACAAGGCGGTCATCAATACCCCGTGCATCAAGCCGAGAAAGGGTCAGTCCCTTATGCATGGCTGAATCATCGTTTTCGCTCCATTTTGAAAACGGATCTGAGACATCGTCCCCGTATGCCAGCACATGATGAAAGGATGTGTGATCCCGCAATTTCTGACGGGTAAGGAGCGCGGCCCTGACAGATGTGTCAGGCACAAGGGTTGTGTAAACAGAAACCCCTTCAAACGTGTTCGGTATCATCTTGGTATCGTTTGAGGCTGTAAGCAGGCTCTCGAATATCTGGCGTCCCACGCGGATATCGTTCTTTTCGCTTCTGTACTGTATGAAGGCCTGGGCAAGAACCGCCATGTTGTGGCCGTTGCCGGTGGCGACGCTGTGGCGGCAAAGCACATCCTTGCCCGACTTGAGGTAACCCACCTCATTATCATCCATCCGCCAGGGGCTTTCTGATACGTAAAGTCCTGCGGTCATCCCAAGGCCGTGCAAAAAACCGGTTTTGTAGATCATGCTGCCGCCAAGCCCTATGGCCCAGTTGTCCCTGGTCGCTCCGGAGCGCTCCTTTTCCCAGTCATACCTGAACGTGTTTACGCGAAGCCTGCCATAAAAAACACCCCTGTCAAACATCTCTCCCACACTGTCCACATCTTGGGGAAGGATATTGTATATTACAGTCCGGTTGGACTTCAGCGTTCTTTTCGGCAGACCTCCATCTGTAGCAGCAGCCCCTGCCTGCGCCGCTGCAATAAAGAGACAAACCAAAACCGTAACACACCACCGACAAAACATTCCTGTCCCACCCATTTCTCTGTTTTTCCCTTTCTTCCGCTGCGGGACCCTGCCGATCAAAAAAAGCAACCACCCAAGCCAGGCCATATCAGCCTTCTCGCTTGCTCTATGGAGCATATTAGGCGGTTTGGTTTTTTATTGTCAATATTTTTTTACAAAGCATGGGACTATAAAACTACAAAACTTATATGAACTTATAATTACCACAAATTACATATTTATGGTTAAGCCGGGGTAAATAAACAGGAAGCAACACAGATTCCGGGCTCAGTGTAAATCAGGAGTTTCAGAGATAAAATCGAAAAATAGTGTAAACCCGCAACTGTCGGTAGTTTATTTTGCAATAGGACGTAAGACCCCATCGGTGTCGATCCGATGACCGAAGGCCGATAGGACTTCGGCTTGGGTTTTACTGGGTGTCTCAAGGCGGCGAATCGGTTTTCGCGTTCCGGTGCTCAGAAAGAGAACAGAGTGGAGATGTCGCATCTCATTCATAACATCTTCGGCAGTTCTATTTTATTCCACGTGCAGCAAGCCGAAGTTCTATCCGACGAAGATAAGCCATAGCGGCAACACATGTAAAAAGATGGCATCTGATTTTGCTGTCTGTCCAGTGTCTGACTGGAAGAGTACCAACCAGACTGTCATTAAAGTGCCGAACTCTTCTACCTTGAGCTTGCTTGGCGCTTGCTTTTGCCCGCTCGCCATCGCAGCAACTTTTTCCGGTGCGCCGATATATACCTGCGGGACCACCTTTGGCTTACCATCAACGCGTGCAATCTCCCGGACATACAAATAGGGTCTTTCCTTTTTCTTTTTGATGTGAAAATGTGCCATGCCTCAACCATATTAGTAGAGTCTTACATATCGAGTAAAAAATGGCAAAATGCCTATTTTGTTAATATTTTTTTTGGTCTGTGGCTAATTCGTAAGGGGTCTTACGCTTGCGGATGGCACAAAGACCCGCCAGTGTTGGCTTTAGGCCGGATGACAGGGATTATCTCTGAAACTCCTGTTTGTCTGTTGTAAGGAGTCTTCTGAAAAAAACCGGTTGTTTTATCAGACATGGAAGCAGTCGCCGTGGCGGACCTTGCTGATAGTCCCGTCTGCCAGCCGGACAACAAGAGAGCCATGTTCGTCAACGTCATGCGCAAACCCCTCAACAATTTTGTTGCGGGTTACAATTTTTACCTGCCTGTTTAGGCTGTGGGCAAGTTTTTTCCACCTGGATATCACATCGTTAAAATCATTGCTCCCATGCAGCTCTTTTTCAAACCGGTCCAGAAATTCCCTTAACAGGGCAGTGCGGGAAAATTTGCGGCCTGTAAGCATTTTCACGGAAACCGCTCTGGTCTCCAGGCCGGTTGGGGTGTTGTTGACATTGATCCCGATTCCTATGTTGAGAAAATCGATGTTGCCTGATGTTGTGTGCATTTCAGAAAGAATACCGGCAAGCTTTCCCTGGCCTGTTATCAGATCGTTCGGCCACTTGACTCCAACGTCTATCCGGCAGAGTTTTTTAAGCAGGTCGGCAAGCACAACCGAGGCCAGGAAGGTAAACCTGAAGCCGTCGGAAGGAGGCAAATCAGGCCTGAGGACCATAGTAAAGTAAAGGCCGCCATGATCGGAGGCCCATCTTCTGTCCATGCGTCCCCTGCCCCGGGTCTGCCTGTCCGCCACTGCAACAGCCAAGTGGGGGCAGCCCTCTTTTGCAAGCTGCCTTGCCACATCCATGGTTGATGTTGTGACTGGAAGATAGTGTATCGTGTTTTGTCTGCCCGGAAACTCCCAGGGGAATGGCGTGTCAGGCTCTTGCACCAGTTCCCATTTTTGATTTTCAAGTGTGATTTTGTATCCATGGCCGTTCAGGTTTGCCATGGCGTTTAAAAGCATATCACGGGTACATGCAAGTTCTTTGAGCAACTCCTGTTCGGGTGCATTCCCGCCTTTTGACCTCAGGATTTGCAGGAGTTTTGGTTCCATATCAGCAAAGCGTGAAAATTTTGAGCATGGTGATATCCGGCAATCTTTTGAAAGTCTTCATGAAATTCCGGGGCCGGGGCGGTTTCCCCTGTTTCTTCCCCATGGTTTCCCTCCCCTGGCCCGTTTTACGATGTTTTGTTTTTGAAGCTTTTCATAGATTTCAAGAATGGTGTTGGCGTAGTAACTGCTTCTGTTGTAGTTGAGCAGCACATTGTATGCGTCCTTATGATCCATGCCGGGTTTCCATCCATGGAAATGGAGAAAAGACGCAACACTCATTATGGCATCCGGATGTGTGTAAAGATCCACCCGGCCGTCCATGTCTCCGTCAACCGCGAGTTTCATGATGTTGCTTGGCATGAACTGCGGTATGCCGGATGCCCCTGCGTATGACCCGGTTATTGCCGCAGGATCTGTCAGCCCTTCCCTGTCCATGTAGGCAAGCAGGGACTTCAGTTCGGAGTATGCCCATTGCGATTTATCACGGGCCCGCCTGTCATATTCCCCGTGTGTCATGTCTGTCAGGGGTTGTATATATTGCCAGAACATTTCCCGGTTGTCAGGGTCGGAAAGGGCAGCCAGCGATGAGAGAATGTTAAAGGTTTTGCTTCCTCCAAGGAAGGTGCCAAGCCTGGTCTCGACAAGGAGTACTGCTGTTATTATCTCCCTGTCAACCCCGAAGCGCTGCTCGGCTTTTATAAGCCAGATCCTGTGGGTGTCCATGTAATGCCTGGCCTTGCGTATGGACGCTTCATCAAGGAACTGGTCATAGTTAAGCCTGGATTCGTTGTGGCGAAAGAAAAGGGAGATGCCTGATTGTTCAAAGGTTACTGCGGGGTTCTTATAGTAACTATTTAGTTTTTTTGCATCGAACCCGTCATGCTCGAGCTTTTGGCACAACTTGTCGAATATTTCATGCTCAAAGGTGGGCGGCTTTCTGGTTTTCGGGACGCCACAGGAGCACGCGGTAAAAAGTAAAACGGCCAACAATGCTATGCAGGTGTTTTTTTTCATGCAAACCATAACCAGACATGTTGGGAATGGGTGCCAAACACACATTCATGGCAACAAAAAAGATGGTGTCACGCCCCAAGAGGCGGATGTTTGGCTTCTATGGGGTGATGTTGCCCTGAGGCTGTCAGTCCTCTATTTTGAAAGCCTCTTTTAACGCTGCCAGGTGTTTTGGGTCCTCACAGTATACATGCCTGGGCTCATCCCCAATGCGGCCTACCGGTCCTCCGTTGCATTCCACCAGATGAAAATTTATGTCAAGCGGCGGTATGCCAAGGTCGTGCATAAGGTCCCGGCCGATGCCAAAGGTAATGTCTATCATATCGTTGAGTGTTTCATGGATCTCTATGGCTGTTTCAAAATTCATGTCATCACAGAATACAGCCTTTTTCGTTTTAGGCTCTATACCCAGCTTGTCATAATGCTCTATCAGCCTGACACACCATGATGTCGGGTCTCCGCTGTTGTGCTGACACCCGTCAAACAGTTTTGCAAGGTACAGGTCAAAATCGTTTAGAAACGCGCGGAATCCAACGGTGTCTGATATACATATTCCCGGCATGCCATTGTACTCGTTTATCCAGTCTCTAAGCGCGGTTTTCTGGCTCAGCTCAAGACGCGTGCCAAGCTGCTGGTATGCCATGAGCCACTCATGGCTCATGGTTCCGATTGTTGGCAGCTTGTATTTCATGGCAAAGTAGGGATTGCTGGTGCCAACAAACAGGTAGGAGCGTAGCTGTTTTTTCAGCTTTTCTATAACCACTCCCTGCCAGTAGTGGGAATAGCGGTATCTGGTGCCCATATCTGCGAACTTGAACCCGGACAGCTGGCCGGTTTTAAGCAATGTGGTGAGATACTCTATTTTTTTCGCCAGACGCTGCTCCCCCTTGTCAAGGGTGTCCTCAACGCTGTGAAACCCTTTTTCGTTGATGCTTTGATACTTTGAATAGATTTCGGTTATGATCGTAATGACAGGAATCGTGAAAAGGATTGTCGAGATCCACGGCCCCTGAAGTTCTATCTGCAGGCGGCGGTTGTTGTCTATTTCCGCCTTTATGTATTTCCTGTTTAGCTGGAAAAGGCGCAGATATTCTATAAAATCCTTTTTGAATATGCCGAGGGAATCAAGGTACTCCAGTTCGTCGTCCTTGAACCGCAGCGAGCACAGGTGATCTATCTCCTGGTTCAGTTCCTGTATATGGCCTATCCTTTTCTTGTTTTTGGACACAAAACGGTATCGCACATTCACATCAGGATGCATGTGAAGGACGATCTGGGCCATGGTGAGCATGAAAAACTCGGTGTCAAGCAAACTGTTTATTATCGGCATACAACTCTCTCCACGCCTGAATAAAAAACACGCGCAGGTTCAAGACAGACAACGTTCCTCATAGTTTTAAAAATACAATAGGTTATAAGCTACAATAAATAATATAACCATGCCAGCATTTAACTGGTTCCTTATACATATAAACCAGTATATATAGCCAACAGCCCGGTTATTGTCAATGATACTTTTGGCTGTCTGATTCAAGTTTGAAAAGCCGTTTTGTTATGTCCAGGTAACGGTGTTTTTCTTTCCTGCTGCTGCTGTTTTTGAGAAACGTGGTCGGATCATGGAGGATTTTGTTGATTATGGCCTCTGTCATTCTTTGGACGGCCTGTTTATCCTCTTGTGCAAGGTGTTTAAGGGCAGAACCAAGAGTCTTCCTGGTTTCCGATTCTGCTATGCGGGCAATCTTGTTTCTCAGTGCCACCACCGTTGGCACAACGTCAAGGCTTTCATACCATGCCATAAACGACAGGGCAGATTCTTCGATTATCCGTTTTGCCTTTACCGCTTCCCTGTGGCGTTGACTTATATT
>MZGQ01000005.1 GCA_002085115.1 Desulfococcus sp. 4484_241
AGGTCGACTATGATGAACATGAGACACATCGACACCGCTGATATGGCCAGAAACTCGCCCAGTATGGTTATCTTGCCAAACACCTTGTAGTTATGAAGATAGTAGGGAAGAACCAGCATTACCCCCCCGGCCGCGACTCCGACCAAAAATGTGAACTGGGCTATGTAAAACCCCCAGGATACATCGCGGCTCATGCCGGTGATACCAAGCCCGAATTTGAACTGGAGCAGGTACACCAGAAAGCCCAAGCCGGTAATCAAGGCCAGCAAGATTATCAATGTCCAGTATTTTTTACCACCTTTTAACGCTGTATCAAGCATGACCACCTCATATTGTTATACGATGTAATAAACGGAAGGCTCGGTTCCAAGACCCGGCCCCTCAAAGCAGCTCTGACGTCGGAGTCCGGATCGTCCAGGTCGCCAAAAAGGATAGCGCCGTTGGATGCCTCAACGCAGGCAGGAAGCTGCCCTTTTGCCAGGCGCTCGGCGCAGAAATTACATTTTTCCACCACGCCCCGCATGCGGGTTGGGTATTCCACGTTAATCTCCTTCAATCCTTCCCTTGGATCGCGAAAATTAAAACTTCTTGACCCATAGGGACAGGCCGCCATACAGAACCGGCAGCCTATGCACCTGTGATAGTCCATCATCACTATGCCGTCTGCTCTCTGAAAGGTTGCCTTTGTTGGGCAGGCTCTCACACAGGGAGGATTCTCGCAGTGGTTGCAAAGAGCCAGGAAGGGGATGTGCCTTAGCCGTTCGGCAAGGTACCTGTTTTCACAGTCCGGGAAAAGATGCCCGAACTCCTCTTCCCATATCCATTTGATCTCGTGTCTTTTTTTGTCAGAGGAAAACATCATGGCCTTGAGGTCATCATCGAATTTGGGAATGTTGTGTATCTTGTTACAGGCCTCGATAATGGGCTCAAGGTCGGAAGCGGACGTGAATTTCCTGGTATCGATCACCATGCCCCAGTGTTTGGCGGTAAGGGCGTCGGCGTTATTCATTACTTTCCCGACCGGCTTTTCTTTGTGCTTTTCACCTGGCCCTGAAGATGCAAGCGTTGTCAGGGCCGGAGCTGCGGCCAACCCTGCCGCCGTGATACCGGCCATCTTGAGAAACATTCTCCTGCTGTTTTCCATCACTCTTTCTCCTTAACGTTATGGCAGTCCCAGCAGTACGGTCTTACCGATGAGTACTCGTGACACCTGTCACAGAACTTATCCTTGTTGGAATGGCAGTCCAGGCAGGTGTTCGTCAGGCTCATGTTAAATTTTTTGCCATTGCTGTTTACGTATGTGCGTTCACCCTTGCGGACCACGGACTCCCGCCACATATACAGGAGCTCCATATGGTTGACTTTCATGAATGCAGTGGGCTCAACGCAGACTTTTGCAGCCTTTGCTTTCGCGGTGTATTCCAGCTCCGGCGCAGCGGGCTTTTTCCCGGAAAACAGGTTGTACCACAAGGGAACAGTTACTATCGCAAAGAATATAATCAATCCCGTAAGAATCAGCCTTTTATTCTTCATCAACATCCTCCTGTGCTCCTAAAAGAGGTTCGCCGCGCAGATCCATTGTGCGCTCAGGCTCTCCAGGAAATACCAGGGCATTTGCCACCAGTTCGTGAAGCCCGGTAACTCCAACCTCAGGGACCCAGTACTCCATGAGCGCCGGAAAAACTGCCCTGTCCACCGCGCATATGCAGGCCAGCATGTTAACTCCGAACTTTTCATGCACGTACTTGACCGCATTTGCCCTGGGCAGGCCGCCGGACATGCGCAGTTCCATGTTTTCGCCCGCGTTAAGACCGGCTCCGCTGCCGCAGCAGAAGGTCTGTTCACGTATGGTGTTCGGCGGCATCTCATAAAAATGGTTACACACGTTCTTTATCACGTACCTTGGTTCTTCTAATATTCCCATGCCTCTGGAGGGATTGCAGGAATCGTGAAAGGTCACCTTCAGGTGATCGTTGCGCGAAGGATCAAGGTTTAGTTTGCCATGTTTTATGAGGTCGGCAGTAAACTCGGCTATGTGAACCATCTTTGTCGAACGGGCGTTTTCAAACACCGTACCTGTGATCGGCGAGACCGGCTCTTCAAGAAAATCAGCCGGGCCGTTCACGGTATCCATATACTGGTGGATAACCCTCCACATGTGCCCGCATTCACCGCCAAGTATCCATTTCACGCCCAGCCTTTTTGCCTCTGCGTACATTTTAGCGTTAAGGCGTTTCATCGTTTCGTGGGATGTGAAAAATCCGAAGTTCCCCCCCTCCGATGCATACGTGCTCCAGGTGATATCCAGGCCGTACACCTTTTTCAGGTAGTCGAACAGCATGAGGTAACCCATGCAGGTGTATGTGCCAGGATCTGCAAAGACATCGCCCGACGGTGTTATAAAAAGGATATCGGCTCCCTTTTTGTTCAGCTGTGGCGGATCCACCTTTATCCCCGTGAACTCCTCAATATCGTCAACGAAAAAGTCAAGCATGTCCTTGTATGCATGGGGCTGTATGCCAAGGTGGTTTCCGGTCCGGTAGCAATTTGCAACAGGCGTTGCTATCCAGTCTATGTTCAGCCCAAGCAGGTTTAACAGTTCCCTGCCCATTATGGTGATTTCGGCGGTGTCTATGCCATAGGGGCAGAAAACAGAGCATCGCCTGCATTCAGTGCACTGAAAGAAGTAGTACCACCACTCCTTTAACACATCGATGGTAAGATCGCGCGCACCCGAAATCTTTTTGCCGAACACCTTTTTCATGATCTTGCCGGCGGTGGTAAAATCGTTCCTGTACACAGAGCGAAGCAGCTCCGCCCTGAGTACCGGCATGTTTTTCGGATCGCCGGTGCCAAGGTAAAAATGGCATTTGTCGGCGCATGCCCCGCACCTTACGCAGATATCCATGAAAACCTTGAATGACCTGAACCTCTCAAGCCTCTGTTTCATGCCCTCGTGGATTATCTGCTGCCAGTTGTCCGGAAGGTGCCAGTCCTCCTCCAAAGGATCCCACTTGTGGGGATATGGAAGTCCGACATACTCCACACTCTTCGGGTTGGCGGCGTAGCAATACATACCCTCCCGTATCTCTACGGGGGTGTCCATCCACCCGGTTGCCGGTGTTCCGAAGTCTGTCCTTGCCAACAGCTCTTCAGGTTTGATATCGTTTCCCATCTATTGCTCCTTTTCCACTGGTATGCCAGCTTCTATCATCTTTTCCCTGAATTCTTCCTCGTATTCCTCATATGTGTGAGTTTTTACGGAATAGTTCCACGGATTGATATGTCTTTTTTCCCTGTTGTTGTTCGCGAGGTTGCGTGTGGGGGAAAGAAATATACCGCCTGCGTGCATCAGCTTGCTGTATGGAAAGTAGGCTACAAGAACACTGACGAGAAACAGGTGCACGTAAAAAATGGCGCCAACCCCCTCCGGGACCTTGGGGTGAAGACTTGCAAGCCCCATGGCGAACTCTTTTATCGCTATTACGTCAACCTTTGCAAAGTAACGCATCAGGATACCTGAAGCCGCGATACCTATTATAAGAAACAGCGGAAAATAATCGGATGCAAGCGAGACGTAACGTACCTGCCCAAGAAAAATCCGTCTTCCAAGCAGAAACAGCAGGGCACCGAGCAGCACAAACCCCGAAAGATAGACGCCGGGCAGGCCTATTTTGAAAAACGGTGCAAAAAATTCAAACCGGAAAAAGGAATCGGCTTTTTCCAGAAGCTGCACAAATTGTGGAACAGGCTCGAAGAAAAAGCGCAGATGCCTTAACACCACCACCGCAAAGGCGTAATGGAAAGCCAGGGCCGCCACCCACAGGAAGATCTCCCACCTGTATGAAAGCCTGTAGTTATCCTTGAACTTGGCCTTGGTGTTTCTGAAAAGCGACCTGAACAGAACAATCTCGAAAAACATTCGCATAACCACGCCGGTGGTTGTGCTGGGGTTGTCTATCTTGTTCTGTTTTATCCACGGCAACGACTTTTCCTGGCCGCAGGTGGTCGGGATACGGAACGGAACGTAAGAATCGGCCCAGCCAAGAACTTTTTTCGCAAACCCGATAATAAAGAGGATCGCGGCAACATATGGAACAGCTATGCAAAAAAGGCCGTTTAACCCCCATACGTCAATACCGGCCCATGCAATCATGGCAAGAGCCACGACTACCGTAAAAGAAAACAGATAATTTAAATTCATTACTTACCTCTCTGTTCTGTATGTATAATGCCATTTATATTTTCAACCCCCGTTTTTTGAATTTAAAAGCAGACCGGCGCGTTCAAAAGCCCTGAAGGTTCGGTTTCGAACTTCACAGGCCTTGAGCTCGTATATTTTTTCACGGCATTCCATGAACTTGTCGAAACATATAAGCGCAAGCCCGTCGATCTTTTTGTCCATCAACTCAAGGTCCATTGCTACTTCCGAATCGTCGGCGGTTATCACGTCGCGCAGGATCTTTTTTAAAAAAAAGACAAAAGAGATGCTTGCCGAAGGAGAAAATCCCTGAACGGCCCTGACCCGGACCAGGGGATCAATACTCTCAGAAAGTTCGTTAACTCCGGCATCCTCCACGAGCCCGTCAAAAACCTTTTCGAGGCTTTCCGAAATTATGGCGGAAACGGGATTTGCGAACCGATCGCCCTTTTGGTTCAAAAACGAAGCGGTTTGCTTAGCATACGTATCTGCCACGTGTTCAAACCACGCTTTTAAAATACGGTTTTTCTCACGTGCGATTCCTGATTCATGGCTCATGGCCGGGTCAGCAACTCCTTTAAAATTTAAGTTTAAACGATTTGTATAGCCAAACACAAAGGCTCTGTCAAGAAAAATACGACCAGCCGCTACTTCCCAAATTCAATTCACTCCCTTCCTTGCCCCAAAAAAACATGCGGACAGTAATGTTTGAAACCATCCTGTTGCATTGACTTTGCAACAACGGGCTGTTAACTTCACCTGCTATGGAAAAAGGCACGATTATCGACTACATAGACAAGCAGAAAATGGTGTGCGCGGTGGTTATAGATTCCATAATCGCCGGAAGCCACCAGGTTCGGCTGTTAACCGAAAACGACCGGGATGTGCGGCTGCCTGTCCACCGTATTTCATACGCGGGGGGCAGACTCGATCCGGCAGTGGGTCGAAGCGCACTGGTTGAAATGCTCAGGGCAACCGCTTTAAAAAGGGAGGATATTGCAAAAAGAATCAGCATAGAATCCCTGTGGGAGCTCGTGCGTGACGAGAACCAGTGGATAGACCTTAAAACCATGACGGAAATGTGCTTTTCAGAACCGGTAACTCCGGATCATGAAGCAGCGCTCGTAAGGGCGATCTTTGCCGACAGGCTCTATTTCAAGTTTAACCACAACAGGTTTCTGCCCCATTCCGAGGAGCAGATAAAAGCCATTCTTGCACGGCGGGAAAAAGAGGAGCGGCATCGGCGGCTGATTAATGAAGGTTCCGAATGGCTAAAGACTGTGTGCAAGGGCCCTGTGGCCGAACCGGATGAAAATGTGCGGGAAGTTGTTGAAATACTCGTCGACTACTACCTGTTTGGAAAGGATGCCGGTGAGTACGCCATAGCAAAGGAGATCATCACCATGGCGGGCGGGATTTCCCCTGACACGCTCTTTTCACTGCTTGTGAGATTAGGGGTGTGGGACCCGCATGAGAATACCGACCTTCTGAAACACGGAGTTCCGGTATCATGGCCAGACAAGGTCCTTGACGAGGCTCGCAGCCTGTCCGGTTTGCCTGGTGTGTCAGTTTCTGCACACCAGAGGGAGGATCTTACCGGCCTTTACGTAATAACGATAGATGGTGCCGATACCCTTGATTTTGATGACGCCCTGAGCATAGAGCAACTTGAAGACGGTTCATCCAGGATCGGTATCCACATAAGCGACGTGGCAGAGCGCATTAAAAGGGGCGGAGCGCTCGATACCGAAGCGCTGAGACGCGGAAGCTCCATCTACACGGCCGACCTGAGAATCCCGATGTTCCCCCCTGTCTTATCCGAGGGGGTTTGCAGCCTTAAGGCCGGCGAGAACCGGCCTGCGATCTCGGTTATTGCAGAATTTTCTCCCCAGGCCGAACTGGTTGATTTTCGTGTAACAGCTTCAATTATAAACGTGAACAAACACCTGACCTATGCGGACGCTAATGCCATGATCGGCAGCGACAACCGTATCGCTTCACTTTACCGGGTTGCAAGCAGCCTGAGGGAGCGCAGGCTGAAAGATGGAGCACTGATCATCGATCTTCCTGAAATAATGGTCGGGTTTGATGAAAAGAGACATGTAAACCTGCGCAGGATCGAACAGAGGAGCCCGGCAAGGGTGCTTGTTGAGGAGATGATGATCGTTGCCAACTGGATCTTGGCAAGATTTTTAAGGGACAGGAACATCCCTGCGGTTTTCCGTTCCCAGCCTGAGCCAAGGCAGCGTCTTTTCAAAAAAGGAGAAACCAATAACGACCTTTTTTTAAACTGGGTGCAAAGGAAACTTGTCTCTCATGCTTCTCTCGGCTGCAAGCCTGGGCGGCACTGCGGCCTTGGCCTCGATCTCTACACTACGGCAACCTCTCCCATACGAAAGTATATCGACCTTATCACCCAGCGTCAGGTAAGGGCGGGCCTGAATCTGGGAACTCCCTATACGAAGGATGAGATAGACCACCTCCTCCATGAGCTTGAGAAACCTCTTGGCTATGTGGGAAAGATCCAGCAGGCAAGGCACAGGTACTGGGTGTTGAAATATCTTGAAACAATGGTGGGCACAAGCATGGATGCTATCGTGCTTGACAGATTCAAAAACGAGTACTCCATCCTGTTGCCTGATTACCTGGTAGAGTGCAGGCTGCCGGCACCCCGTGCGGCCAAGCTGAATCCAAAGGATATTGTGAGGGTGAAGGTGCAGCATGTCAATGCCCGGCAAAACATCATCTCCGTGTTTTTCAGCTGATACACCCGGCCCTTTGGGGTAATATACCGGCCACTGCACTAATGGCTTTCGACCAGAACCGGAACAATAGCAACGCATGAAAAAACAGAAAAACAGCGAAACAATTCCGCAAGCCTCTTTTACCCGGAGCCTGGGGGTTTTTGACGCGTCCATGATCGGCATCGGCGCCATGATCGGTGCCGGTATCTTTGTGCTCACCGGAATCGCAGCCGGAGAAGCCGGGCCGTCCGCGCTGCTGGCCTTTGCCTTAAACGGCCTTGTAACCCTGCTGACCGCGCTGTGCTATGCAGAACTTGCATCAGCCTATCCCCGCTCAGGTGGTGGGTACTCGTATGTCGTCAAGGCCTTCCCAGGGCCGACGGGGTTTGCGGCAGGATGGATGTTGTGGTTCTGCTATATTATCGCATGCTCCCTTTATGCACTTGGGTTCGGGAGTTATTTCTGGGAATTCATGCACGCCTATTTTCCCGGGCTCTCGGACTGGGTCTTCTCCATCGCCGGCAGACATTTGCCGGCGCTCGCCATGACAACTATCGTGTCTGCGACGTTTATATTTATCAATATGCGCGGGACCGCTTTGACCGGAAAGGTCGAAAATCTTGTCACAATTGCAAAGATTCTCATCCTTGCTGTTTTTATTCTTTTCGGTTTGAAAAGGATGGCAGGCATACCGCACGCGGCCATGGCGAACTTCAAGCCATTCATGCCAAACGGGTTTACAGGAGTGATCCTGGCCATGGGCCTGACATTTATCGCATTTGAAGGCTATGACCTGATCGCAACGGTTGCAGAAGAAATCAAAGACCCTGAAAAAACAATACCGCGCGCGACCCTGATTTCACTTTCCGTTACGGTGCTTATCTACCTGCTGGTCATGTTTGTCTGTATCGGAGCCATCCAGCCGGCATCCGGCACATCATGGCAGTTTTTGGGTAAGTATCAGGAAACGGCCATAGCCAGGGCCGCCGAAACCTTCATGCCGGCGTTCGGAGTTGCGCTTATAATATTCGGCGGCCTGCTCTCAACTGTTTCGGCCCTTAATGCCACTATACTTGCATCTTCCAGGGTTGCCTTCTCCATGAGCCGCGACAGGATGCTGCCTGAAATGTTGAAGACAATTCATGAAACCCGACGCACTCCCCATATAGCCATTGGGGTTACAGGGGCCATTGTTATCGGTATTTCACTGTTTTTCCCCATCCAGGTTATAGGCTCTGCCGCAAGCCTCATGTTCCTGCTCACCTTCAGCATGGTAAATCTTTCAGTAATTGCCCTGCGCCGAAAATTTCCCGAGCTGAAGCCGGGCTTCCGGGTTCCGCTCTACCCGGTGACACCCATTGCGGCTATGGCACTGAACATATTGCTTGCATTATTCCAGTACAGGTTTGATCCAAGGTCATGGTACCTCGCTCTTGCCTGGATTATCACGGGGCTGTTTATATACTTCATCCATTTTGAAAAAATCCGGGAAGCTGAAATGCCACAGGTCCTGGAAGTGGGGCAAACCGCGGAGCCGGACAGCCATGGTTTCCGCATCCTGGTTCCGCTTGCCAACCCGGATAACATCATCCCGCTGATGGATCTGGCCATTCCCATAGCCAGGGCACATAACGGAGAGATCATCGCTCTCGGGGTGATCGATCTTCCCATAAACACACCGGTGCACGAGGGTATGCGGTTTGTTCACCACAAAACCCCGCTTTTGCGGGAGGCCCTGAAATACGGGAATAAGCATGGCGTTGAAACCCGCCAGGCGCTGCGCATAGCCCACAGGGTGTGGGATGGAATCATACAGGCCGCTGAATCTGAACATGCATCCCTGGTAATTATGGGGTGGAAAGGATATACGTCAACGCGTGACAGGATACTGGGAGAGGTGACAGACAAGGTTGTGCGGTATACCCCCTG
Organism: Desulfococcus sp. 4484_241; assembly: GCA_002085115.1. Lineage (GTDB taxonomy): Bacteria > Desulfobacterota > Desulfobacteria > Desulfobacterales > Desulfosudaceae > MZGQ01. The sequence continues at coordinate 8,875 of MZGQ01000005.1, forward strand.
CGATCTGGTTGTCGTAAAGCTTATGGCCGACCGTCCTATAAAAAAGGTGTTGTTCCCGACCGCCGGCGGGCCGCATACCAGGCTGGCAGCCGAATATCTTAGGTATTATTGCGATATTTACGAATACACGGTCGACTGCTGCTACGTTATCAAACCCGGTGCGGACGAAAACCAGCGGGCCGAGGCCCTGCGCCGTATTGAAAAAATCACAAGCAGCACCGGCCTCGACGAGAGGGCGAACACGCTGCTTATTCCCGGTAAACGCGTGGCGTCATCCATAGCTAAGGCCGCGCAGTCGTACGACCTGGTCGTCATGGGGGCCTCGAACGAAGGCCTTTTCTCAAATGCGCTGTTTGGCGAAATACCGGAAAGGGTGGCCCGGTATGCGACCACACAGGTCATGATAGTCAAGCAAAAGGAAGGCGCGGTAAAATCGTTTGTGAAAAAGGTGATAGGATAACCCGGTCGGAAAAACTCATACCAAATAAAAGCCTCGCCATCACCAAAGATGACGATTATCTGCAAAATCCTGCCACGCAGCCGCAGGTTTAAAAATCGTTCCATTCAGTGACCGGTTCAAGAGGCACCTGCGGATATATCTGGCCGTGGGCAGGGGGCATGGAGTTGTAGACCCAGTTAATATCAATGCTTCCGGTCTTTATGCCGCGCACCCGGCAAAACCGGTTGAACCTTCCCCTTACCATAACGTTTTCCATCTTCATGGTGATCCCGAACACAGCCACTGTCTCTCCTTCAGGCACCTGGCAAAGCTCGTCTCCGTAGGCCAGGGTGGAAAATACCAGCCTTCCGGAAACCCGTTGTCTTTTATATATGCAAGAAATTTCAGCGAACCTAACATGTTTAACAACTTTTCCCCAAAGGGGGTCAGGGCCCGGCCATGCTCTTTGGACGCAGATTTTCCCCTGGCAAAACGGGTCATCAGGGTTGAGAGAATGATTCCGGCAAGGGGCAGGTTCTCCGGCCCGCGGGCATCGATGAGGTCCAGGTAGTGAACCGTGTTGATACCAAAGTAAGCGTTGTACCTAAACATGGGCAGGTCGTTGTAGGATTCATATTCAGGCCCGTCCATACGTAAATGGGTCCATCTGGCATGTCCGCGCCACATCCTCCGGTCCATGGTCAGCACCAGAAAGGCGATGTTTGGATTTTTCTGTATATTGCTCTTGCTGCTGCCCTTGCAGAACTCTCCCAGGGTGACCTGTTTCGGGCCGTTGGCCCGGATGGAGGTGAGCAGGGTTATATGCGGCAGTCCTTCCGGAGTGATGGAAGCCACCAGCCCGATCTTTTCCGCAGGAGAAAACGCCTCCATTGCCTGCTTGTCAAACTCCTTTAAATCATATCCCATCTTCCGCCTCCTGTTGTATATTTTCTGTTTCAAGCCGGGTGGAGCCGGACCAGTTGACGATCTCAGGGTTTACCCCGGATTTTCTGGCCACATCCGCCATCTCCTCCATGAACTGCCTGGATAGCAATTCGCTGTCATGGAACATCCATTTACGGCCCAGGCGCAGATACTTGTCCCGGCACAGGTTGTTGAATGCACACAGTTCCCACCGGGAAACCACTTGGGAAAGGTTTTTGGCAATAAATCGACCAATCCCGTTTATATTCTCCTGTGTGGCAGTGGCCCCGGGGATCACCGGGGTTCTGATCCAAAGTTCACGCGGGTAAACATGGGATGCGATATAATCTGCCACAAAACGCAGGTTATCAATAATCCGTTTGTTGGAATGCCCGGTAAACCGCCGGTGTGTTTCTGCATCCATCAGCTTCATGTCAAACATGACCAGCACGGCATAGGGGAGTATCTTTTCCAGCGCCTCTTTTCCGCATTGACCGCAGGTGTCCAGGGCCGTGTGAAGCCCCTTGCCCCGGAGCGCCTTTAAAAAAGCCCCGGCAAATTCAAACTGCATGGTCGGTTCGCCCCCTGATATGGTGACCCCGCCGCCGGATGTTTCAAAATAGGCCCGATCCTTGACGACTTCGTTCACCAGGGCTTCAAGGTCCCAGGTTTTTCCTAAAATTTCCAGGGCCGTGCCAGGGCATTCAGCCGCACAAGCGGTACAGACATTGCAAAGAGAGCGGTCGATCTGTATTCCCTGTTCGGTCATGGACAGGGCGTTTTTCGGACAAACCGACAGGCAGGTTTTGCACCCGATACACCTGTTGCCGACCCAGCAAAGCTGAGGCCTGGGGGATATGCTTTCCGGGTTGTGGCACCAGGCGCATTCCAGGGTGCACCCTTTAAAGAACACCGTGGTTCGTATGCCGGGCCCGTCCTCGGTGGACATCCGCACGATCTCAAGGCGGCAGTGGGATACTCTGGCAATCACCTCGTTTTGCAGCTCCTTGCCGATTGCCGTGAAATAGGCATTATAACCGGTTATCCGCACCAGAAGGTTCCTGTAGTTTTGCGGATGATGCTGCGCATCAATCAGCATGTCGGCATCCAGCATGTTTATCTGCAGGCAGGTGCCACCGTTTTTCCCGTAACCGCGCAGGAACGCCTTGAACTTGTCCTTGTGTTCCGGGTCCTTTATGATTGACGGGTTGAAGGTGATGGTGTGCGAGGCACCGTTTGGCAGGTTGTTTAAGTAATCTTCCCAGTCACCGTTGCCATCCTTTGCCTTGCCACCCAGGGCCTTGCCAACGGAATTGGCGTTTGCCGTGGGGCCGTTGGTGTCTGCTCCGTTGGACGGACAGATGGCGTTTGACAGGAATTGCCCTTTTTTTCGTCCATCGGCACTGGCCGCCATGATAAACCCGTCGCCGGCCCAATAGTTCCAGCTAAGCATTCCGGGCCGGAACTGACGGCCAGTGGACCGGGTTTTATACTTCCAGGTCTCTTCGGTCCACAGTTCCATCACCCTGTACGCCATTTCGTCGGCTGCATCGTCATCCCGTCCATACTTGGGCGCCTTGTTTTTTGCCAAAGCCTGGAGCACCTCGTACCCCTCCCAGTTGGCCCTGAGTGCTTCTATGAGCTGCGCCATGGTACACTTCTTTTCGTCAAACACGAGGTACTTGATGGCAAGCAGGGAATCCACGGTTGTGGCAAACGTGACCCCCTCCAGGGTTGTAAAGCTGATCTCGGCGCCGCCCTGGGTGATATCCAGACCCTTTTCCGCACATCCCTTTACCAGGCATGACAAATAAGGGGTTGGCAGGAATCTTGCCCGAACCGACTCGGACATTTCGTACAGGTCAACGCATTTTTTAACTATGTATCTTGTCTGGGTTGCGTAGGCTTCCCAGAACCGGTCCCAGGAGGTAAATTTTGTCGCATCCCCGGTATTTGGTCCGTCCTGGCGGATCTTTTCGGCCTTGCCGGTCAGGGGGTCCACGAACGGGACCAGGTCCCTGCCTCCGGTGAGTGCCAGTTCAACGGCTTTGAGCAGGTTGAGGTTGTTGTCCACCGTACCGGACCGGTCGTTGCCCACCATGGTGTTCTCCAGGCATCCGACCGGCGCATACTCATGCACGTTATCCTTGTTTATAAGATGGGTGATACCGGCCTTGCGCGCTTCTCTCAGCATGCCGGCCATGGACCGTTCATCAAAGTCCAGCAGGAAAGGAGCGCCCTGGCTGCCTGAGATCATATCTATCAGCCTGTCCAAAAGCTTATCCGGGGAGTTCCTGTGCAGCCGGACGTTTGGTTTTGGTTCGAGTATGGGGCTCATCTCGTCTATCACTTCAAGGATGGCATGGGTCAGGTCATTGGTCAGGTCGATCCCGCCCTTGCCCATGCCGGACAGGGTGATGAGCTGGCCGAACCCTGATGTGATCCCCTGGTTGCCGTTTCTGATCATTGAATCGTAAGCGGTATTGCAATGGATCCAGAAACATTTCAGGATCTCCTTTCCAAAATCCCGGTCCATCCCGTTTTTCAGCGAAGACTCCCAGTAGGGATACAGGTACTGGTCGATGCGGCCAAAAGACACGCCAGGGCCCGGATAGCCCTCGTCGCTCATGATAAGCATGTGATTGATCCAGAGTGCCTGGACCGCCTCCCAAAAGGTTTGTGGCGGATTCCAGGGAACCCGTTCCAGGTTGGCTGCCATCTGTTTCAGCTCGGCCTTTCTGTCGGAGTCGGTCTCCTTTGCCGCCAGCTCCTTGCAAACCTTTGCATATCCTGACGCCCTTGCAAACCTTTGCATATCCTGACGCCAACTCACGCGGCATACCGGCCGCTGTCATCATTGCCCGGAGCTGTGCGCCCCTGGGCCCCTGGCGGTCGTTGGGCGGCAATCCCCGGTACATTGCCTCAAGCTCCTGGCAGATCCCCTTCCAGCCGATGGAAAGCACTCTCTCATGGCCGGGTATGATGTGACCGCACGTGGCGCCGCTGTTGCCGTATCCATGGTTATGGAACCGGATTACCGCGGCTCGGGCCCCGTTTTTTCCAGTGGTAAGAGCGTCAAACTCCTTTTGTTCCTTTTCGGTAAGACACATGGAGGCAACGATGTTGAACCGGCCGCCGGCGATCAGGTCGCCCGGCAATATCTCCTTTGGCAGGTATTTTGTCATGACCTGTCGGACAAACCAGGCCCGCCGCTCCACCAGCGGCCACGACCAGAACTCGTCAGGCAGACTGACCGGCCTTGCAGCCTGCCGGTAGGAACTGCGCATGGTCTGCATCAGCATGTAGGTTTCAGGGACGATGTAAAATGTCATCTCGTTAAACTGAACATCCCAGGGCGTGCCAGTGGTCCAGGCTGTGGTTTCGTTATTCCAGGCCCGCCGGGTTCCTTTGAAATAGTAATCCCGCAGCCTTGTGATGCGCCTGGAAAGTCCCTTTGGCTCCTTGATCTGATGTTGCTTTTTTTTTGCAGCCATATTCATGATCAGCCTCCCTTGGTTTATCCGGATGTTATTTTTTTCAATCGTTTTTCCCCGTGCTTTAGCATCCGCAGCATTGTGTCCGCCGCGGCCTGTTCGTTGCGGTGGGATATTGCGTCCGCCAGGTCTTTGTGAAAACCGAAAACCACCGGCACCACGGATTCGTCCTGGAAAAATTTTTGTGTAAGGTTTGTATATACCGGCTTGAAGGAGTTCAGAAGCAGCGGGTAGAGGAGATTGCCGGTTGCAATGGCTATGATGAGATGAAATTCAAAATCAAGGCCGGTGATGGTTTCGATATCGGTAAGATCGGATTCTGCCTCCTGCCGGACAACTGCCTTTAGTTCATCAACCTGGGATTCGGTGCGGTTCTTTGCCGCGAGCCGGGCGTTTTCCACCTCCATCAACAGGCGCATATTCAGCATCCCCTCAAGCAGACCGGGATCAAGTTTGCCGTTGTGGTACTCGAGCAGGGAAATCAACAAAGCGATCGATCCCTGGCGGCGGAAATCATTGACAACCGTGCCGATCCTCGGGGTCATGGAGACAAGCCCCTTGGCTGCAAGATCCACAAGCGCCTCGTGCACCACCGGACGGCTGACGCCAAGTCTTTTGGCCAGTTCCCGTTCCGGGGGCAGCTTTTCCCCAACGGACAAAGAGCCGGACAGGATCAATTCCTCAAACCGTTTTATGCAAACATCTTTCAAACTGTTGTTTCTGATGGGTTCCAAACCGTCCAACATGGCACACATCCTTTCATTGGCTGGTGGTATTACCACATTAAACAACAATAAACATCTTTGCAAGCTTATTTTGATTTTCAGCCCGCATGTCCCGGCCGGGCATCGGGCAAAGAGCTTGAGATCGGTGGGTCAAACCGGCACTACGACGGTTTATCAAAAATGGATTAGTTACCCAAAACGGCAAATCTTGTCCACATCTCTTCGCCGGGTTCTCTTTATCTGCAAGAACTTGTCGGCATGGCTGAACAACCCGTTTGTTGAACTGGACAAACAGTTAATATCTTTTTGGCAAAAAGGCAAAAAAGCCGCACACGGCCGAACAGATCCCGGCCAGCCGGTGTCCGGCATACATCGCCTTTTGACAAAGGAAAGCCCGGGGAGCGAAAATGCAGCGTTGTCCAGGACAAGTTCATCCTGCCCACCTGCAGATTCACACCACCCCCAAGACCACACACAGACCGGGCCCTTATTCTGCCTGGACTCCTGCCGGTTCGCTCTTTTGTTTCGGTTCGGCAGAGGCTTTATTGCCGGTCGGGGAAGAGCTTTTTTCAAGTTTTTCTATTGCCCCGAGCGCATCCTTGTTAAGACTGCTTTGCGGGTATGTTTTTACAAAGTTTTTAAAAGCCTCAAGCGCCTGGTCGTTTTGGCCGGATGATGCCAGAGATACGGCATTTTTAAAATCGGCAAGCTCGTTCTCAGAAATTTGTTGGGACGATGCCGCCTCTTTTGCCTCTGATTGCCCCCCCTTCCAGTAGAGAGAGTCAGATCCCTTGTCCGATTTGGCACCCCTTACCCCCATTACAGACGTGTAGGTTTTGTGGCTGGTCCTGTGGGATGCAAGATTGTTTATCTTTTTTAAAAGATTTTCCCAGAAACCGTTGCCGCCGGCCAGGACCGGCCCCGTGGCCAGCGCGATAACAAGCAGCATGGCAGGCACAATTTTGGATAATCTCATGATCCCTCCTTGTTCTACTTGGTTCCTATAAGTTTCATCCACAGACCCCTGTAATCCTTTACTATGTCAGGATATATACTGCATGCTTTGTCAAACGTCTTTTTGGCTTCAGCCTTTTGCCCTGTTTTGATCAATGTCCTTGCAAGGTTGACAAGTACCAGCGGGTCGCCGGGATCCAGGGAAGCCGCCTTTTTATAGGCTTCCACAGCTTTGTCATACTTTCCTTCAACAAACCGGATGTTGCCTATGTTGTTAAAAGCAGCGGCATTGTCCGGTGCGTTTTCAAGCGATGCTTCAAACATTGCCATTGCCTCGTCAAGTACGCCGTATTTTGCATAGGCTATACCCAGCTGCAGGCAGGTCTCGCTGTCTTTTGGGTCTTTTTGCAACCGTTCGAACAGGTTACGGTTTTTAATTTTTACGCTTGTTTTGCATATCACTGCAAACTCGTTGTCAAACCGCTTGTCGATAATTTGCCGTTGTACCGGCTGCATCCTGAATGATGATACCGGCAGGTTAGCCGGTTTGTATGCCTGCCATGCATCATGAAGGTCGACAGTTGCCAGCTCGTCTGGCCTGCATGTGTAGTAGTTCCTGCTTCCGGCCTCCCAGGCATCAGAAAACGATTTTCCCACTCTTGTAACTTCCACCGGGACCCATACCCGCCCATCTTCTATAACAAGCAGTTCGTTCATGCTGTCGTCACCAAGATCACGGGTGTCTCCAAGTTCGAACATAATAAATATATGCCCCGGCACCTCAACAAAGCGGGTCTGGATCCCCACGCTTTCAAGACACGCGGAATACAGGATCGACAGGTCGTCACAGTCACCGGACTTGCGTTTCAGGGTTTCCCTCGGATACTGGAGGTAATCCACCAGATCTACATTCTCTTTTCTCTTCTGGTAAGAGTTGGACGGATCCCTGGTATAACGGACACCGGCCGTTCCAAGGGCGTCGTGCACCAGGCATGCGCAGATAAGCGGATCGGAAGTGTGGTCGTACTGGGTTATTATGCCCCGGACAAACTCCATTACAACAGGGTCCTTGGTTGTTACGAATGCGCCAAGGCGGTTGGGATCGTCCCATGTCATCTTGTGCTTTTCGTAAACGTTTATGCTCTGCTTGGTGGCAAAGCTCTTTAATTCGCCGTTGACGTAGTAAGATGCGGTTATCTGTGTCTGCACAGGAGTGTCTTCCGTAACATCCAGTATCTTGTTGTTGAATACGGCCTTAAGAGGGATTTCAACACTCCTGCCGGGACCAAGGTCGGTTATGGATGTTTCGGAGGCAAAATCCATGAAGTTTTTTATGGTGAACTGGACGTTTAGTCTCGATATGTTGTTGGGTGTGTTGTTCCTGACACGAATCTTTCCGATACCGTTTTCCTCGTATGTCTTGTAAGTATTTGAGAAGATATCGGAAAGTTCCAGCACCTCTATTTCAACAGGGGGACGGGTGGAAACAAGAGTCGTGACGGTGACCGAGGCCGGCTCACTTAACGAGCCGTCCCTGCCAACCGAGGCTACCTCATAAACATACCCGGTTTCCGGCGCCAGCCCTGTGTCTACGAACGAAGTCTCAGACACCCTGGCTATCTCCTGTTTGTCCCTGTAAATGACATAGGCTGTAACATACGGTGATGGATCAGGCTGCCATGAGAGCTCGACAGAAAGATCGTCAGGAGACGCTACCAGACCTGCAGGTGGAGCGAGCACCAGTTTTTGGGCAGATGCCGTGCATTTTTCTGATATTGCGCTTTCGTTACCGGATGATACAAGGGCGGTAACCGCGTATATGTAGGTGATCCCGGGCTCCACGGATTCGTCCCTGTAAACTGTTTCTTTTGTCTTTGCTATCAGTTCAGAACCGGTACCGCCTTCCTTTGGCGCCCTGTATATGGCATAACCGTCTACAAGAGGGTTGGCGGCACTGTCCCATTTTAACGTAACACAACCCGGTTCGCCCTCGGCAGTAACATTGTCGGGAGGGGGCGGTGTATATATGACTTCAAATTCCTGTATGCGGTTGTTGCCGCAATCTGTAACCATAAACCTGTTTATCCCGGTGGCGGCTATGGATGAAGGCTCGTCAAGGTCGCCAGGCTCCGTTCCCTGTGTGGAAAATGTTGCCACCTGTTTTCCATCTGTCTGGAACATCTTGATGCTGTTTCTTTTTTTATCCAGCACATACAGGTTTTCTCCTGCAACCGCCAGGTCGACAGGTTTCCCATCCGGATCGCCAATATTAAAACTTTTTATTGCCGAGCCGTTTGAATCGAAAATCGAAATCGAGTTATTCCCTGAATCCAGCAGGCAGAGCATGTTTTTGCTGTTGACCGCCAAAGCCGCCGGATCGGATATCGGGGTTTTACCGTCTATAGTCGCTATTTTCCTGATGAACACCCCGTCCGTGTTGTAAACATTTACGGCTTTTTTCTTTCTGTCCGTAACATAGACGGCGCCGTCCCGTGATATGGCAATGTCGTTTGGCCTCGATGATGATGACCATGAACTTTTCTCCCGCGATCCGCCAAAAGCATAAGCTGTTCGCCCGTCAGGAAGGATCTTGGTTATGCGTTGGCCTGAAAGCAGGTACATACCACCCGAACCGTCAAAGGCCACTGCCTCTGCAGGCCTGGCTTCTTCATCTGTTATTGTTCGAATCATGCGGCCGTTTTCAAGCATGCATACTTCCCCGGTTTTTTTATCTATGGCAAATATGGTGCCGTCATCCTTCAAAGCAAGGCCGGACAGTTTCATCCCAGGGTCTGTGCCGATAATTTTTGTCCACATAGCTGAAGTGGGCGGTGGCGCAGGAGGTCCGAACAACCTGGAGTTGTCCGACTCGGGCTTGAAAATCTGTATTAGGTTCCTCTCCGGGTCCGATACCATGATCCTGCCGTCATAGGTCCTGTATAAACAGGAAATGTCAAGAAATTGTGCCCGGCCCTCACCTTTTACGCCAAAGGACAGAATCTCCTTGAAATCGAACGTGTATTTTTTTATGGACAGCTCTTTGCTGTCCGCTATAAAAACTCCTTCTTCATCCACGCATATCGGTCCTGCGTTTGATACCGGGGCACTGTTTAAGAAAGTCCCCTCGGGTGAGTACACCTTTACCTTGCCATTGTCCGATACGGCATATATACGTCCCTCGTGGTCTATGGCCAGGAAAACCGGGTCGTCGATTCTTTGCGCAACATCGTCAAACCGGCCTATTTCCTTAAGGAATACCCCGTTTTGTCCGAGGACCTGGATCCGGTCGTTGCCGGTGTCCGCCACGTATATTACGCCATCGCGGACAACCACGCAGGATGGATCGTCAAACTCCTTGGGGTCGTCCCCCCCGCTCCCATAGCTTTCGACAAACTCGCCGGTCTTGGTGAACACCTCTATCCTGTCAAGCCCCTTGTCGGCAACATAGAGCCTGTCACCGTAAATTGCGACCGATGCAGGGTTTTTCAGGATATCTTTCCATTTTTTATCTTCGCCGCCTATCTGTATCCCGGAACCTTCCACCTGGTTTGTTATCGTTACTATTCCGGACCAGTGCCCTGTTTTTTGTGCCGCATAAACTGTTTCGTCATGGTCAACAGCTATGGATACCGGCCTGTCAACAGGCAGTTCGCCAAGGTAGTTGACCCGGTGAAAGGCAAACGAGGGACAGGACAAAAACAGTACAAGAAAGAAAAGCAACAACACAAAATTTCGCATAAAACCTCCAATGCGCACAGATGTAATCCCAGGCGTAACGGGGGCATGCCCCTGATGCTCGGCTGCCGCAAAATATTCATCCTTAAGTAATATATCACAGTATATATTAATATTCATCTGCAATTTATTCAACAGGTGCTGATGAACTGTTGAGGCTGTTTTTGTTTAATAAGGTGCCGGGTGTGTGGACGCAGTCTTTGAAGTCTTGAGCTTCAATGTACGGCATGCCAGACAGCTGCTTACGGTATGAAGGGTTCCAGGTTCCCTTGGGCATCCCATGAGATCGGCTGCCAAGGGGTCAGCCGGGTCAGGGTAGCGTCATCCTCGATCTGCCTTTCAAGGGCCCGGGAGACCTGAAGGTATTCGAGACTGGCCGTGTCCCTGATGCGGACCAGGCGAACGGTTTCCGGCGATTTCGCCCCACAGGTAGACAAGCAGGCCTCCAGCGCCTCCCGGTCGCAGTCATAAAACAACGGCAAGGCGGCTTTCTCGGGAGAAACGGCGGAAACGGCGTTGAGACGGGTTTTTTCGTAGTCCAGCCGTTCAACCAGACGGCGGGTGGTAAAATCGGCCAGACCGATTCCGTTGGCATTGCCGTCCGATCCCGGGGACAGGTCCCGGACAAATATCCGCCGCACATGGGGGGAGCGGCAAAAATCACCGGTCAAGTCGCGATGACGGCCGGTAACATTGGAATCCATGCCAATGCCGGAAATATCCTTGCCGATATGGTCGACTACAAGAACATCGATGGGATCGAAAGGAATACGGCCCATCATCGATGCCGCCGTCTTCAGCAACGACCGTTCCGTCTCGATGAGGATCTCCGGGGTGACGATCTCGATACGGGCCAGACGGCCATAACCATCCTCGACCAGGGCGACACCGAAAAGCAGGCGGATCCGGTTCATTACCTGGCGGGCGGCGGATTCAATGATGCCAAAGGAGTGCCCGATGGCGTAGCGATGGTACGCCTGGGCTCCTGCTGCTTTGCCCAGGCCGACCGTCAGCATCTTGCACAATCCGCTCTCGATGTTTGCCCTGAACTTGGTGTGGGGCTTGATACGGTTGATGACCACCACGTAATCGGCGGCCAGCGCCGCTTCGGAAAAAAGGATTTCCATGCCGCAGGCGTGGGTGTCAATGGGTCGGGCAGCCATGTCGGCCTGAATCGGCACCTTCATGCTTGCCTCGGTGATCCCCAACCCTGCCAGCACCTGTCGTTGACCATCGGGGGTTGCCCCACCGTGACTGCCCATGGCCGGAACAATGAACGGTGAAAATCCACGCTCTTCGAGAAAACGCAGGCAGCGAAACGTCACGTGAGCCAGGCGGTCGATTTTGCGGCTGCCCACGGCAACGGCTACGGTCTCTCCCTCCTGAGACCGGCAAAGGGGAGCATGGGCCGAAAAGGCGGCATCAATGACCCGATCCGGATCGGTGATGGCCGATCGAACCAGCGATTGGCTTATGGTGGCGACCTGTGGAAAAATCGGCGTTTCCTCCACCTGTCTTCAAACAACTCAGACGCGTTACAATTGGACAATGGCCGGGGCCTGATAGGATCAGGGAGCCGCTTTTACGCCCATCATCTATAGCAAGGCCTCTCTTGTGTGTCAATGTGTTTCCGGCCGCTATATGTTGACCGGCGTTTGGAGAGAGTGGAGCTGCTCGTTTAAGCGGTTTGAGGTTTTTTTTCTCCCGTATTGTGGTATATTTACAAACTAAACATGTTCTGTTTGTTATAACTGGCTGCAAAATCTGTCCGATTGGAATGGCATGGGTAAAAAAGAGCAGGAATACAAAGGGTTTGAACAGGGGCCGATAAGGCCGCCGAGTGAGGCTTTCAGCCTGCTTGTCAGGGTTACGCGAAACTGCCCCTGGAACAGGTGTAAATTTTGTCCGGTATACAAAGGGACCAGGTTTTCACTGCGTGACCCTGAGCATGTAAAGGCTGATATCGACAGCGTTTACAACGCAATCAGGCTTATTGAGAATGCAGCCGGTTCTGACGGCAGTGTTTCCCGGCAGAAAATATACGAAATATCACAAAAGGTTGACAAAAAGGATTATGCCGCGTTTAATGCGGCTCTTAACTGGATGGCATCGGGCATGCGTTCCGTTTTCCTGCAGGACGCAAACAGCCTTATCATAAAACCTGACGATCTGATCGGGATTCTGGCTCACCTGAAAATGCGCTTTCCAATGGTTGAGAGGGTTACATCCTATGCAAGGTCGCACACCATTTGCAGGATACCGGCCAAAAAGCTTGCTGCCATACGCGAAGCCGGGCTGAGCAGAATACATATCGGGCTTGAATCAGGGTCTGACAGGGTCCTGGAGTTTGTAAAAAAGGGTGTCACAAAGGCCGAACACATAGAGGCGGGTATAAAGGTTAAGGAGGCCGGGTTTGAATTGTCGGAGTATGTTATGCCCGGCCTTGGCGGCGTTGACTGGTCGCGTGAGCACGCTCTTGAGACGGCCGACGCCCTTAACCGGATAAACCCCGATTTTATAAGGCTTCGAACCCTTGCTATCCCACAGGGCATACCGCTATATGATGATTATATGGCGGGGAGGTTTAAAAAGTGCACAGACATGATGGTCGCCAGGGAGCTGCTGGTTTTTATCGAGGCGCTTGACGGCATAACCTCCATGGTGACAAGCGATCATATACTGAACCTCTTTTCAGAGGTGGAGGGCAAACTCCCGGATGATAAGGAGAAGATGACCAGGGCGATAGATGCTTTTCTCGCAATGGATCCATCAGACCAGGTCCTTTACCAGGTGGGACGCAGGCTCACCATATTTGACAGCATGGATGATATGAACGATGAATCGAAAAAGGCCCGTGTGCGCGCACTTTGTGAACAGGCCGGTGTCACGCCCGACAATGTCGATTCGGTAATTGAGGAGGCGGTAAACAGGTTCATATGATGGCAAAAAAGCAAACAAAAGCAAAACATGTCATAAACAGGGAGTGGTGCAAGGGGTGCGGCATATGCGTTCATTTCTGTCCCGGCAATGTGCTGGAGCTGGATGAATGGTTTAAATGTTTTGCCGCACGCCCGGATGATTGCGTGGGGTGCAGGTTGTGTGAACTAAGGTGCCCGGATTTTGCCATACAGGTCGTTGTTCAGTCTAAACAGGATCAGGTGGCCTGAATGCGTTCCACCGGGTGAATGTTTTGAATATCAATCATCACAAGGATCAGGAGCAGCCGGAAGTATATGAAGAATAAAACAGCCTTTATCCAGGGTAACGAGGTGTGTGCAAGGGCTGCGATTTATGCGGGGGTCGGGTTTTTTGCCGGCTACCCCATAACACCGTCAACCGAGATAGCCGAGTTCATGGCACGGGAACTGCCGAAAAGGCAAGGGACATTCATCCAGATGGAGGATGAAATATCGTCACTATGCGCCGTGATAGGCGCTTCCCTTACCGGCTGCAAGGCAATGACCGCAACAAGCGGCCCAGGGTTTTCCCTGATGCAGGAGGCCCTTGGGTATGCGGTTATGGCAGAGATACCATGCGTTATCGTCGATGTGCAGAGGGGAGGTCCTTCCACCGGCCTGCCAACCCATGTAATGCAGGGCGATGTATGCCAGGCACGGTGGGGAATCCACGGGGATCATGCCATTGTTGCAATGACTGCTTCCGGCAACCAGGAGCTGTTCAAAATCACGGTGGATGCGTTTAATATAGCTGAAACATACAGAACACCGGTAATCCTGTTGCTTGACATACCGTCAGAGGGGGAGATTGAGGTCGTGGAGCGTCTTCGCACCGCCGTAAAGCAGGGTGTAGACTTTCATCCCTATCTGCCGAGGGAGGATGGTCGGCTGCCTATGTCCGATTTCGGTGGCGTTCACAGGTATAACGTTACCGGTCTTTTTCACGATATGTGGGGGTTCCCGTCGGATGACCCGCAGGTTGTGCACGGCCTTCTTCGCCACCTTGCAGACAAGATAAACAACAACGTGGATAATATAGCCAGGTTCAAAGAGTACTACCTGGATGACGCTGACCTGGTGCTGGTCTCGTACGGCTCTTCCGCGCGCTCGGCCCTGCACCTTGTCGAGAGCCGCCGCCGAAGAGGGGAAAAGTACGGCCTGCTGGAACTGCAGACCCTCTGGCCCTTTCCCCACTCCATTGTCAGGGAGAAATGCGCAAATGCCCGCTACGTTGCAGTTGTTGAGATGAACCTGGGCCAGATCACCAAGGAAGTAAAGGAGGCGGTGGATCGTCCAGAGAGGGTTTATCTGCTCAACCGCATTGATGGAGTTTACATAACCCCCACCGACATCCGTAACATGCTCAGGGTTATACAGGGCAGGGGAGTATAAAATGGCTTATGATGATTATATACGCAAACGGTTTTTCCCCCATATATGGTGTCCCGGGTGCGGTCACGGAATCGTACTGAACGCACTTACAAGATCCCTTGACAGTCTTGGGTTTGACAAAAATGAAATGGTTATGGTCTCCGGCATAGGATGCTCGGCACGTATCTCCGGTTACGTTGATCTCCATTCCATGCACACGATTCACGGCAGGGCGCTGGCCTTTGCCACCGGCATAAAGCTGAGCCGTCCTGAGTTAAAGCTGATAGTCCCGATGGGAGATGGCGACGCACTTGCCATAGGAGGGAACCATTTTATACACGCAGCCCGCAGAAACATAGATATTACGGCTATAGTAATCAATAACAGAATTTATGGAATGACCGGCGGCCAGTACTCCCCCCTGTCCGGTGTCGGAGTCAGGGCCACCACTGCTCCATATTCCAATATAGACCCTGCTTTTGACGTGGTTGAGATGGCAACAGCGGCCGGGGCAACTTTTGTGGCGCGCACCACGACATACCATGTGCGGGAGATGTCGAAATTTTTCCAAAAGGCGATTTTGCACAAGGGGTTTTCCGTTGTGGAGGTTCTTTCCCAGTGCCCGACCAACTTTGGCAGGCGGAACAAGGCAGGCGACGCGGTCCATATGATGGAGTCATATAAGAACGGCACGGTTGTTGCCGGTTCAGCCGATGATGTTCCGGGCTCCGGCAAAATACGGCGGGGGGTTTTTGTGGAAAAAACAGCACCCGAGTATTGTGATGAGTACGCAAGGATTATCCGGGTGGCCAGAAAGGGGGCTTGACAATGGCGCGCACCAGGTTCATATTCTCCGGCGCAGGCGGGCAGGGTGTGATAACAGCAGCAGTCATCCTGGGTGAGGCAGCGGCCCTGCATGAAGGGCTTAACGCGGTACAGGCTCAGTCGTACGGGCCTGAAGCACGCGGAGGCGCATCCAGGGCGGAGCTGATAATATCGGATGATGTCATAAATTTTCCCAGGGTCAACAATGCAAACGTATTGGTATGCCTTACACAGGAGGCTTACAACAGATATTATCCACATATCAGGCCCGGCGGCCTGCTTGTGACTGACAGCAAACTGGTCACACCTTTATCCAAGGTGGATGCAAGGCAGGTGCCTCTGCCCCTGTTCAAGACCGCGATGGAAACCGTTGGCGAACCGGTTACGCTCAACATATGCATGCTCGGGGCGGTGGTGGCCATTACCGGGATTGTCAAAAACGGGTCAGTTGAAAAGGTGATTGAGACAAGAATCCCGGGCGAGTTCCTTGAGGTAAACCGTAAGGCGTTTTCCCTTGGTTATGAGCTTGGCCTGCCCCATGCCGGCTGATTCCCTGAAGCCCGGCGGAATATATATCCATATTCCCTTTTGTGCGGCAAGATGCCGCTACTGCGATTTTTTTTCCACCACCGCTTTTGAACGCGCAGACGCTTTCGTTGACGCCCTGTTGCGCGAGATGGATCTGCTTTCGGCCCGGGTTACAGGAGCGTTTGATACTGTTTATATCGGCGGAGGCACGCCGTCTGTCCTTTCTCCCGGCCGAATCGCCAGGATTATAGGGGCTGTTTTTGAAAATTTCCGGATTTTACCGGGTGCCGAGGTCTCTGTTGAGGCCAATCCCGATTCAGCGTCTGCCGCATGGCTTGAATCGGCAAGAAGGGCTGGTGTTACACGTGTCAGTATTGGCGTACAGTCGTTTGACAACCGGATGCTTGCCTTTCTTGGCAGGATTCACCGGGCAAAACAGGCAAAAACAGCCGTGGCAACCGCACGTTCATTGGAGTTTGACAGCGTAAGCCTTGATATTATGTACGGCATGCCGGGCCAGACGGATGATGGGTTATGCAAAGACCTTGAAACAGCCATCTCCCTTTTACCGGACCACCTGTCATGTTACATGCTCTCGTATGAAAAGGGAACGCCTCTGTCTCGTGCCCTGGCCTCACATGAGTTTGCCCCCCTGCCGGATGAAAACTGCCGGCATTTTTTTGAAAAAGTATCGCGGTTTCTTGTGGATAACGGTTTTTACCATTACGAGATCTCAAATTTTGCAAAGGGCAGAGGCCATGTTTGCAGGCACAACATAAAGTACTGGGAGCGCGCCCCATATGCCGGGCTGGGTCCGTCGGCACATTCGTACGACGGCAAATCAGAACGCCGCTGGAATTTTTCCGACCTTGACAGCTACATAACCACGGTAAAGGAGGGAGAGCTTCCGGTACAATCTTTTGAAAAACTGTCTGTGCAGCAGCGTATGATGGAAGCCGTATATCTTGGCTTTCGCACATCTGCCGGTGTCTCTGCAGAATCTTTTCGCAGCGAGTTCGGCGTCGGGTTTGACAGCCTGTTTTTGCCCGCCATTGAGCAGTGTAACAGGGACGGCCTTTTGGAAAGGTCAGACAGTGGTTATACGCCGACACTCAGGGGCATGCTGTTTCACGAGACCCTTGCCCTGCGTTTTACCGCCCTGATACCTTGAGAAACCGCGCCCGGGCCGGAGCCTTTATCAAGTCTATGTGTCCCTCTTTTTCCATTGAAACAATCTATTGGTGTCCGCTCTCCCCGGCATGCTAAAAAAATTCAGTTTAAGCTGCCCGGCCTTGATGTCCGCCAAAAACAAAAAGACTGGTTGAGTCGGCTGGCGCCGGCCGCGGGCTTCAAACCCGTTGGGCGCTTTTTGCAGAAAGCGCTGTTCGGTTCGATTCCGAAACCAGTCTCCAGCACACAGAACAAATCTTTAATCTTCCTCGCTATTGGCCCATTTTTTTATGCGTGTGATAATATCCCATGAAAAGGGGATATCCATGCATGGCAGCAGGGCGTTGTTTGTGTATACCGGGTCTGACTCGATGTCGTATCTCGAGCATGCCACAGCATCCGGCCACATGGCCGTGCCGGGTATGGGGGTGTAATAAGCCGGTATCGGGGTTATCCCCCTTTCTGCAACAAACGCAAAGCCCTGTTTTATCTCTTCCAGCTCCTGGTTCGGCAGCCCGACGAGCATGTAAGCGCCGGTCATCTTCCTGGTAAAACCGGCAAGCTTCAAGGATGCGACAGCCCTTTCAAACTCATGGAGTTTAACCTTTGAGTCGAGTGTCCTGTCGTTGCCGAAAAGGTCTGTTTCCAGCCCCAGCCGCACGGTCTCGAACCCGGCATCTCGCATGAGACGCGCCGTTGTTTCGTTTACCTCCCTTACATGAATGGCGTTAGGGGTATGGAACCGTATGTTCCATCCTTTTTTGATTATGCTTCGGGCAATCGGTTCAAAATGGTTTTCAGCGTCAACCAGAAGTGCGTCGTCGTAAAAAACGAAATCACGAACCTTGTATTTTTCATGCCAGCGGGCTATTTCATCTACCACCGATTCCGGGCTTCTGCGCACCATGGGACCGGGATGGAGTATGTGCGAAGCACAGTAGGTGCATGAAAACGGGCATCCCCTTGTGGTGAGCAGGGGGACAAAAGGAATTATGCGCTGCAGGTCAAGCGCGGGTACGGGAAAGAAGTCCGGGTCCGATATGTCAAACCCCGGGTCAAGTCTTGCTCCTGTACACTGCTCAATTATACCGGGCAGATTCACTTTTGCATCTCCTGCTGCCACGATGTCTGCTCCGCTGTGCATGCGGGCATGATCCGGGCAAAGAGACGCATACACGCCCCCCAGCACGACAGGAACGCCCGGTAATGCCTGTTTTATGGTTTTTATTGTCTCTGCAACGCCGGGGTACCAGTAGGTCATGATGGATGTGACAAGAACAACGTCCGGCCTGGGCACCGAAAGCAGGTCATGTAAAAACCACTGTTCTGGAATGCCGTACCTGGAGTAGGTGCGGGGTATATCCTCAAGGCCGGCAGGCTTTGGGATCGGTGTCTTTATATACGGCCCTCTGCCATGCCGGGCATCCGGGCGCTGCACCGGTGCAAGCGGATGAAACCTGTCGGTGCAGTCGATATAAAACACCCTGCATCCGCAACTGCGCAAAATAGCCGCAATCTCAAGAAGTCCAAGTGGCCTTGCCCAGAAATCGTATGCTGCAAAATCGTGTATCCAGGGGTTTACGCATAGTATGGTGGGATTGTTTGACATCTGTCCTGCCGGGTCACACCGTCTTATCAGGACGAGGCAAAACCGGCGCCTTGCTTTCAGTCGTCTTCATCCACGAAATATTCCATGGATGTTTTTTTAAGTTCACGCTTGCTGAAGAGCACGTTGTATCTGTCCACCCCGGCCTTTTCCGCCATCTGCCGGATCTTTTCCATGCACAGATCTTCGTTCGTGGTGTGGACCATTGTGTATAGGTTGTAAGGCCAGTCAGGAGCCGGGTTTCGGCGGTAACAGTGTGTTACCTCTTCAAGGGAGGCGAAAAGTGTGCCGACCTCCTCGACCCTGGCCTCGTCCACCTGCCATGCCACCATGGCGTTGGCGGTGATGCCGGATTTCTGGTGCCGCAAAGTTGCGCCGAACCTGCGTATTATTCCTCTGCGGGAAAGGTCCTTGAGGATTCCTATAAGTGTGTCCTCATCCATCCCCAACTCTTTTGCCATGTCCCTGTACGGCCTTTGGGTAACCGGAATATCTCCCTGTATGGCGTTAATTACTTTTTTTTCCGTTTCTGATAACATGCACCGGATATTAGGTATGTGCCTGGCATAAAGTCAAGTATTTTCGGGCACGGCTTTTAAACCTTGCCGTCACAAGCGCCTGTATTGTATTGTAGTTGATAACATCACACCAGGATAATATCCGATCCGGTGCAAACGTGTATGCATGTAAAAAACAGGAGGAAGACGGCATGAAAACCGTGTCATTGGTTTTGGGAAGCGGTGGCGCAAGGGGGCTGGCCCATATCGGGGTTATCCACAAACTCGAGGAGAGCGGTTATGAGATTCGGTCTGTTGCAGGGTGCTCGATTGGTGCGCTGATTGGAGGCATATACGCGGCCGGCAAGCTGGACGAGTACGAGAAATGGGTTCGCGCCATAACCAAGATGGATATAGTCGCTCTCATGGATATCTCCTGGGGCAAGGGAGGACTGGTCAAGGGTGACAAGATTATAAACACACTCATAGATCTTGTTGGTGATGTTTTGATAGAGGATCTCCCGATCCCCTTTACAGCAGTGGCTACCGACATCAAGAACGAAAAAGAGGTGTGGATACGCTCCGGCCCGCTTTTTGACGCAATACGGGCATCCATATCCTTGCCGCTGTTTTTCACCCCGTTCAGGTACAACGGCGTCAGTCTTATCGATGGCGGTGTCCTTAATCCTGTGCCAATTGCCCCGACTTTTGGCGATATGACCGACATTACAATAGCGGTGAACCTCGGCGGACCGGAAGAGAACCTTGAAAAGACCCGTGAAACTGCTGTAGAGCCTGAGCCGGAAGGCACATCCGGTTTTCAGGAAACCATAAGCCGTTTTATAAAGGGCCTAAGGAAATCGGAAACCGAAGAGCAGCAGGCTCAGGACCTTGGAGCTCTCGATATAATAAGCAGGTCATTTGACACGATGCAGGGCACGATCGCCAGGATAAAACTTGCGGCCTATCCGCCCGGCATGGTTATAGAGATTCCAAAGAACGCCTGCGGTCTTCTTGCATTTGACCGGGCTGCCGAAATGATCGAACTGGGATATGAAAGGGCTGGCAAATACCTGGCAGCCATGCCTGATGCATCGGACAGGTATGGCTCTGCGGAAAACATGGAAGCCAGTGATGAAAATCAGAAAGAGAACAGTAGGGACCATGAAGAGAGATGATCCGGTAATTGAAAAAGACGTGGTCTTAATCCATTTTGAGGACAGCCCGGCTGCCTTTGCAAGGGTTGAGTCCATAACCGCGGATAACAAGAAGGACTGGTACAGGGTAAAGCTGCTTATTCTTGCGATACCTCTTCATCCTGTCACATGGATATTGAAGGAGGAGTATATCAACGGCTGCGAGTTTACGATGGATGGGAGGAGGGTCCGCCTGGAAAAAGTGCCTTATCCCCATGATTCGGATGAAAACCTCACACATGAGAGTCATAACCATGACAGCAGCGGTAACGGCCCGGAAGATGGAGGGCCCGGAGGCGCAAAGGTTATCCGGTTCCCGGGCAAAAAATAGCCGGATTCCTGCCGGACCGTTGTTTTCTTTTACATGGCGGCAGTAAATGAGCCATTCTTTCAAACAGGTCATATCGGCATCACGACGCACCGACATACCGGCTTTTTACATGGACTGGTTTATGGCCGGTATCAGAAGGGGCTTTTTTGAAGTAATAAACCCGTACAACGGGAAAAAGCGGCTGGTGCCTTCCGGACAGGATGAGGTACACACAATAGTTTTCTGGTCAAAAAATTTCGGACCGTTTCTGAACGGTGCCTATGGGGATACCCTTGAGTCGTTGGGATATAACCTTTTTTTCAATTTTACGGTGAACTCAGAGGACAGGCTGCTTGAGCCCAACATCCCTCCCCTCGGTGAACGGCTCGTTCAGCTGGATATGCTGTGTTCCCGTTTTGGCCCTGAGCGTGTGCAGTGGCGTTTTGACCCCATATGCTTTTACCGGGAAGGCAGAGGCAGAAAAAAAAACAATATGCACGATTTTTCAAAGATTGCGGAATCAGCGGCAGATGGCGGTGTCAGCCGGTGTGTAACCAGTTTTATGGACGTCTATCCCAAGGTGCTGCGCCGCGCAAAAGCGGCAGGGAACGTGTCGTTTGTCACGCCCGGCCTGGGTGAACAGGCAGATATTGTCAGACAGATGGCTGGGGAACTGCGCGGCTACGGTATATCCCTGTATCTGTGCTGCGAGAAAGAGCTGTTGGAATCGCTCCCCCCCGGTCTTGGGGTTTTGCCCGGCTCATGTATTCCAAACGACCTTTTCATGCATCTCGACGGCGGCTCACTCTCTCTTCGGTATGACCCAGGGCAGAGGCGGGCCCTTGGGTGCGGGTGCAGGGTCTCAGTTGATGTTGGATCTTACTCACTTCATCCCTGTTTTCACAACTGCCTGTTTTGCTATGCCAACCCTGCTTGTGGTTAGCCTATATGTTTTCAGGCCGGGTTTTCGAAACGGATACCTGTTTGCCTCAAGCGTGCTCCGGGCCAAGGATTTCCTGCCACAGCCGCCTGTTTTCCCTGTTCATGGTATCTTCCAGGAGTTTGCGCTGGTTTTCGAACTTTTCAGGGTCTTTTGTCTTGTCCAGTTTTATCATATCCCCGAACCGTATTACTGCCCGTGAGAACGGCTTTGGAATGAAAAACCTGTCCCAGCTGTTAAAAAACCATGACCTGTCGGCAGCCGTATAGAATGGCACAATGACCGCGTCCGTGGCGTGCGCCATACGGATAATGCCCGGTTTTATCACGCCTGCCGGGCCCCGGGGGCCATCGACTATATGTGCACCCAGCCCGTTGATCTTCATGTTTCGGATCATCTGCTTTAATGCTGCGGCCCCTCCCCGTGATGATGAGCCGCGGACCGGGATCAGCCCGAAGAGCTGTGCCACTCCGGCAGCCATCTCACCGTCGTTGCTCCTGCTTATCATGACACTCAGGTTGTATTTGCCGTAGTTTGCGCTGTGGCGAATAATGGGAAAAAACTGCTGGTGGTAGCAGCACAAAAGCACGGTTCCGCCATTTTCAAGGTGATCGATCCACTGCTTTTCATTTTCTATCTTCAGGAAAAACAGGCGCGAGTAGGCGCGGATAATCCAGTAGGCAAGCCTCTTGGCAAGATCGGTTCTTATAATTTTTTTAAAATCATACGCCATGAAAAACCAATTCCAGGTTGTATAAAAGTTTAAACCAGCAAAAGGAGCCAAAAAAATCCTCCTCCGGCAGATCCCACGTTAAATTTGATCTTGCAGGTTATTATAGCTTCTTGGTTACGTATTGCAAACCCGGTATCTGTGTTATTTTATTAACACGTCAAGTTGTCCGGTTGTTCTGACATATGAAATGTCCGGTTGGCTGATTTGGCCCACCTTATATGTGAGGCATACCGATAAAAAGCGGCCATCCAGGATACCAGGGCACATCTTTCATTTTTTTTGCTTTGTGGTAGGATGACAGGATATGTTATGAAAACCGTGTGTTTGCTAAAACAGTGCTCACAGGTAAAAATATATGGAAACAAAAAAACAGCTTACCGACAAACAGCAAAAACAGCTTCGCCAGCTCCCTGGCATAGACACCATAATTGAGCGGCTGCAAAAGCGGAATGGCACCGGGAACATTCCTCCCGCTGTTCTTGCCAAAGCAGCCCGTGACACGGTATCAAACCTGCGTGCAGACATAAAAGAAAACGAAGACGGTGTGCCAGAACAGTGGCTGGCACCTGAAAACCTGGAAAACATTGCGCTGCAAAAGGCGCAGGATGCCATGCGGCCGAACCTCAAGCCGCTTGTAAACGGGACTGGAGTGGTAATACACACCAACCTGGGGCGATCCCCGCTTTGCAGACAGGCCATAGACCACCTGACCGCAGTCGCATCCGGTTACTCTAACCTCGAATTCGATCTTTCGGCTGGTAAACGCGGAATACGATACGCCTGTGTCGAGGAGCTCATATGTGAGTTTACCGGTGCACAGGCTGCCATGGCAGTCAACAACAACGCAGGCGCTGTGCTGCTTGGAGTGGAAACTTTTGCAAGGGGACGCGAGGTCATAGTCTCCAGGGGAGAGCTGGTCGAAATAGGCGGTTCGTTCCGAATCCCTGACGTGATAAAAAAGAGCGGGGCCATATTAAAAGAGGTCGGAACCACTAACAGGACACACCTGAAGGACTATGAAAACGCAATATCGCCTGATACAGGAATGCTGCTGAAAGTTCACACCAGTAACTACGGTATGGTTGGTTTTACCGCTGAAGTCGGACTAAAGGAGCTTGCAGAGCTTGGCAAACGGCACAACATCCCGGTTATGAACGACCTTGGCAGCGGCACACTTGTAGACCTGTCAAGATACGGCCTTGTGCGTGAGCCAACTGTTATGGATGCTGTTTCCACTGGGGCAGACCTGGTAACATTCAGCGGAGACAAGCTGCTCGGAGGGCCCCAGGCAGGCATACTGGTGGGCAAAAAAGAGATAATATCAAGTGTGCGCAGCAATCCCCTGACCAGGGCCCTTCGCATCGACAAGCTGACCCTTGCAGCACTTGAGATGACATTACGCGCATACAGGGAGCCTGAAAAACTTGCTGACACGGTTCCCACGTTGCGCATGCTTGCCATGCCGGCCGGGGAGGTCCGCATCAAGGCTGAAATGCTGGCAAAAGAGCTTGAATCGATGGGAGACCGGCGGCTTGAGGCAAACGTGTTGCCGCTTGTTTCCAAACCGGGAGGAGGCGCCATGCCGTTTGTCGAGATACCAAGCAGCGGGGTCGCGGTAACTGTTGAAGGCTTTTCCCCCAACAGGCTTGAACAGGCTTTACGCAAAGCCGATCCTCCTGTTATAGGAAGAATAGAGGATGACCGGTTTGTGATAGACCTGAGAACGGTTGCAGAATCTGAACTTTCTGTTATAAAGAGTGCTTTTTGCATGCTGCTTGCAAAACACAAAATTTGAGGATGTGTGAAATGCCTATTTATGAATACCAATGTGATGAGTGCGGGAAACGCTTTGAGTCTCTTGTCATGGGCGGAAAAGAGCCAAAGGCCTGCGAACTGTGCGGTTCCAAATCGATCTACAGGTTAATGTCGGCATGCGCCTTTCAGACCAGGGATAAAAGCGGCCTTGTGACCAAAAGCTCGGCGGGAACCTCTTCATGCTCGGGATGCACGTCATCCTCCTGCTCAAACTGTTCTTAACCGGATAAACCTGATGGCACATGCCGGCAATATAAAGATAGGCACCAGGGGCAGCAAGCTGGCCCTTTGGCAAGCCGAATGGGTAAAAGCAAGGATCGAGGAACGGTTTCCATCCTGCTGCGCGGAACTCGTGGTTATAAAAACACGTGGGGATAAAATCCTTGACGCACCTCTGGCCAAGATCGGGGGCAAGGGTCTGTTCGTCAAGGAGATCGAAGAGGCGCTCATGGATGGCCGGATAGACCTCGCGGTTCACAGCATGAAGGATATGCCGGCCGATATTCCGGAAGGTTTGTGTATAGGTGCTGTCCCTGTCCGTGAAACGCCCAACGATGCAATAGTATCAAGGAACGAAATACCGTTTTCAAAACTGCCTGAAGGCGCAAGGGTGGGCACAAGCAGCCTTCGCAGAAGTTCGCAACTGCTGAACGCAAGGCCTGACATATCGATAGCGCCTTTGCGGGGCAACATAGACACACGGCTTCGGAAACTGGAAACGGAGAATCTTGACGCCGTAATCCTGGCTGCGGCAGGACTGACGCGCCTGGGTATGGGAGACCGGATAACGGAGGAGCTTGACCCTGGAATACTGCTGCCTGCGGTAGCACAGGGTGCGCTTTGCATAGAAACAAGAGAAAACGACGCCAGAATCGCCCAGATAGTGAAAACGATCGACCATGATGACAGCCGCACGTCGGTTACGGCTGAACGGGCCTTTCTGAAAAGGCTTGAGGGAGGATGTCAGGTTCCTATGGCCGCACTTGCCAGGGTCAGAGGGAGAACCATCTTTATGGAAGGCCTTGTTGCAGATATCGACGGGACCAGGATAATCAGGGACTCTGTATCCGGGAAAAGGAGTGACGCTTACGATCTTGGCACGACACTGGCGGAAAAACTGCTGGCAAGAGGCGCACAAAAGATACTAAACGACCTTATCGAAAAGGACAACCGTTAAAATGGCTGGCAAGGTATATCTCATAGGCGCGGGGCCCGGCGATCCGGGTCTTATCACCGTAAAAGGGACAGAATGTATAAAAAAGGCGGATGTAGTCGTATATGACTACCTTGCGGCTGATCAGCTGCTCCATCACTGCAGGCAGGGAGCTGAAACCATATACGTGGGCAAAAAGGGCGGAGACCACACGCTTTCCCAGGAAAAAATCAACGAGCTGATCACAGACAAGGCCAAACAGGGGCTGGTGGTTGCACGCCTGAAAGGCGGTGATCCGTTCATATTCGGCCGCGGTGGCGAAGAAGCTGAAATACTTGCCAAAAACGGTATAACGTTTGAGATAGTACCTGGAGTTACATCGGCAATAGCAGCGCCGGCCTATGCAGGCATCCCGCTCACACACAGGAAACACACTGCCTCTGTTTCGTTTGTTACAGGGCATGAAGACCCGACAAAACCGCATTCTTCGATAAACTGGCAGGCGCTGGCGCAGGGTGGCGGAACCCTTGTATTTCTCATGGGCGTTAAAAACCTGCCTGGTATTGCAGCAAGGCTGATTGAAAACGGCATGTCCCCTGACACGCCGGTGGCCCTGGTTCGTTGGGGAACCACCCCGAAACAGCGCACGGTGACAGGGACGCTCTCAGACATTGTTGAAAAGGTCAAAAAAGCCGGGTTAACGGCTCCATGCGTTACAGTAATAGGAAACGTGGTCTCCCTGAGAGATGCAATAGGCTGGTTCGAGTCAAAACCCCTTTTCGGCAGGACAATCGTGGTTACCAGGGCAAGGGCACAGGCAAGCGAGTTTACCCGCGCCCTTTCATCTCTCGGAGCCGAATGCATGGAGTGCCCCACGATCCGTGTCAGTGCACCACCTGACTTTTCAAGGCTGGACAGCGCGATTGGGGCACTGTCGTCGTACGACTGGCTGGTTTTCACAAGTGTCAACGGAGTGGAGTGGTTCTTCAGGCGTCTGTACGAAACGGGCAGGGACGTGCGTGCGCTGTGCTCCATAAAAACCGCCGTCATAGGCCCTGCCACGCAAAAAAAATTATTGGAGTTCGGCATCAGAAGCGATATAGTGCCTGAAAGTTACAGGGCGGAATCCATAATAGACGCCTTTGGCGGACATGACCTTGAAGGGAAAAAGGTCCTGCTTCCCAGGGCTGCCGAGGCTCGGCCCATCCTCCCGGAAGAGCTTGCCAGGATGGGCGCCGTGGTTGACGAGATTCCGGCTTACGTTACAGTAGAGGACAACCGGGCTTCCGAAACCTTGTTGCCGGCCCTGAGGCGCGGCGAGATTGACATGGTGACCTTTACCAGCTCATCAACTGTCATAAACTTCAGAAAGCTCCTGCCGGAAGATGAAAAACAGGCCCGGCAACTGATGGAAAACGTGGCTGTTGCATCCATAGGTCCTATCACAACCGAAACCGCTCAGAAACAGGGATTCAAGGTGGATATAACCGCATCTGTCTATACGATTAAAGGGCTTACAGATGCTATCACAGATTACTTCTCAGGACAGCAGGTGTTAAAGCAATAAGAAGAAAATCTGGAAAATGCCTGGATCCGGGCAAAAACAAAACCCGCATTTTCATAAATGAAACATCCATAGATAACATACCAAAAAACGCAGGAGAGACAATAATGAAAAAACTTGACCCTATATTTTCACCACGTTCTGTAGCGGTTGTGGGCGCATCCGCCACACCCGGCAAGGTAGGGCACGACCTTTTTGAAAACATTCTTACCGGGCGGTTCACCGGAACACTTTATCCTGTAAACCCGAAGGCTGATTCCATTCTATGCGTCAAGGCATACCCGTCACTGCTCGAAATACCTGACAATATAGATCTTGCCATGATAATCCTCCCTCCTCCTGCCACACTTGCAACAATCAAACAGTGCGTAGAAAAAAAGGTAAAAGGGATAGTGATCGTTTCGGCCGGTTTCAAGGAGGTGGGCGGTGAAGGCAAAAAGATCGAGGAAACAATCGCGGCTATCTGCAAAGAGGCCGGTATCCCCGTTGTTGGGCCGAACTGCCTTGGCGTCATCAACCCGGTTTCAAAAACAAGTCTTAACGCAAGCTTCTCCCGCCGCATGCCTAAACAGGGGAACATCTCCTTCATATCCCAGAGCGGGGCGCTTTGCACCGCTGTGCTCGATTTTGCGGAAGACATGGGAGTCGGATTCTCCAAGTTTGTCTCGACAGGCAACAAAGCGGATGTGGACGAGCTTGACCTTTTACGCTACCTGCACCGCGACAAGGACACCAATGTCATAATGATGTACATAGAGGAGCTAAAGAGGGGCGGCCAGGAGTTCATAGACGTGGCCCGGGAAATCACATCAGGCAAAAACCCCACCCCGATACTGGCAATAAAATCAGGAAAAACAAAGGCCGGTGCTGCCGCAGCATCCTCACATACCGGATCTATAGCCGGCTCTGAAGGTGTATACAACGCTATTTTCGATGAAAGCGGCATAATCCGGGTCTCATCGGTAAACGAGCTTTTCGATTATGCAACAGCTTTTACAGCAAAAAAGTTTCCACGCGGCAAGCGGATAGCCATAGTAACAAATGCCGGAGGGCCTGGAATCGTTGCAACTGACATGACCGAGGTGAGCGGCCTTGAGTTGGCAAAATTTTCAGCCGAAACCACAGAGGCTCTTGCAAGCCACCTTCCACCGACAGCCAATATCCACAACCCTGTGGATGTTATAGGGGATGCCGACCCTGACCGTTACCACCATGCCCTTGAATCTGTTGTAAACGACGAGAATACGGACGGTGCCCTGGTTATCCTGACGCCACAGTCCATGACAAACGCCATAAAGGTGGCCCAGGTGGTTTCCAAAATCGCCAAGCGCACACCAAAGCCGGTCGTATGTTCCTTCATGGGAGTTGTGGACGTTTCAGAGGGGGTGAGACACCTGCAAAAAAACCATATACCGGTATACAAGTTTCCGGAAAACGCAGCCAAGGCACTTGCGGCACTCTATCGCTCGGAACAGTGGGTGCACCGCCAGAAACTTGCGCAGTTCAAGTTCTCCCACAACAAGAAACGCGCTAAGGAAATCATGAAAAAGTGCCTGGAGGATGGTATCTCCTACATGGGAGAGCTCGAGGGCAACGAGCTTCTGGCATGCTACGGGTTTCCAGTGCTTCCATCCCGCCTTGCCGAAAACGCAAAACAGGCGTGCGAGACCGCAGAAGAGATCGGCTATCCTGTTGTTTTAAAAATCGTTTCACCTCAGATAATCCACAAGTCGGACGCCGGGGGAGTAAAGGTCAACCTCAAAACCCCGCAGGAGGTTAAATCCGCTTTTGAGGATATAGTTAAAAACGCCAAAAACTATGATCCAAACGCGGTTATCAGGGGGGTGCTTGTCCAGAAGATGGCGCCTGACGGCATGGAGGTTATAATGGGGGTAAAGCGTTATCCCGGGTTCGGTCATCTTATAATGTTCGGCCTTGGAGGGATATTCGTGGAACTGTTTAAGGACGTTGTATTCCGTCTCGCCCCCATAGGCAGAAACAATGCGGTGCGAATGATAAAATCGATCCACTCGTTTCCCATGCTCGATGGCTTCAGGGGAAAACCAAAATGCGATATAGAGATAATTCAAAAACTTTTGGTTTGCCTTTCAGACATGGTGATTGACAACCCATTGATATCGGAGCTGGATATAAATCCGCTTATAGTTCATGAACAGGGCAAGGGGGCAACGGTGGCAGACCTGAGAATAATAATAGACCCGATTGAAACAAAACCCCAAAAGAAATGAATGTTCTTTACCCGGTAATAATGGCCGTGCCAAGCCGGATAGCCGAACTGCCCGTAGCGGAAAGGCAGGCAGGCCTGAGCGGATGCGCAAGGAAGGCCCTGGCACTGTCTGCAAAAATGGCGTCTTTGCCGCCTCCTCTGACACTTTTAAAAAACGGCAGGGGCGCTCCGCTTCCGGAAAACGGTGTGTGGTGGTCGATTTCACATAAACCAGG
This sequence comes from Desulfococcus sp. 4484_241, assembly GCA_002085115.1. Classification (GTDB taxonomy): domain Bacteria; phylum Desulfobacterota; class Desulfobacteria; order Desulfobacterales; family Desulfosudaceae; genus MZGQ01. The sequence goes on from MZGQ01000005.1 coordinate 38,274, forward strand.
CTACGTTGGAAGTGTGGCTGCCAGACAGAAAATAGGGATAGATGTCGAAACATTGACACCCAGAGCAGATGCACTGTTTGACAGGGTCGTAACCCCCTTGGAAAAAAACCTTTTCAACCAGGAACGCTGGACTGTTTTCTTCAGGTGCTGGACCGCCAAGGAAGCGTCTCTCAAGGCTGATGGTGAGGGCATAAGGGGGCTTGACAGGTGCAGGGTGACCTCGGTCCCTGGAGACACTACGCTCCTTACATCCCTTAACGGAAAGAAACGAACGGTTGAACAGTTGCTCTTCGACGGCCATATTGCATCGATTGCCATGGAGAGAAAACAACGTGTCAAATGGATGATCATAAAAAACAGCCTGCCGCGCGACCAGCAACACCAGGCCTCAGACAATTAACACTTGACTATATGTCTAATCATCAATAGTATAAAAGTTAAGATGTTGTAAACATAGGAAACTCAAAAGGAGGGCCGGCCAGTGATCCCAAAATTTAAAAAAATCCTTTTCCCTACCGACCTTTCGGAACATGCCCGCTATTCATTTAAATATGCGGCAAGCGTTGCAGCACTTTACAAGGCCAGTATAGTGATACTCCATGTCATGGGCGAGGACCCCGCGCGAAGCACCAGGGACATGCTGTCTGTCTTTCTGGGCAGTGAAAAAATAAAGGAGCTTGAGAAAGAGCGGGATGAGCAGGCCCAAAGTGCAAAGGAACTTCTTATAGGAAAACGCCGTGAAGCCGATGTGGTAAGGGACGCCCTGGGTATATTTTACAACGAGATGAAAACAGAGCTTCTGAAGGAAAACATCCCGGCAGACGAAATCATCGTTAAAAAGGGTGATACGGTAAAGGAGATAATAACCGCGGTAAAAGAGCACGGCTGTGATCTTATAGTAATGGGACACGGCAAATATAACGTTCTTGAAGAAGCGGTCCTGGGGTCAACCACCAAGACCGTTTTGCGCAAAAGTAAAGTACCGGTGCTTGTGATTCCAATGCCGAAAAAATAGGGCTTATAACTCCTAAAGAGTTATCCGCGATTTTTACCGATCAGACATAATATGACTGACGGCACATGAGCCGTTGGCCGAGGTGAATCCCCATGCAGGTGTTATCGATACCATTTGAACCTGCCTGACACCCCCCGGAACAACCATATGGCGGAGTACCACATAACAATAAGGCTCAACAGGTGGCTGCTGCCGGCAGTGTGCTGCCTTCTGCTTGTCATCGCCGCCGTAATGGTTTTTCTGTTTGTCGCCTACAGCCAAGGCAAAATCGGTGTCATGGTAAAGCTAAAGGGGCAGCAGCAGATCAAAGTCAGAATGGCGGCTTCGTTCCCGGTAACGGCCGACATAGACCAGATGCTGAAAATACCTGTAAAAGGCAGGGCATCCCTAAGTGTACCGGTCAACCAGAGTGTTACAGTGCCTTTTAAAAAGAACCTGACCGTCCCGGTTGAACTCGACACGATGATCCCCATCAATCTTGACGTGCCCCTGAATCTTAAAATACCCATCGATACAAGCGTATTTGTAGACACAAGGGTAAAAACATCCGTTCTGGGCATACCACTCACGGTGCCGGTGAAAGGGTATTTCCCGATCAAAGCAACGATACCCGTTGTCCAGATGCTCCCCATACGGGATAAAATCAAATTGCAACTGAAAACTCCTGTAAAAGCCGCCATAAACGACCATTTTGAGATACCGATTGACACCCTGTTCTCGGTCGATGTTCCCCTGGACATGATGATAAAGGTCCCGTTCAAGAACCGGGTCATGGCAAACATTTCTTTGGATGGAAAGGTCGTAAACCAGATACCGAACCTATATATCCTGGACAACACACTGGAGATCGGCCTTGACCAGCTTCGGCTGGTCTGGAGGGACAATCAGAAAATCGGAAAGCAACCGGACAAAGAGTAAAATCAACCGGAGAAAACATGTTGTCCGGTTGGTTTGACATATGAAATGTCTGGTTGGTTAATATTGAACAGGTTGTTGACAGTGCCCTGGCCCGGCGATACAAATAATCAGGCACCCACACAATATGGTATTGTCAGGGCATATTGTGTGTGATAATTTTTTGAAATGACTCATTTGTTACTTCCTTCCTGATATTGTTTGAACAACTCAGGTTTGGTCGTAACAATGAATCGTTCAAATGGCTTTGCCATCCGGATTCTGACCTTGCCCAAAGGGCAAGGATTTCTCTGTTCAGATTAAGCAACAAAATACAAAAAAAATATATTAAAGGAGCAAAATCATGGAAAAGACAGATGTGCTGGTGATTGGCGGAAGCGCCGCAGGTATTGTAGCTGCTACAACAGGTAAGTCGTTCAACCCGGACAGGGACTTCTTGGTTGTCCGCAAAGAGAAACAGGTGCTCGTTCCCTGCGGGCTCCCATACATATTCGGGTCGCTTGGCAACAGCGAGGCAAATCTCATTCCGGATGATGCTATAACCGGAAGCGGCGTAAGGCTCATGGTGGACGAGGTGATTTCCATAGACCAGGAAAATATGGTTTGCGAAACCGCAACCGGCCAAAAGATAGGGTTTGAAAAGCTTGTGCTGGCCCTTGGTTCCAACCCGGTTACGCCAAAATGGCTGAAAGGGACCGACCTGGAAAACGTGTTTACAGTACCGAAAAACAAAACAGCCATAGACATCCTTGGTAAAACGCTTGAAAAAAGCAAAAAGGTGGTGGTTATCGGCGGAGGATTTATCGGTGTTGAAGTTTCAGATGAGATAAACAAGCTTGGCAAAGATGTCACCATAGTCGAGATATTACCCCGCGTGCTTGACGCTGTTTTTGATAAGGAGTTCGCTGTAAAAATTGAGGATCTTCTCAAATCCAGGGGAATATGTGTAAAAGCGGGCCGGGGTGTGAAGGAGATCCTGGGAGACGGCAAGGCTTCAGGAGTGCTGCTTGATAACGGAGAAAAAATCGAGGCGGACATGGTGATCCTGTCCATGGGCTATCGTCCCAACGTTGCTCTTGCAGAAAAAGCCGGGTTAAAGATTAATGATCTTGGGTTCATATGTGTGAACGAGTACATGCGCACGAGCAATCCCAATATTTTTGCCGTCGGGGACTGCGCTGAAAAGAGAAGTTTTCTCACGAGAACGCCAAAAGGAATAATGCTTGCGTCAACCGCCTGTGCGGAAGCCAGAGTCGCCGGCATGAACCTTTATAAACTCTCTGCGGTAAAAACATTTGGAGGGACCATTGCCATGTTTTCAACCGCTATCGGAGATACAGGGGTCGGCGTGGCAGGGGTTACCGAAAACCTGGCCAATGAAAGAGGGTTTGATTTTGTCACCGGCACTTTTGAGGGCGTTGACAAGCACCCCGGAACACTGCCCGGCACCCACAAGCAGATTGTAAAGCTGGTTGTTGCCCGCTCGTCCGGCGTCATAATCGGCGGGGAGGTCATGGGCGGACCAAGTACAGGAGAACTGATAAACCTTATCGGCTTTGCCATTCAAAACAGGATGACCGTCATTTCCATGATGACCGCCCAGATCGGAACTCACCCGCTGCTTACCGGGCCGCCAACGGCCTATCCGGTGATCAAGGCGGCCGAGGCAGCAGCAAAGAAACTCTGGTGACCCGCACATGGAATAGTGCCCATCGGCGGCAGTCGAGCGGAATTGGCCCGGCGCAGAAATTGCCGGAAGTTGGAACGATTTCTGTGCGGGGCAATTCCCGCTCGAACTATGGATATAACTATTTGCAAAGCATTCGGTGTTTCTGTCGAATCGGTATTGCCGACAAAAGATTCAAAAAGTTGACGCTTCATAAAAACATCAGGGCCCTGTCGGCCGATACCTGGCAGCCGGGCAACAAGTAAATATGGGCACTATTCGGGATATGTGAATTCAACCTGGTACCATGGGGTTTCAACATCCCACAGGGATACGAAAAAAAACACATAATGCAGATAAAGAGGCAGCGTAAGTTTTTCCAGTTCCGCCTTTGCGCTTACAATATATTTTTTTCCTTTTTCAAGAAGGTCTGTTTTGCACAACAAAGCGCCTCTGATCCGGCACATTTCATCCATGGCCTGCTCAAAAGAATTTGTCACAAACGTTTTCCCGCCGTTCCATGGTTCTGTTACAGTAAACTCCTCCTTCAGATGATTGTATTTCACGGTATTTGTAAGTTTAAGTTCGGCGATATTTTTATCAAACCAGAGGCCGCGCGGCATTGAAAGTTTGACGATAAACGTAAAGGTAATCGGCATTCCGCTTTTTACAGCTTCAGTTATCTTTTTGTCCAGCGCACCCTTCACGGTGGTTGAAAAAACCAGATTATCCTGTACTACGTCGACCGCCGTGCCCTCGAGAATGGCGGTATTGGCCATTGCCACAGGCCCTGAAGTGACAATAAACAGTATGCATACAACCAGTAAGAAAAGGCTGATATTTTTCAATCTGTCGCTTTTCATGGCATATCCCCTGGACTGACACATAAACTTTTTGTTAATCCCGGCCTCAAGATATTCGGTTTACAGGGCAAGAGCGTTCATGGGCCTGTCCTGCTGGCCGGGAAATCCTGTTTCCCAGTATTCCTTATGGTTGAATAACGCTTCGAGGAGCCTGTGGTTGAACATGTGCCCCGATTTGCGCGCAACCACGTGACCGAGCAGTGGCATGCCAAGCAGTGAAAAATCCCCTATGCAGTCCAGGATCTTGTGCCTTATGAATTCATCCGGGAAGCGCAGCCCCCCTTCGTTCAGGACCTTTTCCCCCTCTATCACGATGGCGTTTTCCAGGGAGCCGCCGCGTGCGAGCCCGTGCTGTTTCATATATTCATATTCGTGGTAAAACCCGAATGTTCTGGCCATGCAGATCTCTTTCATAAACAGGTCGCTTTCCACTTTTATGTCCATGGTTTGTTGACCGATAAGGGGATGATCGTAGTCTATGGTATAGGAAATCCTGTATAAGGGAGAGGGGTATATCCCCACGGACCTGCCACCATCTTCTATGACTATCGGCTTTTTTATGATAAAAAAGAAACGCTTGGCATCCTGTTCCACTATGCCTGCCTTGCTTATCGCCTCGGCAAAGGGGAGAGCGCTTCCATCCATGATCGGGACCTCGTACGAGTCCAGCTCGATTACCGCGTTGTCCACCGACAGGCCTGCGAGGCACGCCAGGATGTGCTCCACAGTTGAAACTATGACCCCGTCTTTACCAAGCACCGTGGCCATGCTGGTGTCTGTAACCATCCTGAAAAGAGCCGGAATGGAAGGATGATCCATAAGGTCGGTTCTTACGAACTTTATTCCATGGTTCGGTGGAGCCGGTTTTATGACCATTTTTGCAGGCTTGCCCGAATGGACACCGACCCCTTCACATTTCACCGGCCCGGCCAGGGTTCGCTGATTATAAAACATTATATAGCAATCCCACACCTGTTGTTATAAACAGATTATAGCATAACAGTTTCGCCCAAGATACTCCAGCATGTTTCCCTTGTCAATCTCGCAACTTGCAAAAAAACGCAGGCACTGCATCAATCGCGAAGCCTTTGAAACCTTTAAAAAAGGATCGGCAAACTGAAACAGGACAGCTACATCGACTCTGGCGCGGACACGCCAAGCAGGGCCAAACCGTTGCGCATCACCTGCTTCACTGCACATACCATGTACAATCTTGCCGCGGCCAAACCCACATCCTCCACAAGCACCCTGTGTTTGGCATAGTAGGAATGAAATGCCGCTGCAAGGTCAAGAAGGTAGAACGTGACCCTGTGGGGCTCAAGGAATCTGGCTGCTGAAAGCACAACTTCCGGGTACCTGGCAAGGGTTTTAACGATTTCCGTTTCTTCCGGTTCACGCAACCTTTCGAGCTCCGGCGTCCCGGTGTAACCGGATACCATGTTATCATCTTCGGCTTTTCGAAGAATGCTTGCTATCCTGGCATGAACATACTGCACGTAATAAACCGGATTCTCGTTACTCTGCTTCTTGGCAAGTTCAAGGTCGAAATCCAGCGGGCTGTCGTAGTGGCGTGAAAGGAAAATGAATCTTGCCGCATCCGCACCAACTTCGTCTATTACATCCCGCAGTGTTACGAACTCTCCCGATCTTGTGGACATCGATACCGGCTGCCCTTCCCTGAGCAGCGCCACCAGCTGGACCAGTATAACATCCAGGGCTTCCGGGCTTTTGCCAAGCGCCTGTATCGCGGCCTTGACCCTTGGGACATAACCGTGGTGATCAGCCCCCCACACGTCGATCACACGGTCGAAACCCCGATCGAACTTGTTCTTGTGGTAAGCTATGTCTGAGGCAAAATAGGTTTTATCGCCACTGCCCCTCACAACTACCCGGTCCTTCTCGTCGCCAAACCTGGATGATGCAAACCAGAGGGCTCCATCCGACTCGTAAACCGCGTCTGCCTCTTGCAAACTTTGCAGTGCGGCATCCACATCCCCTGCGTCAACAAGTGATTTCTCGGAAAACCACCGGTCAAAACATACCCCAAAACTGTGCAGGTCATCGCGGATCCCCTCCAGGATGGATTCAGCCGCCACCCGCGCGCAAAACTCGATGGCCTGTCCCCCATCCATGCCGGCCAGCTCCTCTCCGTGGCTCTCCCTGAGCCGGCGGGCTATTTCACGTATGTAGTCCCCCTGGTAACAATCAGCCGGAAATTCTATACTCTGGCCCTCAAGTTCACGCAGGCGCAAAAGAACCGAACGGCCAAGGGTCATGATCTGGTTGCCTGCGTCATTGACATAATACTCGCGCTCAACCTGCCAGCCGCACAAAGAAAGGATATTTGCAACACTGTCTCCGACCGCAGCGCCCCTGCCATGTCCGACATGAAGCGGGCCTGTCGGGTTGGCACTGACAAACTCAACCTGTACCCGCCTGCCGCGGCCGATATCGCATGCGCCGAACCTTTCGGCAAGGTCATGTATATCTTTGAGTACTGAAAGCCAGACCTCGGGCCTGATGAAAAAATTGATAAATCCAGGGCCTGCTATCTCAGCCTTCAGAAGCAGCCCCGACGGGTCGCTGATCTGACCGACAACGGCCTGGGCTATTTTCCGTGGGGCCATCTTCTGCACAGAGGCTGACACCAACGCCACATTGGTCGCAAAATCGCCGTGTTCACGCGATCTTGGTTCCTCTATATCGAACTCGGGCAAAGCGGCCGTGGCAAGCAGCCCCTTTTGAAAAGCCGCATCAACAGCCGCAAGAATCATGCTCCGCAGGGTCTCTTTCATTGACGGGATATCTCCCCCAAAAATGGTCCCGGTCAGGACAGGTCATCACCGCTGCCATCATCATCGACATTATCAAGAGGAATATCGTCATCATCAAGCAGGTCATCTATATCGTCTTGTCCATCAAGTTCATCATCGACAAGCATCTCCTCATCCATCATGATAGCCACATCATCCGTAACCACCTCCACGGCCTCCTTTTGGGGGTCGTCCAGGAGTTCAAAAATACCGTTTGCAATCTTTTCCGCAATCGATTCGGGTGGAAAAAAATCCTCGGTACGCAGGCAGGCAACAATATCAGAAACGCCTGATGCAGCAGCTTTTTTTAATGGTTTAATGCTGTAGCGCTTTTCCATGGTCAGGGATGTTTCATTCTTCTCCAGCTCTGCAAACTCCCTTACAACCAGTTCATCTTTGGAGTCTCCTCTTGAGACAGAAAAAACCTGTTTCATGACCGTTGTCTCCTTGCAAAGAAAACGATTTACCGTTTTTGTCACATACTCCAGCCGTACGGCAGCAAAATCAAAATAAAACCCGTGGCCAGACAGCCATACTCAGGGCTGTAAAAGGGCCGCGTCCGGCTTAACCATGTTTATCTCCACAGGCAATAGCGCCTGATATTACATTATCACTTCGTAAAACAGCAAGCCCAAAACAGCCGGCCAATAAATCCCAAAGCCTGCCCGACCAACACAACCCGGCCCTGTCTTTGCCCTGCAAAAAAGTGGCATTCCACGCCATCGGCAACACGATGGCAAAACTCCTTTAACACGAGCCGGGTTTATAATAGAATAGAATATGATGTCAATCAAAACAGCAAAAAATGACAAAAAAAACTGCCGGCACGGGTTTTTTTCAAACTTCTTACAATTCCTGTGTTAAAAAGGACAACACATCAAAACAAAAACGGTTCTTTTATTGGAATCACTGTCTGGGAGCTTTTTTTGGGAATCTTGAAACATTGTTGCGCCATAATTTTCGGCAAATCAGCCTGGCAAAAGTACCGGATATTTTTGTACGCAACAGCGGCAACCATATTTGCCGTTTCAAACTGTAATGCGGCAGATGGCGGCCTGATTGTTGCGTTCAGATCAATGTTGGATGCCCACACCCCTCCCCTGCTGCTTGCCATCCTGCTTTTGAGCCTTCCGCTGTTCGGATTTCCCATCAGTGTGCTTTACGCGTTTTGCGGAGTGATCTTTGGCCCGGTTGCAGGGCTTGCGGTTATAGCTGCGGCCATACCGTTCCATCTGGCATGCTCGTTTGGGCTGGCAAAAATGGTAGCTGCTCCCATAGAAAAAGTTCTTGCCATAAAACACTACAGGATCCCCAAAGTGCCTGCACACCGTCGGGCGGGATTCTGCCTTGTCATGAATGTGCTGCCGGTTCCCTACACAGTAAAAAACTACCTGATGCCGATAGCAGGAGTCCCTTTCAGGCTGTTCTTCTGGCTCTCGTGGCCGATCCAGTTCGCCATGGCCATGCCGGCACTGCTTGCCGGCAGCTCCCTCGCGGAGATGGAACCATTGTTCCTGGTTGTGGCTGTCTTGATTTTCGCAGGAATATACTGCACGGTACGCTCAATAGAAAAACGGTATGGCGGCCGGTGGGCTGTAAAAGACAACGCATGTTAAACAGCTGTGCGCTTTTATGTCACCTTTGCTAAAACCTGTATATGAAAAACAGATACTCCTATGTCCCGGGCTTATCTTTCTGCACGAACCCGGAACACCTAAAACAACAAAAATTTGCCTGTTACCGTCCCAAAAAAAATTTGCCTGTTACCGTCCCAAACATTGCAATTCCGTGTTCCGCCCTGTGATGTGACAGTAATACGACGGCAAAGCATAAAACCATTATGTTTTGTAAAGATCAGGCCGATCAGTCTGCCTTTTTCCGTAAGAATGTCGGTATATCCAGATCATCCTCGCTGGAGCCTGAAGACTCGCCCGACGCCTCCTGAACACGACGGAACGTTGGTTTTTCAAGGGTTGACACGGATATGTTTTCAAGGTCGGCAGGAGTGATATCCCTTATCCTTCCTCTCTTGATATCAACAACAGAATCGCCATCAGCCCCTATACCCGTTGCTATAACTGTTATGCGCATCTCATCGCCAAGGGTCTCATCTATAGTCTGGCCCCAGATTATCTCGGTGTCATCACCCACTTCCTCGTGTATACGATCTGACGCCTCTGTCATCTCCTCAAAGGTCATATCACTCGTGCTCGTTATATTTATCAGCACTCCCTTTGCCCCTGAAATGGAAAAATCCTCCAAAAGCGGGTGAGCTATGGCCCTCTCCGCAGCTTCAACAGCCCTGTTTTCTCCGCTTGCGACACCGATCCCCATAAGAGCCATTCCCGCCTTTGACATTATGGTCTTGACATCGGCAAAGTCCAGGTTAACAAGCCCCGGCACCATGATAAGATCTGAAATACCCCTTACCGAATGGTGAAGCACCTCGTCAGCCTTCCTGAACATATCAAGCATCTTGGCGTTCTTCGGTGCTATCGATCTTAACCTGTCGTTGGGAATAGTTATTACGGTGTCTGCAATATCCTTTAACGTCTTGATTCCCTCCTCTGCCTGACGGGCCCGCTTCCTACCCTCGAAGGAAAACGGCTTGGTTACGACGGCAACCGTAAGGATGCCAAGTTCTTTGCATATCTCTGCAACAACGGGCGACGCCCCTGTCCCGGTTCCGCCTCCGCAGCCTGCGGTTATGAAAACCATGTGAGACCCATCCAAGGCAGCCCTGATGGCATCACTGCTTTCAAGGGCCGCCTCCCTGCCCACTTCCGGATTGGCTCCCGCACCAAGGCCCTGGGTAATCGACTCGCCTATCTGGATCTTTCCGGAAGCCTTTGACATGTCAAGCGACTGTACATCGGTGTTTGCAACGATAAACTCAACCCCCTTCAGGTTTGACTCTATCATGTTGTTTACGGCGTTACCGCCGGCACCCCCCACGCCGATCACCTTGATCTTTGCGTTATTTTCATTTTCAACATACGAAAAAGCCATAAGACCCTCCTCTGTTCATTATATGTTCCTTTTAATAAATGTCTTCATGCTGCCCACTAAACTATATCCTTGAACCAACGTTTCATGCGGCCTATGAGCCGGTTGAAAATATTGGAATCTCTTATGCGGAACCTCCTGTCACCATCAGCCTTTGCCCCGTATATCACCAGTCCTACACCGGTGGCATACATCGGGTTGTTGACGACATCAACAAGCCCGGTTATGCCGACAGGACGTCCCAGCCTCGTAGGCTGGCTGATTATCGATTCCGCGACATCACATATACCCTCGAGCAGGGCCGTTCCTCCCGTTAATACAACGCCTGACGTTATCAGCTCCTCAGCGCCCTTGCCGTATATCTCCCTGTTTATCAGGGTAAATATCTCTTCCACCCTGGGTGTTACTATCTCTCCGAGTATCTGCCGTGACAACTTCTTGGGCTCACGGCCCCCGGTGCTTTTCACCTCTATCTCGTCATCGGCTGCCACCGCCGTGGAACCGCACACCGCGTACTTCTTCTTAATCTTTTCCGCCTCGGTATGCGGGGTGCGAAGACCTATAGCGATGTCGTTTGTAAGGTTGTTGCCGCCAAGGGCCAGCACAAAAGTATGACGGATATTCCCCCCGTAAAAAATGGCCAGATCGGTTGTCCCGCCGCCAAGATCGATAAGGGCGGCTCCAAGGGCCTTTTCTTCGTCCGTCAGGACGGCCTCACCAGAAGCCAGGGACTCTAACACAATATCGCAGACGTTCAGTCCGGCCCGGTTGGCGCACTTGACTATGTTATGGGCCGAGGTGACCGCGCCGGTCACTATGTGTATTTTAACCTCCAGCCTGACTCCGCTCATTCCAACGGGGTTCTGGATGCCGGGCTCATCATCCACTATGTATTCCTGCGGAAGAACATGTATTATCTCTCTGTCCATTGGAATGGCAACGGCGCTGGCTGCCTCTATCACCCTTCCGACATCTCCCTGGGTTATCTCCCTGCCCTTGATGGCTATAACTCCCCGGCTGTTGAAGCTGTTGATGTGGCCGCCGGCTATCCCGACGTATACGTCGGAAATCTCGCAACCCGCCATAAGCTCAGCCTCTTCCACTGCCTTCTTTATGGAGGATACGGTCGACTCTATGTTTACCACCACGCCCTTGCGAAGTCCCTCCGAAGGATGGGTCCCGATGCCGATGATATTGATCTTGTCACCGTCCCTCTCACCGACCACTGTGCATATTTTTGTCGTGCCTATATCAAGCCCGACTATCAGGTCTTGCTCCCGCATGATTCCCCCTTTTTGGAATTGTATGCATACGCCCCGGCCGGTTCAGTTTCAACGGCAACGCGGCCGGGCCACTCAAGCCCTATCGACGCTACGCGGCGACCGTTTTCGCACTCCTTTTCGACCAAATCCATGACACGGCCAAGCCTCCAAAGTTTGTCGGCATAACCACCGAATCCAAGCCTGATGCCGCCTATATGATCGAATGCAAACATGGTAAGACCGGCATCCCTGTCCACCGATATTCTTCTTATCTTCATACCAGGCATGGAGTTACCCATTCTGCCTGCCATTGCCAAAAGATCCATCGCGGCTTTAAAGGCACGGCTCGCCGGATAACCCTTGTCATCAATATCCCTGCAATCAAGCCCCGTTATTACGGGAAGCGTATCAGGGCCATTCCCCTCAACACGCTTGAAAATCTTTCCATCCTCCTGAACGTAAAACTTCTCACCCATATCAACGATCGCAACAGGGGTATGCTCCTTTATCGATATTTTCAATTTCCCCGGAAGCACTCTGTAAACCTCGGCCTTTGCAATCCACGGCTGGGCCAGCAGCCTGCGTCTTACAAGGCCCAGGTTTATTGAGAGAATATTTTCACCCCGGGCAACTCCTGCCGCCTGCATGACCTCATCGGCTGAAAGAACACAGGCCCCATCCACCTCTATATCGGCAGCCGCAAAATAACGGCAACCGGTTACAAACCGGTAACCCTCCAGAAAGGCTGTACTTACCAGGACGAGCAGAAGGATAAAAGCCAGCACAGTCAGAAACCGCCCGGCCAAATGCGTATCCTTCCTGGCGGACCTCCTTGCAGATGTCTTTCTTTTCGCCTTCAAAGGCAAAGGCGCTTTACGTTTTTGCCTGTTAGCCAACAATTATCACCTCCGGTTCCAGATCGATCCCGAAAAGATCGGAAACCCTGTCCTGGACCACCTCCATGAGCCTTATAAAATCTGAAGCTGTCGCGTCTCCCCTGTTTACAAAAAAATTTGCGTGCTTTTCGGAAACAGCAGCCCCCCCTATTGTCATTCCCTTCAGGCCAGCCATTTCTATCAACCTGCCGGCAGACTCTCCCTGCGAAGGATTCCTGAAAAAACAGCCTGCACTGCTCTTGTCCACAGGCTGGACAACCAAACGCCGACGCAGAATCTCATTAGCCTCGTCACGTAACGCACCACGGTCTCCGTGTTTTAAAACAAGCTTTGCCATTGTGACGGCAAACCCGCCAGATTCGGGGGAGCCGAGGCCTTTTACGGAAAACCGCCGGTATGAAAAATCAAGTTCCGACCGCTTCTTTTTTTCAACACTGCCCGTCCGGGTTACTATTTCAATCGCATCGACCACGTCTCCCATGTTCCCGGACGAAGTCCCCGCATTCATCACTACCGCTCCCCCCACCGATCCGGGAATGCCCAGCGCAAAATTCATACCGGAAAGCCCCTGCTCTATCGCATATCTGCAGACCGCCTGGAGCCAAAGTCCAGCCCCTGCGGCCACAACAACTTCCCCGTCCCGGTCCGCAGAAATCGAGATCTCTTTCCAGCCCTTTTTCATATCTATAACCACGCCATCCATTCCACCATCCCTGACGAGCAGGTTGCTGCCGCCGCCCAGGATAAAAAAATCAACACCCTCATCGTTGCACCGGGCAAGCAGTTCCCTGAGTCCTTCAGTATTGTCAACGGAGACAAAGAGTCCTGCCGGTCCGCCAACACCAAGGGTTGTGTGCCTGGACATCGGTTCCCCGGCCTTTACATTGGGACCGAACCGTTTCTTTACCCATTTTATAAACGCATCATTCATCTTTACCGACTCTCCGATGACCTCTCCTGCTTGCGAAGCTCACCAAGAACCTCATCCCCGATCTTCCACACGTCACCGGCTCCAAGCGTTATGAGAATATCGCCATCGCGCAGCAGTCTCTTGAGACATGCCACTGCCTCCATGCTGTCAGGCACGTAATGCACCCCCTTATGGCCATGCGCCCTGATCCCTTCGCTCAACGACTCGCTGTCCACGCCCTCTATCGGATGCTCTCCTGCAGAATATATGGGAAGCACCACCAGCTCGTCGCACTGGTAAAAGGCCCTTGTGAAATCGTCGAAAAGCGCCCTGGTCCTGGTATACCTGTGCGGCTGAAACACCACCACGACCCTGCGATCACCCCAATGCTGCCTGATCCCCTGGAGAGTCGCCTTTATCTCTGTGGGATGATGTCCGTAATCGTCAACCACGACCACGCCGCCAGCCTCTCCTTTTTTCTCAAGCCTGCGGCAAACACCGGCCATCGTCTCAAGCGCCTTCTTTATAGTTGGAAACGGTATGCCGAGTTCCATGCCTACAGCCACTGCGGCAAGCGAATTCCTGACATTGTGCAGGCCGGGAAACCCAAGGTTGATCTCCCCGATATGCCTGCGGCGCATGTGCACTGAAAACCGGGTCTTCCCGTTCACAGGCTCGATTCTGCGCGCCTGAAGATCGGCCTGGCTGGTGGTGCCGTACGTTATAAAACGTTTCCTGAAACTTGGGACCAGTTCCTGGAGCGGTTCGTTGTCGAGGCACACGACAGCAAGCCCGTAAAACGGAAGGCTGTCTATAAACTGAAGAAAACTTTTCTTTATCGCGTCCAGCCCGCTGTAATAGTCAAGGTGCTCCCTGTCTATGTTGGTCACAACCGCGATCGACGGCTTGAACTTCAAAAAGGACCCGTCGCTTTCATCCGCTTCAGCAACTATAAAATCACCGTTGCCAAGTAGGGCGTTCGTGCCTATGCTGTTAAGTTTTCCGCCGATAACAACGGTGGGATCCATATTTCCCTCACCCAGGACTGAAGCGATCATGGAGGTTGTGGATGTCTTGCCGTGAGCCCCTGCCACGACTATGCTGTACTTCAGCCTCATTATCTCGGCAAGCATCTCTGCACGCGGTATCACAGGAATATTCTGTTCGCGTGCGGCCGTAACCTCGGGGTTGTCCCGGCCTATTGCAGATGACACGACAACCACATCAGCGCCCTTTATATTTTCAGCATCGTGGGAATAAAACACCTTTCCCCCGAGGGAACTCAGCCGCTCGGTAATATCGGAACGCCGCAGATCGGAGCCGGAAACCGTGTAACCAAGGTTCAAAAGCAGCTCTGCAATGCCGCTCATTCCGATACCGCCTATTCCGACAAAATATATGTGATACTTTTTCAGGTACACAGGCACACCAGCGGTTTTGAGTTAATCTTCCCGGATGCCACGGCGAGACACACCTTTGCAACCCGCCTGGCCGCATCCGGCTTTCCCATCTGCCGGCATCGTTTGGACATTTGCGCAAGTATCCCCCGATGGTTTGCATAAAACACAACCCTGTCGGCAAAAACCTTACCTGTAAAACCGCTTTCAGCGATCATCTCGGCCGCCCCGGCATCCACTAACGCCTTTGCGTTATAGGTCTGGTGATCATCGGCAGCGCCGGGGAACGGAACAAATATGCAGGGTTTGCCCATACAGGTCACCTCGGCAACAGTCGTGGCTCCGGCCCTGCATATCACAAGGTCGGCGATCCGGTACCAGCAGGCCATGTCATTGAAAAAAGGTTCCACGACACTTTCCATTCCATGAGACTCGTACGCCTTTCGAACCATGGCAAGGTCAGCCTCGCCGGTCTGGTGCACGAACTTTATGCCAAGTTCCTGATCGATATATGCCAGTCCCTGTGTAACAGCCATGTTGATGCCATGAGCGCCCTGGCTGCCGCCTACTATGAAAACCGTAAAGCCATCGCTGGCACTGTCCTGTCCGGCGCTACTTTCACCCGCATCCTCAACAGCTTTCAAAAACGACTTTCTGACCGGGTTGCCTGTTACAGACACCCGCTTTGCCGAAAGCCTGCCCGCCGCCTGCTCGTGGGAGACACATACCCAGTCCGCAAAACGGGAAAGCAGGCGGTTGGTAATTCCCGGCAGGGCGTTTTGCTCGCATATTACGATCCTTTTGCCAAGAAGCATTGCGCAAATAACCACAGGCGCCGATGAATACCCCCCCATTCCTATCACCACGTCGGGCTTGAATTTCACTATCAGGCGGGCGGCCTTGAAGACACCGGCACACAACTTTAAGATGGCCCTGGCACCGGCAAGCGCTCCGCGCCCTTTTATTCCTTCGGCGGATATCCTTTCAAAAGCGAACCCGGCACCGGGCAGCACCCGTTTTTCAATCGGGCTGCCGGTGCCGACAAACAGCAGCTCGCAGCCCGGGGCTGTTTCCCTGAGGCTCTCGGCGATCGCTATGCCCGGGAAAAGGTGCCCACCTGTTCCGCCACCAGTGATTATGGCGCGTATATTTTCGTGTCTGTTACCAGGCCTCTTCATCGTGACACCGTTGTCCTATGTTCATCAATATGCCTATCGCTCCCATGTTGAAAAGCAGTGAAGTGCCGCCGTAACTTAAAAATGGAAGCGTAAGCCCCTTTGCCGGCAGGATCCCCAACGCCACGCCGGTATTCACAAACACCTGCAACCCTATGGCCGACGTCAACCCCAGAGCCAGAAGACTTGCGAAAAGATCATCCGCTTTTCTGGCGATTACTATTCCACGCCATAGTATTACAAAATAAAGAAACATGATGGCGATTACTCCGCAAAGCCCCAGCTCTTCGCCAATAACAGAAAAGATGAAATCGGTATGCGGTTCAGGCAGATAGAAAAGCTTCTGGTATCCCTGCCCGAGCCCGGTTCCCCATATCCCGCCGGTGCCAAACGCCATAAGGGAGTGTACGATCTGGTAGCCGCTGCCGTTCCGGTATTGCCATGGATCGAGAAAACTGATAAGGCGGTGCACCCTGTATTGGGCGGCAAACATGTAATAGACAACGACCGGGAGCAGGAATATGCAGGAGGCAAGAAGGTGCATCATCCTGACGCCGGCCGCAAAAAGCATTATTGATGTTATAACGCCGAGTATCATAACGGTCCCGAAATCAGGCTCCATTACCACGAGCAGCGACAGTATAATGAATACCACCACGTGCGGCAGAAACCCTATGGCGAAATCCTCGACATTCTCTTTTTTCTTGCTAAGTGAATAGGACAGGTAAACTATCAGGGAAAACGTTGCGAAAACCGACGGCTGGAATGAGAACGGACCAATGTGCAGCCAGCGGGTTGCCCCCCCGGCTGTATACCCTATTCCCTTCACATAAAGCGCTCCAAGCAGAACAAAAGAAAGCAGCAGAAAAAAGTATGCCATTGCACGAAACGCCCTGTAGGGGAAATACCTTAAAAACACCATCAGTCCGGCGCCCAGGGCAACGTACAAGACCTGCCGCTTCAGGAAATAAGCGCCGTTCCCGAAACGTTCGGCTGCAATATGCGAGCTGGCGCTGTATACCATGGCAACCCCGATACCCGCCAGTATCAGCGCCGGGAACAGCA
The DNA here is from genome assembly GCA_002085115.1 of Desulfococcus sp. 4484_241. Lineage (GTDB taxonomy): Bacteria > Desulfobacterota > Desulfobacteria > Desulfobacterales > Desulfosudaceae > MZGQ01. Next base: position 55,257 of record MZGQ01000005.1, read on the forward strand.
GGCTTACATCTACGTACAGCAACCGGGTCTTTGACCTATATTTCCGCGCCATTCTGTGCCTCCATAAGCCTTTTAACGGCTCTGCAGAAATCATCCCCCCGGTGCGCATAGCTCTCGTACATATCGAAGCTTGCACATGCCGGTGAAAGCAAAACAGCATCCCCCGGTTCCGCAATCTCGTATGCCTTGCCAACCGCGTCTTCCATCGTCTGGGCGTCCCACATGGGCACGGAACCATTTATGCTTGCGCGTATCCTGCTCTTTGTCTCACCAATCAGAATCACCGCCCTTACGCACTCCCTTATCACGTTCCTCAAAACACCATATTCACAGCCCTTGTCCTCTCCTCCCATCAGCAAAACAACAGGAGAAGTGAAAAACTCCAGCGCTCTTCTAACCGCGTCCGGGTTGGTGGCCTTGGAATCGTTAAAATAATGCACCCCGCCGATACTCCCGACATATTCCAGCCTGTGGGGAAGCCCCTGGAACTCATCCACCGCGGTCTGAATACCCTCAATGGTTCCGCCGAGTTCCAGTGCGGCCAGCGCAGCGGCTGAAATATTCTCAAGGTTGTGGCGGGCGCGCATTACCGGGGACTTTACCAATATCTTCCCGGCGAGGGCCCCTTCCTTTAATATATTTATATCCCGGCCATCAATGGCTGCCCCGTTCGTGATCGACCTGCCAGCGTTAAACATCAGCCTTTTACTTCTTGTCCCCTTTGCCGCCTGGAGGACATGAAAATCAGCACCATTTATAACCGCTGTGTCATCCTCCTGCTGGTTCTCAAAGATCCTGCCCTTTGACCGCACGTAATCGCTAAAATCCTCGTACCTGGCCATGTGATCTTCGGCTATGTTAAGCAATACAGCGACTCTTGGCCTGAATGTTGAAATGGTGTCAAGCTGAAAGCTGCTGATCTCTGCCACCACTATATCGGCGGTCTGCCCCTTGTCCGCAAACCCTATGAGCGGAGCACCTATATTCCCTCCGACAAAAACATGGAACCCCGAGGCCTTCAGCATCTCTCCAAGAAGCGTTGCGGTCGTTGTCTTTCCGTTCGTGCCGGTAACTGCCGCAACAGGCTTTGTTATAAACATCGATGCCAGCTCAATCTCTCCTATCACCGGCACACCCTTCTTCACCGCCTTTCTGATAGGTTCCGCCGACAGGGGCACCCCGGGGCTCACTACAACGAAATCCGCCGACAGGAATGTCTCTGTCCTGTGGCCACCCAGCTCGAGCACTGCACCCATCTCACGTGCCAAGGCCGCCGCCTCCCCGATCTTCTGTTCGGATGCACAATCGGTTGCAACGACAGAGGCACCGCGCTTGCACAAAAAACGCACCGTGGCCATCCCTGACCTGCCAAGGCCCACAACCACAAACTTTTTATTTTCTATATCCATGGTGCGATACTCACCTTATTTTCAACGTGCTCACCGCGACAAGCGCAAGCGCTATGGCTATTATCCAGAACCTCACGATTATTTTAGGCTCCTCCCAGCCCTTAAGCTCGAAATGGTGATGAAGGGGAGCCATACGAAATATTCTTTTTCCGCTGGTAGCCTTGAAAAAGCCCACCTGCAGAATAACCGACACAGTCTCAACAACGAAAAGCCCGCCGACAAGCGTAAGAAGCAGTTCCTGCTTGGTAATTACAGCCACGGTGCCAAGCGCCCCCCCGAGTGAAAGCGAGCCGACATCGCCCATGAATATCTGGGCCGGGTAGGCGTTGAACCATAAAAACCCCATCAGTCCTCCTGCCAACGCCCCGCAAAGCACCGTTACCTCAGCGCTCCCCGGCACATAAACCACCTGAAGGTACCTGGCGATTATCACGTTTCCCGCAACATATGAAAACGCCATATACGCCACGAAAGATACAACAAGAGGGCCGGCTACCAGGCCGTCCAGCCCGTCTGTAAGATTGACTGCGTTCGAAGCACCGACAATGACAAGTACTCCAAGCAGGATATAGAAACCGCCCAGATCCGGGGTGACCCTTTTGAAAAACGGCACCAGAAGAACAGTATCAAAGCCGGAGGTCCGAACGATAACAAAGCATAAAACCACGGCAAGCAAGCTCTGAAGCAGAAACTTGGCCCGTGCGGAAAGTCCCTTGTTCCTCTTTTTTATCTGCATCAGATAATCGTCCGCAAATCCTATTGCGCCGAATCCTGCAAGCGATGCGACAACTATCCAGACGTAAACGTTTGTGAGATCAGCCCACAGGAAGCCGGAAAGCAGCACTGAAAAGAGTATAAGCAGACCTCCCATGGTAGGTGTCCCTGCCTTCTTCTGGTGCTGCTGCGGTCCCTCTTCCCGGATATACTGGCCGATCTGCAGCTTTGCGAGAGTCCTGATTGTGTAGGGCCCAAGCAGGAAACACACCAAAAAGGCCGTAAGGCTTGCGTATATCGTTCTGAAGGTGATGTACTGAAACAGGTTCAGAAACGATATCTTTGTGTGCAGGGGGTATAACAAATGGTAAAACATATGTTACCTGTCCTCTCCCTTAGTGCAACCGCCGTCGCCCAAGGCCAAAAGGTCTGAAACAACGGACTCCATGCGCATTGCCCTGGACCCCTTCACAAGAACCCAGTCACCATCACGAAGCACCGAACGCAGACAGTTCACGATTTTGTCCTTGGACCCGGTAATAATTTTTTCAGGCGCCATGCCGGCGGATACAGCTCCGTCAGCCACGGCTTTTGCAAAATCACCAGTTGCGCAGATCATATCAACACCGCTTTCCACCGCCACGGCACCTGTTTTTCCGTGCATATCAGCCGCGTGATCCCCAAGTTCGAGCATGTCCCCCATAACAAGTATCCCGCGGCCATCCCCTTTTAAATCGATCAACCCGGATATGGCAGCCGCCACAGATGACGGGTTGGCGTTATAGCTATCATCAACAACTGTAAAACCGGCCCTTGTGTTTCTGATGGCCATTCTTCCAGGCACCTGGACGAACCTTTCAAGCCCGGCCTTTATCTCCTGTGCCCCGATACCAAGGGTGCAACCAACGGCTGCCGCTGCAAGCGCGTTTGAGACCATGAACATACCGGCGCACGGCAGCCTTACATCCACGCGTTCACCGCTTTCCCGGATAAAAAGCTCAAACTCCAGCCACCTCTGACCTCTTTTCACCGAAAGTGCACGGACATCAGCCCGTTTTGACAATCCATAACCGATTACCCGGCACGACGCCCTGTCCGCCATGCCTGAGACCAGCGGATCATCGAAGTTCAAAACCGCAACACCACTCTCCCTGTCCAGCGCTTCCAAAAGCGTCCCCTTTTCACGGGCCACACCCTCAACACTCCCAAGGCCCTGAAGGTGCCCCGGGCCAACGTTCAGGACAACGCCTATATCCGGCTCACAAATTTCTGCAAGGGCCGCTATCTCGCCGGGAGAGTTTGTGCCAAGTTCAAGTATCGCAAGTTGGTGCTCCATTTCCAGACGTAAAAGCGTGAGGGGAAGGCCGATCGCATTATTAAGATTACCATGCGTGGCAAGTACTCTGCAGGCACGGCCACACACCGCCTCGGTGATCGCCCTGGTAGTTGTCTTGCCGCTTGTACCGGTTATAGCGACAACTTTCGGCCCCACTATCCTTCGCCTGTAACGGGCAAGACGCCCAAGCGCCACTGTTGTATCTTCCACTGCAACGCACACCGCACCACGGGATTCGAGCATGGGCATCAATGCAGGTGCGCCGGAATGCTCTACAACTACACCCCGGACACCCTTCCCGATCACCTCGGCCACAAAATCATGGCCGTCATGACGTGTCCCTTTTATCGCCACAAACAGGTCCTTTTCTTCTATCAGCCGGGAATTTATGACGATCCTGTCAAAGTGCGTCTCCCCGCTTCCAGACAGCAGCCGTCCCTCCGCGGCCCGGGCCACCTCGGCAGCCTTCCACAAGAGATCTGGAGTCATCCCTGCATCCATATTTTCACACTCTACATGGCACACATTCGCCCCTTTTGACGATTTTCCAGCTCTGACAGGGCTTTTACAGCTTCCACGCGGTCGTCAAAATCGATAATCCTGTCCCTGAATATCTGGTATGTCTCATCGCCCTTGCCTGCGATAATTATTACGTCGCCGGGCATTGAGGCCATAACGGCACACTTTATGCCAAGGCTCCTGTCCGGCTCTATGATGTAGCGGTGGTTGCCGGAAGTATTGTGATCGTTCAATTCCGACAGCTCGTATACTCTTTGCGCACTGTCCTCCATTCCCTCCACAATATCATTTATAATGGCGTCCGGGTCTTCGCTCCTTGGATTATCAGACGTAACAACAGTGATGTCCGCCTTTTCGGCCGCTATTTTTCCCATCAATGGGCGTTTTTCCCTGTCCCTGTCACCGCCGCAGCCAAATACACAGATCATCCTTCCCGTACAAACATTGCCCAGGGCATCAAGCACATTGGCCAGGGCATCGGGTGTGTGCGCATAGTCCACGAACACAAACCTTTCTGCATTGTTTACAACCCTCTCGAGCCGTCCCGGCACACCACCAAACATCTCAATACCTGCCTTAACGGTATCCAGAGCAATACCCAGCGCTACACCCACACCAAACGCGCACAATATATTCTCAAGATTATATGGCCCTGCAAGCGGTGAAAAAATGGAGACACTACCCTCAGGTGTTACAACAGTCGCATGTATTCCGGCAGGATCGTATGTGACTTTTTCAGGATACACCATGCATGTGTCAGAAAAGCCAACACTTACGCTGTTGGAACCGGAAAGCTCCCCGAAAAGCTCAACCCCACGCGGGTCATTGCAGTTTATAACGGAAACGCCCTTTTTACCTTCGGCATAGGGCCCGGCAAACAACAGCTTCTTGCATTTCCAGTAAGAATCCATGTTCCCGTGAAAATCGAGGTGATCCTGCGTAAGATTGGTAAACACCCTGACATCAAAACTGCATCCTGCCACCCTTTGCTGGGCAAGCCCATGGGATGACACTTCCATTACAACGTGAGTGGTGCCGCTTTTCTCCATCATGTCCAGGGTTTTCTGAAGCTCGACCGACTCCGGTGTAGTAAGAGGATTGGCAAATCTTTTCCCCGCATACCTGAAGTTTCCTGTGCCTATCACACCGACAGCGAAACCGGCCTTTGCCAGCACACTCTCGATCAATGCGGATGTGGTTGTTTTCCCGTTTGTTCCCGTTATGCCTATCATGACAAGCCTGGATGCCGGTACGCCGTAAAACGCACTTGACAACAGGGCAAGTGCAGCCCTTGAGTTCGTGACCCTGACAACCGGAGCATCGACCTTGACATCTCTCTCGGCGACTACGGCAGCGGCTCCTCTCCCGACCGCCTGTGATGCAAAATCGTGGCCATCGTTCCTGCTTCCCCTGATTGCGACAAAAAGGCCGCCCGGCAAAACAGTGCCCGAATCGTAATGGATAGAGCGGATCTCAGGATCAAAAGGCGCGGCACCCGGCCTTATCACATCAAGCACGGAACATTCTCCCGAAACCGTCTTAAGCAGCCTGGAAAGCTTCACCCGGTCACCTCCCGCTCCTTTGACACCATGAGGCCCCCATCCTTGCCCAGTCCCCTGTCCGGGGGGACTCCCAGGTAATTCAACACCTCGTAAGCTATACGCCTGAAGGCCGGCGCAGCCACCACACCGCCGTAATAATTTTTGGATGGTGAATCAAGCACCACCAGAACCGCTATACGCGGGTCACCGGCCGGCACAAACCCCATAAATGAAGCTATGAACCGGTCATCCGTATATCCACCGTTATCGGCCAGCTTCTGGGCCGTGCCTGTTTTCCCGCAAACCGTGTATCCACTCATCGATGCCCTGGCACCTGTTCCATCATCCTCGGTAACCAGTTCCATGATGCTGCGTACATTATTGGCGGTCTCTTCTGACATAACACGTCTCACCGGCTCAAAGGCGCAGCTCCTGATGGTTTTCCCGTCAGGGCCTACCACTTTTTTCACGACGTGCGGCCTTGCCAGTATACCGCCATTCGCTATGGCAGAAAGGGCTGTGACAAGCTGTATCGCTGAAACAGCGACACCCTGGCCGAAGGATATGGCGCCGGTATCTATCGCCGTCCACCGTGAGTAATCGGACAGGATTCCTTTTGTCTCGGCAGGACATTCGATACCGGTTTTTTGCCCGAATCCGAACCTGCGCAGAGTTTCCCACAGCGACTTTTTGCCAAGGATCTCGCTTATTTTCACCGCCCCTATATTGCTTGAGTACTGGACGATCTGGCGCAGCGAAAGCCACCCGTGCGCGCTTGAATCGTGTATTAAATTGTTAAAAATCCTGTAAGCCCCCTCCTCGCAGAAAAAAACACTGCCCGGTGTGCATACCCCTATATCCAATGCACCGGCAACAAGAAACACCTTCATTGTTGACCCCGGCTCAAACGCATCGGTCACCACCCTGTTGCGCCACAGTACCCTGTCATATGCGGAAAAATTATTGGGATTGAAAAACGGATAGTTGACCATCGCCAGTATCTCACCGGACCTGGGATCCATGACGACCGCCATCCCCGACCCGGCCTCGTATTGCTCGGCTGTCTCTTTTAACACCGTTTCCGTTATGCACTGTATGGTACCGTCAATCGTAAGTACCAGGCTGTTACCGTTGATCGAGGCTTCTGAAAGAGAATCTGCGTAAAAGCTTCCCCCTGTAGCGTCCCTCACAACGGTTCGCCTGATGGATTCACCCTTGAGTTCCCGGTTATACTCGTATTCAAGCCCCTCAAGGCCGTTACCGTCGACACCGACAAAACCGATCACCTGCGCCGCAAGGGTCCTGTTTGGATAAACCCTGTCCTGCTCTGGAACAAACTCCACGGCCTTTTTAAGGCCCAGCGCCCTCACAGCCTCCACCTCGGAAGATGAGACATGACGCTTGAGCCAGACAAACGGCCGGTTTGACAAAAGCCTGCCTTTCACCAAAGCCGTCTCCATCCCAAGCGCAGCTGCAAGTTTTACCGCTGCTTTGTGCTTATCCCTGACATAGGCCGGATGCAGCCCGATCGATTCTGTATCTATGGTAACAGCCATCTCCATGCCGTTCCTGTCATATATGGTCCCGCGCTTGCCGGTTGTCACATAGGTTTTCCTGTATTCCCTGAGGGCACGCCGTGCAAGAACATCGTCATGAAAAGCCTGGATATAGACAGCTCTTGCAACCACCGCAAGGTAGAGCAAACTGAAAAAACACCCGACAAGCAATATGCGCAGCCGGACCCTTCTTCCATCTGCCTTCTTTTTTCTTGTAATGTTCATGGGACCACAACCACCTGGCCTGTTTCAGGCATGACCATACCCAGCCTGTCCTTTGCTATCTTCATTATCCTGGCCGGCGACCGGAGCCTTGCAAGCTCTATCTGCAACTCCTTATGCCTTTTTGCCAGGGCCCTTCTTTCCTCCATGCCCCTTGCTATTTCATAACGCATGCTTGAACACTGGATGCGAAGCCAGACACAACCGAACACCTCGGCGATAAAAAGCAGCACTATTGCAATCCATGCGGCAAGGATCACGCTTGTACGTTTCTTTTTTACTTTTTTAGTGACCATACAGTTCTCCGCACGGCTAAAGTTTTTCAGCGACCCTGAGTTTCGCACTTCGCGCCATTGGATTTGCCTTTACCTCCTCCGGTGAAGCAACCAGTGCCTTTTTCGTTATGATCTTGAACTCCTGTTGCTTATTGCACGCGCACACCGGCAGATCCGGCGGGCACACACACTTTTTCTCCCAAAACCTCATCTTCTGCTTCACCATCCTGTCCTCAAGGGAATGAAAGGAGATGATGCAAAGCCTGGCACCCTTCGCAAGACAGGACACCACCGATTCCAAAAAGATGCGCAGGTTTTCAAGTTCTCCATTCACCGCTATCCTCAGTGCCATGAACACCCTGGTGGCAGGATCTGTTTTACCCTTGTGCCTTTGTTTTGCCGGGTATGCTTCATGCACTATGCTGGCAAGCTGTCTGCTGGTCTCAACCGGTCCGCACGACCTGGCCGCAACCAGGCGTCTCGCTATTTTGGCGGCATACCTTTCTTCACCGTACTGTCTGAAAATTTCTGCAAGCTTCTCTTCGCTCTCCCTGTTTACAATGTCTGCCGCGGTCAAATCCTGGCTGGTGTCCATTCTCATATCAAGCGGCTCATTGCGCATAAACGAAAAGCCCCTGCCGCTTCCGTCTATGTGGTAATAGGAAAGCCCCAGGTCAAGCAGAGCGCCGTCTATCAAATCTATTCCAAGACCGGAAAGAACGGCCGGAAGGTTTGCAAAATTGTCGTTGACCAATATCACGCGTGAGCCGAAGGAAAAGAGAACAGATTCTGCATTTTTCAACGCGTCACGGTCCCTGTCTATCCCGATTAACAAGCCTTCCGGAAGTATCCGTTCCGCGATCGCCCTTGCATGGCCGGCGCCGCCAAGTGTACAGTCCGCAATCACCTTACCCTTTGAACAGTTGAGGTGCTCAATCGTTTCCCGAAGCATTACCGGTGTATGGCGGTACTGCATGCTTAAAGTCCCAGTTTCTCTATTTCATTCTGGAAATCCTCATCGTCCATATCGTCTTCATGAAGTTTTTTCTGCTCTTCCCATTTTTCGCGCGACCAGATCTCAAAATGATCCGATATGCCGATAAGCACTATATCCTCGACAAGGCCCGCATCCTGGCGAAGCTCCGGCGGGATCAGGATACGCCACTGCCTGTCCGGCTTGCACTCAGATGCCCGGCCAATAAAAAACCTCCTGAACCGCCGCATCCTGTTGCCTTTTTTTTCCAGCATTACCAGCCTGGATTCAATCCTTGACCACTCCTCCAGCGTATATGCGTACAATCCCCCCTCGAAAAATGTTATCATTGCCGGACGGTCGCCCAGCACATCCCGGAACCGGGAAGGGACAACGATCCTGCCCTTTGGATCGATTTTATGATATGAAGTCCCTCTAAACATTCTTACCCCACTTTACTCCACTTTACGCCCCCAGATTTACATCTTCCAAACCATGTGTCAAGAAAAAAATGATTTATTTTTTAATAATTTATAACCAAATCGAACCGGAGTTATCTACCGCCGGACATTCCCATTTTCCAAAACAAATCCTGGATAACCCCGGCATAAACTCTGCAGCTTGAAAAAAACCGGAAATTTTTCTGTTGTAAAAAAAGGCCAATCCCCTGTAAATTGGCCCGGATGTCCCGGGCCTGATCGGCACGGGGCGGTTGTCAACATTTTTTGGACCGGGCAAAAGAGATGTAATCATGGATAGTTGCGTCAAGGCATTGGGACTTTGTTCAGGCGGGCTGGACAGTATGCTCGCCGGTCTTGTTCTGAAAGAGCAGGGAATAGATGTCAGATGGATAAGCTTTGAAACGCCATTTTTCTCGGCAAAGCGCGCCATAAGTGCATCAGAGCGTTTAGGCATCCCTATAACGGTAAAAGACATAACACCGGAATACATCCCTATGCTGAAAAACCCTCCCTGCGGATATGGCCAGAACATGAACCCCTGCATGGACTGCCATGCCCTGATGTTCTCCATAGCCGGAAAAATCATGACAGAAGAGGAGTATGACTTCATGTTCAGCGGAGAGGTCGCCGGACAGCGCCCATTCTCACAGACCAAGTCTTCCCTGCGCTATGTTGCCAGGCAGTCCGGGTTTGACGGCTACATACTGCGCCCGCTTAGCGCCTTGCTTTTGCCGGAAACGATCCCGGAGCAGAAAGGCCTTGTCAACAGAAATAAACTGCTCGGCATCTCGGGCCGTTCCAGAAAACCCCAGATGGAGCTTGCAGAAAAATTCGGGTTAACAGACTATCCATCTCCGGCCGGGGGATGCCTTTTAACCGAAAAATCGTTCTCGGCGCGCCTGCGTGACCTGTTCAACTTCCAGGAATCCTACACGGAACGTGACTTTCACCTGCTTCGTTACGGCCGCCATTTCCGGCTGTCCCCCCAAAGCAAGCTGGTAGTTGGAAGAACAAGGCAGGAAAACGAGCAGCTGATGGAGCTTGCAAAAAACGGTGACATCTGCATTCTCAAGGTAAAGGATTTCCCTGGCCCTACAGCACTTTTAACAGGTGAAAAAACACACGGCATACTGATGCTCGCGGCCTCCATCTGCATAGGTTACAGCAAGGCCCCGGGCGATGAACCTGTATGCGTTGCCGCCAGATCGGGCGGCAACGTTAAAAACATCACGATGATGGGAATACCCCCGGCCAAGGTACGCCACCTGATGATATAGAAAACATCCAACCCCGCTATCCGTTTTTCCCCATAAGCATCAAAAATTTTCATGAAATATCCGGGTTTACTATTGCCCAAAACCGGTTTTTGGAAGCATAATTGATAAAGGCAGCCTGTTTTTAATTTTAGAGTTGATAATAATAAATTCAAGTAGTTATTGATTAAAGAGGGCTTTTTCGTTTTATTTTGGGCAACAATGCTCCAGATTAATTCTCTTGGCCAAACGTTATTTTCAAATATACATTAAACAAACGATCAAACAATATCCAGGGCCTGCTTCTTGGCAACACTCTGCAAAACAGGGGGAAAACAATGCTAAAACGATTTTCCATACACACTTTACGCTGCTGTATGCTGTATAATGTTCGTTGCATCTGCAACACTGCTGGCCTGGCTGATGAAAAAGACCGGCGGGTTCACGGCACTACCAACGAAGTGGTGTCGGAGCGTTTTACCCGGGAGAAATTGCACTTGAATCAGCTGCCACTGACACCGTTTGACACATCCTAGTTTTCCCAGGCTCCACGAAGAAAATCTGGATTCCCGACGGTTCTATAACGGTTATATCCAGACCTGCGTCGAACGTGACGTGCGTGCCCTGATCCGGCTGCGGGATCTCACGCAATTTCAGCAGTTTCTCACTCTGCTTGCAGGACGGCCCAAGGAGGGAATCCGGAGCACGGTGCCGGGCTCGAGCTCCAGGGGAAAAAAGATGTTGTTGTACGTCAAGTGGCTCAATGAGCATTTGACCGTGTTGAAATTTGCTGGTATCGTTGACGATTGGCGTAAAAGCCGAACAGTAGAATATCGTCTTGTAATTCCATGTGTTGTGGGGTTTTTGACTTGTGCGATAAGGGTTATCCAGGAACGGAAAAATTTGGGATAGCAGGCCCCGACTGGGTAGCGCTGTGAAAGATAAAAAGGAGAACGTCATCATGCATGAGATGGAACATGTTTTACGGACAATGAGTTTTGAGTTTTTCGGAGCCGGAAAGCATAAGCTCGAGATGGGAAAACTCCTGACAATGGATAATGCGGTCTTTTTGGACGTGCGTTCGTATCCCGAGGTGGAGTCTCTGCAATTAAAGCTCGAATACCATATCGAGGTGCTGCATATTCCGATCGACGAGATACCCGACCGCATCGGCGAGATCCCCCGTGACAGAATGGTTGGCATCTTCTGCAG
>MZGQ01000045.1 GCA_002085115.1 Desulfococcus sp. 4484_241
CTGAGCCTGCCTGCATACGCCCGGTAATTGCTTATATCAGGAATAACGATCTGCCGGTCGTTCCCTACTATGACATGTTCCACCCTGCCCTTTCGATCCACCAGCACACCCACCTGCCTGCGGATCTCAAGGGAAAGATTAAACAGCTCACGGGCAAGTTCCGGGGTTACAAGAAACCTGGGGGGAATCGTTCGCCGGTAGATATTCTGGAGGCGTCTTAAGTGGTTTGCCTTCAGACCGCCTGTGTTACCGTACGGTTTCTTTTTCATTAAGGCCTGCTATATGAAAATCAGAAATCCGCCGATGAATATTGCGTATCAAGATTCTGGAACCTTGTAATTGAAGCGTCGAACTGGAGCATCACCTTGCCGGTCGGGCCGTTACGCTGCTTGCCTATTATTATCTCGGCCAAACCCTTGTTGGGGTTGTCCTCATCCTTGTTGTAAAAATCATCCCGGTATATAAAAATAACAACATCAGCATCCTGCTCCAGAGAGCCTGACTCCCTCAGATGGGAAAGCATGGGCCTCTTGTCGTGGCTCTGTTCCGGCGCCCTGTTGAGCTGGGAAAGGACCAATATCGGAACATTCAGCTCCTTGGCAAGCCCCTTCAGGGAGCGGGACATCTCGGAAACTTCCAGGTCCCTGCGTTCTGCCGGCTGAGACGCTCTCATCAATTGCAGATAGTCTATTACGACAAACCCTATATCTTTTTCCCGCTTAAGACGCCGTGCCTTGGCCCTTATCTCCATCGCCGTCAGACCCGGAGAGTCATCGATATACAGGGGGGCGCGTTCAAGAACGCTTGCAGCGTCTGTTATTCGCAGAAAATCCTTCTTGCCTATGTGACCGCTGCGCAGGCGGGAGGTGTCTATACGTGCCTCCGACGTCAGGAGCCTCATGGAAAGCTGCTCTTTTGACATCTCCAGTGAAAAAACAGCAACCGGTATGTTTGCGTCTATTGCCACGTTACGCGCAATGTTGAGGGCAAGAGCGGTCTTTCCCATGCTTGGCCTTGCGGCAAGAATAATCAGGTCAGACTTCTGGAATCCGGCCGTCAGGTTGTCCAGCCTGTCAAACCCGCTCGGTATTCCCGTTATCCACTTGCCCTGGTTTGCCTCTATGGTCTCTATGTTGCCCTGTATGATCTGGCTAAGCTTAAAAAAAGCCTGGCCGGCCTTCTGCTCTGCAACCTGGAAAATCGCCCGCTCGGCAAAGTCTATGACGCCTTCAACATCTGAAGGGTTCTCGAAACAGCGCCTGGCAATCTCGTTGGAGTTCTCTATAAGCCGTCGAAGGGATGCCTTGTTCTTGATTATTGTGGCATAATGGCGAACGTTCGCAGCATAAGGCACAGAGTCGACCAGCCTGGCAAGAAACGCGGCTCCGCCAACCTCCTCAAGCTCGTCGGACTCAAGCAGTGCGTTTTTAACGGTCACCAGGTCGACCGGTTCGTTCTTTTCGACCAGCCTGACAACTGCGGAAAATATCTTCTGGTGCGCCGATTTGTAAAAATCTTCAGGGGAGAGAACCTCAAGAACATCGAAAAGGGCCGAACTGTCTGGATCTATAAGGATAGAGCTTAATATCGATTCTTCCGCCTCTATATTCTGCGGAGGAAGGTTGTGAAGAAAAGGGTCGGACACGGGCGATGTCTTGCCCCTGCCACCAGCCCTGCCCCCTTTTTTTACAGCAGCCTTCTGCATGGACAGATCCTGTTTTTTACGATGCTATAACGCCAAAAGCCCTGGCTTTGCTACTCTTTGGCCTTTTCGTCCGGAACGACATTTACGGTAATCTCCGGTACGACATCCTTGTAAATATAGATGCCTATATTATAGGTTCCGACAGATTTGATGTTCTCCTTTAGCTGCACCATTTTCCGGGTAACGCTTATCCCCTGCTCCTTTAAGGCATCAACAATGTCCCCGGCCGTAACAGAGCCATAAAGATTCCCCTCGGAACTTACCTTTGCCGGTATGGTGCAGACAACCCCCTCGAGGCGTTTTGCAGACTCCTGGGCCAACTCCCGCTCCTTGGCGAGCTTAAGCTCTATCTGCTTTCTCATCTGCTCCATCTTTTTGCGGTTCTGGGGAGTGGCGGCTATGGCCTTGCCCTTTGGGAAGAGATAGTTCCTCGCATAACCGGGTGCCACGTTAACCTCTGATCCTGCAAGACCCAGCGATTCAACCGTTTCCTTTAATATTACCTGCATTTTGAAACCTCCATAATCGTCAAAGGCAGCCCGGCAGGCATATCCGGGCCGCTATAACAATATTGTTCAATTATTATTCATTATTATTATCCCGGCCGTCTCCCGGGACGGTCCGAAGTTTCCGGAAATCTGCCCATATATCAAAAAGCCCCAAAACAGAAACCGCGGGCAGCAGCGCCTGCCATATTATCATCATTCCATAGACTGCTATCCTAAGCGGACGTGGTGCGTTCTTTTTTTCAAGAAAAAAGGATATCACTGCTATTCCCTGAAAAAAATAGACAGCCCCGAGAACTATAAGTAAATTCAATGCCAGTCTCTCCGGCGGCCCGTCTGAAATCAGTACAAGCGCCCCACAGCCGATTACGCCCCACACCAGGTGATCCGGAGCTACCCACCTGTTTAAGCTGCCCGAATAGGGAAAAGCGATCCCCCTTGCCATCATTATGGGCCTTGCAGCAAGCATCGTGAGCCATGCAGCCAGTATTACGACAGTTGCCGCAAGCCCCGGGAAGATACCGACCATAACCCGCTTCAGGGTGTCCATAGAATCGATCAGTTCCTGCAGCCTGTCAGCAGCCATGCCGGCATCCTGGTAAAATTTTACCGACATCTCCAGGTTCTTTGCCACATAAGACGACAACACCGCATCCACCCCGGTCCCGGACATGGTGCTGTAAAAGAGCAGGGCCACAAGACCGCACGCAAACACCAGGCCGGCGGAGTAGAGTATCGTAAGCTCAACAGCCAGACCCTTTTCCGAAAATTCACCGAGCATGAATCCCAGAAGCAGAAGGCCTAAACCAAGCCCCACGTCCGGCGTAAACCCTCCCCAGGCCGCAAGAGCAATGGCTGACACCACCCCCATTACCAGGGCGCCCTGGCCACGGCCAAGCCTCATCCTGTAATAAAAGATCGAAAGGGGAAGCATGAAAAGCCATGCAATTCCAAACGCGGGTATATAACCTGCGACCAGGAAGATTATACCTGTAATCCCTACCCCGTAAAGAACATCCTTTGGCGTGGTTTCCCGAGCATTATGAAGCACCACAGCTCCTTAATTTCCAAAGCCCGTACCAAATCGGGCCAAAGAGCATCAACTGTCAGGCCTGCCAACGTAAGGCAACAGGGCGATCGTTCTTGCCCTTTTTATCTCCCTTGTCAACATCCGCTGATGCCTGGCACATGTGCCGGATATTCGCCTTGGTATGATTTTACCACGTTCAGTTAAAAAACTTTTCAACGGTTTGGGGTTTTTGTAATCTATGACAATGCTGCTGTCCGCGCAGAAGCGGCAGTACTTGCGCCTGTTGAATATACGTTTTTTCCCCTTCATAGGACCCTCATTTTATACAGAAGTTAATCTACTTGATAAATTCAGACAAACCTTACTTGTTATCGGCAGAGGCGGCATCTGTTTTTTCATCAATCACAGCCGCTTTTGTCTCTTTGGCGGCATCTGTTGTGCCATCCTCCCCGGCATCAACGCCTGCGTCTGAATCAGTCTCGCCATCACCTGCAGATTCTGTTTCAGGCTTTTTGTCGCCGGATGTTTCATCGGGTTTGTCTGCATCTTCACCGGTCTGTGTCTTCTCCTGCGCCAAGGCCTTTTTCAACTCTTCGGGGTCGGCCCCGTCCTGCAGGAATATCGTCATAAACTTTAAGACACGTTCATCAAGGCGGAAGGCGTTCTCAAGAGCTTTTACCACTTCACCGTCTCCGCAATAGTCAAGACGGACGTAGTAACCCCTTTGCTTCTTTTTGATTTCGTAGGCCAGGCGCCTGCTTCCCCACTCGTCGAAATCAACAATCACACCGCCTTTTTTGGCAATAAGATCGGTAATTTTTTCGAAAAGCTGGGCCTGGTCGTCACCGGAAAGATCTGGATCGGAAATAAAAACAGTTTCGTATCTTCTCATGGCACCTCCTTTTGGATAATAAAGCCTTGAACCTGTCCCGGCTCAAAGCAAGGATTAAAACATCCGCTTCATACCCCAAAACAGAAGACAAAGTCAACAGGTTTTTCCAGGCCGTAAAGCAGGGGCGACCGACCGGTCGCCCCTGCACCATGGTGATGGAAAGGATGTTTCCCGTCTTGAGAACTTATAATTTTCATCAGACAATTTAATGGATTGTTGATGATGTATTGCCGGATGTCATTCAATTCGGTTTCATTGCGGATAATGTGTTCGTAATAATTGCGTTGCCGGACGGATATTCCCGGTGTTTGACGTATTTCATTGATTTGTTTTGCAACATTCATTTCGTCCAATTATTTTCGGTAATAACATTTTTTGGCGTTGTTCACGTGAATGGGTCATTTCATAACTCATTCTGGCTCTGCGGAGGCGAGTTGATTCAGTTTTCGAGCCGCAATGCGCCGGGATCACCGGACCCCGGCCTCGGCAATAACCTGTTCAATATTAACCAACCGGATATTTCATATGTCAAAACAACCGGACAACCTGACATGTTAATAACAGTTGTTTGGCCTAAAATTTGCAAAGGCATGGCACAAAGCCTGTTGTCATATTACTACAACTTTCTTGACGGTCTTTACCACATCCTCCGGCTCGTCCACCACCTGCAGAATATCTATGTCATCAGGTGAGATCATGCCTTCGGCAAGCAAGCGCTCCTTTATCCACTCCACAAGACCGGACCAGTAATCCGTTCCGACCAGTATGACAGGCAACGGCTTGATACGGCATGTCTGTATGAGGGTAACCGCCTCGAACATCTCATCAAGGGTTCCAAACCCCCCCGGCATTATTATATAGGCAAGCGCATACTTTACAAACATGACCTTGCGGATGAAAAAGTACTTAAATTCCAGTTTGATATTTGAATACTTATTGGGTTTCTGCTCAAACGGCAGAATAATGTTGAGCCCGACGGATGTGCCCCCCTTTTCAGCGGCCCCCTTGTTTGCAGCTTCCATCACTCCGCCGCCTCCTCCCGTTATAACGGCAAACCCGTTTTCCACAAACATGGCGGCTATCTTTTCCGTCTTTTTGTAAACCGGTGAATCAGGTTTGAGACGGGCCGATCCGAATATACTGACAGCAGGGCCTATCTGGTGAAGGGTATCAACACCGTCCACAAACTCCCCTATTATCCTGAAAATACGCCACGACTCCTCCAGCTTGAATTCGTCCACCAAAAACTGTTTTTCCATCTTTATTCTCCACTATCTCCCGTATTTTCGTATAGCTGCATAAAACCCCAGAAGGCATAACAGAAATTTTGACAACTATACAGCTTTCCAGATCACATTTCCAGCGATTAAAAAGATTCCTGCAAATTTTCCCTTGACTTTAGCTCTGTGGGATTTTAAAAGACAAAGGCCTGTGTTTATGTTTCTTCTGACCCTTGGCGTACACAGATGCCGGGTCATTACTTAGTTTCGGAGGTAATATAGAGATGTTGTGTACAACCATAAAAGAAAACGTGGAATGCCCTTTCATGACTTCATCGGGCTGCTCTTATATCGATGGTGTATGCCGTCCTGTTGTCGAAGCATGTGAAGGCTGTGCCCGTGTATCGGAGTTTCCGTCAGGTCTCTACTGCTCGGCAACACCCGACCCTGCTGCAAAATGGAAACGCGGCCGCTGCAACCTTGCCACCCACGTAAAGGAAGATACCATAGAGACCAAATCCAAGATAAACCCGTTGAAAGCATCAAAGCGCGGCAGTCGTTAACGGCTCAAACACTTCTGTGATATGGTTTCGGAAGCCCGACGTAATATGCAGTAAATATAATGACGCTTCCAGATAAAGAATGGTCTGCCGATATCTATCCCACCTTAGAAAGCATGGAGCGGTCATTAAGAGGACAGCCCTATGCACATCCATTCTGATCGCGGCGATAATATTTTCGGGATGCGCGACCACCGGGGATATACCGGCCAACCGGGACAACATCTGCCGACTCTTTAAAGAAAACGGCGGGTGGTTCAAACACGCCTATGCTGCATCGAAACGCTGGGGAATTCCTGTCCCGGTGCTGATGGCCATCATGCACCAGGAGTCCCGTTTCAACCCGGACGCCAGGCCCCCGCGCACTACCTGCCTGTGCATACTCCCCGGTCCACGGCCTTCATCGGCCTATGGTTACGCACAGGCGCTTGACACCACCTGGAAAACATACAAAAGGGCAACGGGCAACTACGGCGCCGACAGGGACGACTTTGCCGACGCCATAGATTTCATAGGATGGTACTGCCATCTTAGCAGGGTAAAATGCGGCATAGCGGCAAATGACGCATATTCCCTGTACATCGCCTACCACGAAGGACAGGGCGGTTACCTTCGGGGTAGCTACCGTTCAAAACCAGACCTGATCTATGTTGCCAGAAAAGTAAAAAACCGCGCCGCATTGTATGCCCGCCAGTATGCATCATGCGGCAGGGAGTTGAGGGATACTCTTGGTTGCTGCCTGTGGCCGTTCTGACCAGGACGAATAAAATAAATCCTGATGCAAAACTTAAAATGCCGTACGCAAGATGGTTGAATCGCACAGCAACCTTTTTGTGGTATATCAGTCAGGGTCCCGGGGGGGCTCCCCGTTGTTGAACTGCATCTGGCAATAGCGGTAATAATCACCCTTTAGCTCGAAAAGCTCATGGTGCGTCCCCAGCTCTGTTATCCTGCCCCCTGAAATCACCACAACCCTGTCGGCATGCTGGACCGTGGACAGACGGTGGGCGACAATAAAGGTTGTTCTGCCTTTCATAAGGTTTATGAGGGCCTTCTGCACGATCGCCTCGGCCTCGCTGTCAAGCGATGATGTGGCCTCGTCCAGAATCAGTATCGGCGCATCCTTCAGCAAAGCTCTGGCGATACACAGCCTCTGTTTCTGTCCGCCCGAAAGCCTGGAGCCCAGCTCGCCTATGCCGGTGTCAAACTGCTTTGGAAAATCGATTATAAAATCATAGGCATAAGCGGCCTTGGCAGCGTTTATTATATCCTCTTCAGAGGCGTCAAGATTCCCATAGGCTATATTGTTGCGGACAGTGTCGTTGAAAAGTATCGGCTCCTGCGTGACAATGGCTATCTGCTCTCTTAACGAGGATATGCTAAGATCCCGGATGTCAATGCCGTCTATCATTATACTGCCCGAAGAAACGTCGTAAAACCTTGGGATCAGGTTGACAAGCGTGGTCTTGCCCCCCCCGCTCATACCTACCAGCGCAATCACTTCACCTGGCGCAACCTCCAGATTTATATCCTTCAAAACAGGCTGGCCGCCGTCGTACGCAAATGAAACATCTTTGAAGGCAACGGAATGGCTGCCCTTTTCGATGAACAGGGGATCCTTCCGCTCCACTATGTCCGACTCGGTCTCAAGAATGTCATACACCCTGTCCACAGCGGCAAGCCCCTGCTGCAACATAGCATTAAGGTTGGAAAGCTGCTTGACAGGCTTGTACATCATCATAACAGCCGCCAGAAAGGAGAGAAACGTGCCGGTGGTATACACGCCTGTTATTACGCGATAACCGCCTACCCATATGATAGCGGCTATACCTACGCCGGCAAGGAGTTCCATTATCGGCGAAGAGAGCGCCTTTACCATTATGTTTTTCATCTCAATCTTGAAAAGAGCTTCCGATTTTTCGTAAAACCGGCTCTCTTCGTAGGGCTCCATTCCAAAAGCCTTTACTATCTTGTTGCCGGAAAAGGTTTCGTGAAGAAAGGCGTTCATGTCGGCTATTGTTTCCTGGCTCCTGGTGGAAACCCTTCTCACCTTTCTGCCGATAGCCACTACAGGATAGAAGGCCAGCGGAAGAACGACAAACGCCACCAGCGCCAGCTCCCATATCTGGTAAAAGGTCAGGCCCACAAGCAAAACAAGTGTGCATATATCCTGAACCATGGATGTCACAGCGCTGGACACTACTATTTTTATGAGGTTAACATCGTTTGTGATGCGCGACATAAGGACGCCGGTACGTTCGCTGTGAAAAAATGACAGGGGAAGCTGGGAGATCTTGGCGTAGAGATTATCCCTGAACTTTTTTATGACCCCCTCGGCAACACGGCTCATGAAAAACACCTGGCCGTACATGCCTATACCCCTGAACACTGAAACCACTATCACAGCGACCGGTATCAACCGCAGCATCTTAACGTCCTTGGTGATGAAAATCTGGTCTTTTAAATTCAACAAAAAATAAACCGCCTGCCGCAAAAACTGCTATCCGTTCAGTCCCGATAGCATACGACAGGCATCAAAGCAACCCCAGGGCTATTTGCGCAGCGCGCGCCGAGGCTCCAGGACCGCCCAGTTTCTCTCTTACCATGGCAAGATTACGCCTTGCCTCTTCAAGAACCTTACCATCCCCCACCATCTGCAGAATCTGTCCGGCAATATTACCAGCCGACGCATTCCCCTGTATCAGTTCCGGGACTATTTCACGGCCTGCGATAAGGTTTACAAGGCTTATGTTTTTTATACGGACAAGAGCCCTGGCCAGCAGATAACTCACCAATGAAACCCTGTAGATTACAACCATAGGCACACCGTAAAGTGCTGTTTCAAGGCCGACCGTACCTGAAGCAGTCACGACCAGCGTACTTTGTCCCAGTACCTCGCCGGCTCCACCTGCAACCAGGGCAAACCTGGTCCTGCCTTCAAACGGTTCCGTGATCCTGGCAACATGCTCTATGGGCACAGACGGTGCACATGAAACCAGAAAGGTAATATCGTCCCTGCTCTTGCCTATCATGGCTGCGGCTTTCATCATTATGGGAAGGTGCCGTTCCACCTCTCCCGGCCTTGAGCCGGGAAGAAGCCCGACAACAGGACCGTCTCTGTCTGAAACCGTTGTTGTATGGCTGCTTTTTTCAACATCAAGAAGAGGGTGGCCGACAAAGGTCGCGGGCACGCCATGGCTGGTGAAAAACTCCTCTTCAAACGGAAGAATAACCGCCATACGGTCAACCAGCTTTCTTATCGTCCTGACCCGTCCCTGCCGCCACGCCCACACCTGCGGCGCAATGTAGTAAAAGACAGGTATCCCCATACGCTTGGCCACAGCAGCCAGCCTGAGATTAAAATCCGGGAAATCAACAAGAATAAGAAGATCGGGCAGCCCGGAGAGCACTATCCTTTTGGTGGCAGACATTCCGGCAAAAATCTCCGGCAATTTTCTTATCACCTCGGTTATTCCAACAACAGAAAGCTGTGATGCATCAATCACTATCTTGACGCCGGCACTGCGCATGGCCTGGCCTCCCACACCGCAAAAAAACAGCGAATCACCGGCCTGCGAACGCATCTGCCGCACTAAATTGGCGCCGTGCATATCTCCAGAGGCTTCTCCGGCAACGATCATCACACACTTTTGGGGACTGTTCGATTCCTGGAGCATCTTATTTCCCAAAACCGGCCCTTGTCTTGCTTATCTGTTCCATGACGGCCAACGCGACCCTGAGCGCCTCCCGGCCTTCCCTGCCTGACACGTCAGGTTTCTCACGGTTTATAACACTCCGCACAAAACCCCTGAGTTCCTGTTCAAGCGGGTCCCCGCCTTCAGCAAACAAAAGCTCCCTTATCGTAAGCCCGGGGATCAGCCCGGAATCATCGCCTCCCTGGCTCTTGTCGATTATAGTTATGCCTCGTTTTGCAAAATCAAACGCCATATATGCGTCCTTCTGGAACATCCGCAGCTTTCGCTCATTGCGGGTGGATATCCTGCTTGCCGTGACATTTGCCACGCACCCGCATTTGAATTCCAGCCTGGCATTGGCTATATCGACAGAATCGGATATAACATCGATACCTGCGGCCCTTATGTCCGAAACCTCCGATCGTACAAAGTTCAGGATAAGATCTATATCGTGTATCATCAAATCCAGAACAACGCTGACATCGGTGCCTCTCGGCTTGTATATGCTCAACCTGTGCGACTCTATGAACACCGGGTCTTTTACCATGTTTTTAATCGGAACAATGGCGGGATTGAACCGCTCAAGATGCCCAACCTGCAAAACAAGGTCCCTTGCCTCCGCCATCTCTATCAAACGATCCGCTTCCTCCAGCGTGGACGTCATGGGCTTTTCAAGCATGACATCCACCCCGTTTGCAAGGAATGCGCCTGCGACTTCAAAATGGCTGCGTGTCGGTACAACCACGCTCACTGCGTCAACCTTGCCAACAAGTTCCCTGTAATCTGTATACGGTTTTACATTCAGCTTTTCTGCGATCTCTCCTGCAACGCACGGATCGACATCCGCCACCCCCACAAGCTCAACATCATCCATCCCGGCATACTTCTCGGCGTGAAACTTGCCAAGATAACCGACACCGATTACAGCAACCCTGAGTTTTCCCATATCGATCCTGACAGATTATTTAAAAAAATCATTTTTCAGCGCCAGACGGCAAGGCCCCGTCTTTCAAAGCCACAATGGATATTCCATGCTCATCGGCGAATGAAACCATCTCATCCTTTTCAAACACCACGGCCTTGCCCGCCTCTATGGCCAAGGTAAAAGCGTTGACAGAATGCATGGTTTTCACCGTTTCCAGCCCTACAGCCGGAACATCGAAACGTGTATCCTGGTTGGGCTTGCACACCTTGACCACCACGGCATCCCCGCCTCCCAGCGAACCTCCCCTGGTAATGGCCGCATCAGTTCCTTCAATCGCCTCGACCGCCAGGACAGACCCTTTCTGCACAACGACACACTGCCCGATGTCGAGCCTGCCGATCTCCTTTGCAATACGCCACCCGACCTCAATATCGGACCATTGGCTGGCGGTTGGAGTTCTCTTGGTCCAGCACCCTTCGTCAGCCAATACATCCGGCAGCAGGAAGGTGGATGATCTAACCACAAACCCCCTTGACTCAAGCAGGTTTGCAAAACTTCTCAGCAACGTATCATCATGGGTGTCGGTAAGGCCCGCAAGAAGGGAAAGTGCGGTTGCGTCCGGTTTGATGTCCGAGAACATGCTGCCGGGCTTCCTTATCCAGCCGATAATGACAATATCGGTAACCCGGTTTTGCCTGAAAAAATCGATCAGCCGCTCCACCTCGCCTATATTCAGCCACCGGACCATCTCGACCCGGTTTTCAATGCCAGGTTCGGCCTGGTTGAGATAGGCGGCCGCATACACCCTGTAATCAGCGGCCTTTGCGGCATCCGCAAACATGAGGGGAAAACGCCCCCCTCCCGCTATGAGTCCTATATTCATGAGTATACCAGCTTTGGGATTAATCGTGCACTACCTGGTCAAACCACGGCCGGAGGCTGTTATAAACTCCAGAAAATTTTTAACCTCTGGTGTCTGCTCCACCTCGGCGTAGGCTCTTTCAACAGCCTCGTTAAGTGTAAGCCCTATGCGAAAAACTATCCTGTAAGCCTTTTTAAGCGCTGCCATTACGTTTGGAGGAAAGTTGTGGCGTTTCAGCCCCACCACGTTAAGCCCGTAAAGCCTGGCCCTGTCGCCCGCAGCAATCACATAAGGCGGAACATCCTTGACTACCGCTGATTTGCCGCCTATAAACGCATAATCGCCTATCTTGACAAACTGGTGGATAGCAACCAATCCTCCTATGGTTGCATAGTCCCCCACAACTATATGTCCCGCCAGTGTGGCGTTGTTTGAAAAAATCACCTTTTTCCCCACTATGCAATCATGAGCCACATGGGTATATGCCATCAGCAGGCAGTCATCACCTATCCTGGTCAGACCGCCGCCCTCGCTGGTCCCCCTGTTTATGGTCACAAATTCACGTATCGTGCACCTGTCTCCGATCTCAAGATGCGTGAGCTCTCCTTCAAACTTCAGTGACTGAGGGATTTCACCTATCGATGCAAACTGGAATATGCGACAGTCTTTTCCTATTGTCGTGTAGGGCCGGATAACCACGTTAGACCCTATAACGGTTCCCTCGCCTATGGATACGTGATCACCTATACATGAGTAAGCTCCTATTTCCACTCCCGGCGCTATATCCGCGTCTTTATCAATGATTGCTGTTGGATGTATCACTTGTCCTAAGCCTCTCTGCTTTATTCTGACGGGTTACTCAGGCTTGCCATTATCTGGGCCTCGGCTACACGCCTGCCCTCCACCTCGGCAAAAGCCTCTACCTTTATGGTATTTAGTTTCTCCTTCACGATCCTGGCGCAAATCACAAGGCAATCACCAGGAACCACCTTTCTTCTGAACCGCACCTTGTCAAGTCCGGTCAAGTACCTTATGCCGAGTCCCGGCTCCTGCGTCTTTGACAGACCGATCAGCATGCCTCCGGCCTGGCACATAGCCTCTATTATAAGCACACCCGGCATAACCGGGTTGCCGGGGAAATGGCCCGCAGCCCAAGGCTCACAGGCGGAAACGTTTTTTATGGCCTTGATACTTTCATTGGGGACAATCTCTACCACCCTGTCGATCATTATAAAGGGGTAACGCTGGGGCAGCATTTCGAGAATTTTCCTGATATCAACTGAATCCATGGATGCATATCCCTTGTTATTCTTTGCCCTGCCTCTTTTCAAGGCTGGCAAGCCGTTTTTCGATTTCAGAGATCCTCTTTTTCAAAGAGGGAAGCCTTGCAACAATGCTTTGTGCCCTGAGCCACAGCTTGTGTGGAATGCCAGGCGTTCCGGAGACGACCTCACCCGGCCCGACCGTCTTAACTATGCCTGCCTGCGGGCCTATTATGGCGTTGTCTCCTATCTCTATATGCCCCGATATACCTGCCTGACCGGCAAGTATAACGTGCCTGCCTATTGTCGTGCTTCCCGCAACACCGACCTGGGCTACAATTATCGTATTCTCTCCCACCACCACGTTATGCGCTATATGCACAAGGTTATCGGTCTTGACGCCTCTCTTTATCCATGTCTTGCCAAAAGTACCCCTGTCTATGGTATTCACCGCGCCTATTTCAACATCGTCATCTATCTGAACCGTTCCGCTGTGAGGAATCTTGACATATACTTCACCTTCAGGAGCAAACCCGAAACCGTCACTGCCAATAACTGTCCCCGCGTGAATGGTCACCCGGCTGCCTATGGCACATCCGTGGAGAATCGACACATTGGGGTGGATCATCACGTCATCGCCGATAACAACATGATCACCGACAAATGCTCCCCCCATGACCGACACGTTATCACCCATGGTGACATCATCGCCTATAACGGTGCAGGGGCCTATGGAAACATTTCTGCCGCACGAAAAATGTTCTCCCACAGATGCGGTCCTGTGGATTCCTTCCTGAGGCTTATCCCCTGGAATAAAGAGCTGCATGACCCTGGCAAACGCCGCCTGTGGATTGTCAACCTCCACAAGATCGAACCGACCCTTGTTAACCCCCTTGGGCACGATCACCGCGCCGGCTCCGGTCGCGTCAAGACGCTTTAAATAATTACCACCCGCAGCCAGGGTGATGTCGGTTTCACCGGCATGCTCAAACGGGGCAACCCCGAAGATCTCCCTGCCGGGATCCCCATGCACGGTTCCACCTACAATCTCTGCAATCTCGGAAAGAGTCATCATCTTCATACGATGCAGCTACCGGTTATTTATGGCCCGTGGCTTTGGAGCCTGCCTTTTGCCTGTTTTCCCCTTCCAGGACCAGATGCTTGGAATTGGCAAACTGTATCAGCTTGTCTGTGACATCCAGCGCGCCCGGGCAGTAAAGAACAAACTCATTCCTGAGTAAAAGCAAAAATCCCTTTTTTTGCCCGAACTCATTGGCAAGTGCCTTGAGTTTCCTGCTCAGGTCTGAAACGACCTCCTTGTTGAGATTGCGTATGGTTTCGGTGTGTTTCTTTTTCATCATGTCAAAATCATACTTCTTTATCCTGTACTCCCGCTCCCGCTGTTCTCTCTTTTCATCGCTTAAGACCATTGCGTCGCGCTCAAGCGCGGTTTCAAGCTCCTTTAGCTTCTTACCGGCCTCCTCCAGTTGGGCGTCGAGCTTCTTGTATTCACTCTCCACCTTGGCATTCGCAGCCTTGCCTATATCAGACTCCATGTAAAACCGCTGCACGTTTACAACGCCTATTTTAGCCACATCAGCCGAATGGCATGGCAACGCTAAAAATATCGTTAGAACCGTGACCAGACCTACAGGTATAAACATTTTCTTCATGCCGCAAACCTCCCTTTAATTTTTAAAAAGCCGTGCCCATGGTAAATTCCCAGCGACCACCGGAATCTTCTCCCTCTCTCGGGTTCAGTATATAGCCTCTCTCCAGGCGTATCGGCCCCATGGGGGAATACCAGCGTATTCCAAAGCCCGCACTTTTTCGCAGCGGGGCAGAAAAGAGAGTTCCCCCATCATCGTACACATTACCAGCGTCATAGAACAGTACACCAACCAGACCGGCTTTCTTGTCAAACATCGGGCACAGAATCTCGAAATTGAACTGCAAAAACTTATCGCCACCCTTCTCCTCCAGGATTACTTCCTCCCAGCTGTTTGTCGCACTGGACCATACAAGGGCCTTCTTTACCACCGCTATATCATGCCAGTCAAAACCCCGCAACGAATTGATCCCGCCAAGGTAAAAACGCTCATAATCAGGGAGAAATCCGTCCCCGTTTTCATGAACAAAACCGAACTTCGAATGGGCAAATCCTATCAGCCTCCAGAACAGCGGGTGATACCACCCCGCTTCCCCGGTATACTTTACAAACCCCACATCTCCTCCCAAAGGGCCCCCGGCATATTCAACAGACAATGAGCTCTTTATTCCCCTGCTTGGAGTTATTACGTTATCCCTGGTATCGTAAACAAGGGATGTAAGAATACTGCTTGTCAGCCAGCTGCCGTCATCCTGTGCCATCTCCTGTATCGAACTTGGCGCAAAAACCGTCAGGTTTTTAACCCTGTTGTCATCAATTGCGTATGAAAAATAGATACGCGTATTTTCGTAAATGGGATAACTGAACCGCAATGCACCGCCTGTCGTGTCACGGTCATATGTGTCCTCATCCACCGACCAGTCATAAAGGTCAAACCCTGCGGAAAGGTGTGTATCGAAAAGCCAGGGCTCGGTGAAGCTCAGCTTGTACTCGGTAGAGGTCCCGCCCACCTGGGCCTGTAGATTCAGCACCTGTCCGCGACCGAAAAGGTTATTCTGGCTTATGGATGTTGTGAAAAAGAGGTCCTCCACGCTGCTGTACCCGCCTCCGAAAGTAAACATGCCGGTGGGTTTCTCTTCCACGTTGATTTTCAGATCTATACTGTCCTTATTGCCCGGCTTCTCTTCCGTGTCGACTTTTACATTTTCAAAATAGTTAAGCCTGTAAAGTTTTGCTATGCTTTTCTTTAGACGTGACCCGCTGTATAGTTCCTGTTCATACACATCAAGCTCGCGCCGGATCACCTTGTCCCTCGTCTTCGTATTGCCGGTTATAATAATATCGTCAAAATACACAGGATCGCCTTTTTTAACCACGTAGGTTATATCCACCTTCGTATTGTCGTCGTCCCTGCGGATATCAGGCACCACATCCGCGTAGAAATATCCCCGGTCGGAATAGTAATCGTTCAGCCTCAATATATCGGCCCTTAGCACAGACCTGTTGAAATAGTTCTGCCCGGTTATTTTGAGTTCCTGCATCAACTCCTTTTTCTCGTCGCCGACGTCCCCTCCGATATCAACGGCTCCTACCTTGAAACGCTTTCCTTCCGAAATCTTGATGGTGATATATATCCAATTGTCCTTGTAGACTATTTCAGGCTCTGCAATGCGCGCATCGATATAACCGTTGTCGCTATAAAGTTCCGCTATTTTGGCCATATCCTGCCGCAGCTGGGCCATCTCCAGTTCGCCTGAAGAGGTGAGCCAAGAGAAAAAACCCTTTTCCGATGTTTTCATAACCTTGCGAAGCTGCTTGTCGCTGTATGCGCTGTTCCCCTCGAAAACAATTTTACGTATCAGCGATTTTTTGCCTGCGTCTATTATGAACTCAAGGTCCACCAGGCCTTCTTTTTTTTCCTTTATCTTGTAGGACACCTTTACATTATGGTAGTTCTTCCCCTTGTACATCTGCTCTATACGCTTTACGCTTTCGAAAACGTCTGCCAGGTTCAAAATTGCACCATGTTTGACGGTAAGTTCCTTTTTGATATCCTCCTGGCTGAAAACAAGAGCACTGTCTTTTACGGTTATCTCATCGACAGTCGACCGCTCCCTTACTGTAAAAACGATCTTTTTACCATTTGGCGTATCCTGGGCTTCTGCACGCACGTCATCGAAATATCCCATGGCATAGATGTTTTTTATGTCCCTGGAAACCCTGTTCCTGTCGTATATATCCCCCCTCCTTGTTGTTACTACACGCTTTATTGCGTCAGCTTCTATGCGCCTGTTCCCGGCAACAACGACCTGCGCCACCCTTTTCCTGCCTGAAACTGCAAGGCAGATCTCGGTTGAAATGTTTTTAACCACGCCGGCCAGTTTTTCATCCGAATCACCCTGGCCGAAAAAACGCCTTATCCTGCCGGAATTCAAATCCATAAGGGAAAGATCAAGACTGAATCCCTTACCGATAGAAGTAAAACTCCCCCACAACATGAAAGCCCCGCCATCCGACCTGGCAGCATCCTGCTTTGCGGCCGGCGAATCAAGACCGGCAGTATCCCTGTGGATATGAACTGCAGAGCCACACACGGTCTTAAACTGTTGCGCCAACATATCGAGCACCTGGCCTGAAATGGCAACGGCCCGGTTATCCAAAGAGTGAACGGTAAGCGGGAACATGACCATACCGGCATCGTCTCCGCCGGCGGCAGCCGAAGAAACCGCCAAAAATAAAATGACAGGTGCTAATATACCCACAAGCACTATCTTCAGATTTATGACGGGATATTTGGACAGCGACAAATCAAGATACCGGAGATATCTGCTTTTCAAGAACCACTCCATTTAAGATGAAACATGAATCGGATTAACCTTGCCCCCGGCTATGGTCACATGCCGGGACATCAGGGAAGCAAGCTTCATGTTATGGGTTGCAACAATAAGTGTCATGGAAAATTCTGCGTTCAGTTCCATCAGCAGTTCATGGATCCTTATGCTGGTTCTCTCGTCAAGGTTGCCGGTTGGCTCATCCGCAAGCACCACATCCGGCCTCAGGACAAGAGCCCTGGCGATCGCCACACGCTGCTGTTCTCCGCCGGAGAGCTCCGACGGCCTGTGGTTAAGCCTGTCCCCCAGCCCGACCCTGCCAAGTATCCCCTCCGCAGCGTCACGGGCTTCCTTTTTGCCTCCTCCGCCTATGAGAACAGGCATCATCACGTTTTCAAGCGCGGTAAACTCCGGCAACAGATAGTGAAACTGGAACACGAACCCGACATGCCGGTTCCTGAGACCGGCCAGGCCCTCTTCGTCCATGGCATAAACATCTACTCCATCAAACATAAGATCGCCACTGTCCGGGGGATCAAGTGCACCAAGTATCTGCAGAAGCGTAGACTTGCCGATGCCGGAGGCGCCCACCACAGCAACGGTTTCACCGCGCTTTATCTCGATATCAACACCGGCAAGCACATCAATGCGCGCTTCACCGCTTCCAAAACCTTTATAAAGCTCCCTGGCCTCTATCAAGGCTTTGGCAATGTTGCTATCCGGTTTTTGAACATCTCCATCAGCCATACCTGATCGCCTCCACCGGATCCACCTTTGAAGCCTGGCTGGCAGGATATATTGTTGCTACAAAACAGATCGCAAGCGCCGCAAGAACTATCAGCAGGCAGTCTGACATCTCGATGCGTACCGGGAGTGTGGTTATGTAGTAAACATCGCCCGGAAGCGTTATAAACTTGTAACGCTTGAGCAACAAGCAGGCCACTACACCGAAGATAAACCCCAGTGACGTTCCGACTCCGCCCACCATCATGCCTTCGATGACGAAAATACGCTTTATGCTGTTCCTGGTCGCGCCCATCGCCTTTAGTATGCCAATCTCACGTTTCTTGTTCATAACTATCATTATAAGGGAACTTGCGATGTTTACGGGTACCCCAGCTCTGACACGATCCTGCGGGCCATTTGCCTGGCGTTGTATATATCCTTAACGCGTATCTCTATTCCTCCTGCCGCTCCTTTCATGTGCATTATCTTCTGGGCTTCGGCAATGTTTATGTATGAAAAAACGCTGTCATAATCATGCATGCCTATCTCGAAAATCCCTGTCACCTCGAACCTTTTGACAGCGGGCATATGGCCCGCCGGAGAAAGCATCCCTGTTGAAAGGACCACATAGACGGTGTCTCCTTCAACAACACCAAGAGCACGGGCAAGCTCCTTGCCCAGGATTATGCCGGGGGGCTTGTCACTACCACCATTTCTCAACCTCTCGGAAAGGTGGCCCACCTTCCTGAGAGCCCTGACGATACGCCCCGCTCTCTCCGGTTCCACACCCTTTATTATTCCACCTGATACACCGTAAGCCGAACGAAACATGACCTGTGTCATGTTAACCGGCATTACCGACACAACACCCGCAATTTTCTCAATTTTTTTTGCAATATCCGCATATTCATCTATCTCGCCGCCATGGCGCGACAACACAATATGGGATTGGATGCCAAGGATCCTCTCCTTTATGTCGGATTCAAAACCGGACATAACAGCTATAACTATGATCAACGCCATGACACCTATGATTATACCGACCACCGACAGCACCGTTATCAGCAAGGCAAACCCATTACTCCTGGCGGTCATCAAATGGCGTCCGGCAATGAAAACTTCATGTTTCATTATGAGATCATTCCTGAAAATCGGCTACAGGGATACACATACACACACAACTAATAATGGTCTCTAAGCCCGTTCCTCCCTCCTCATATGAGGAAAGAGAATTACTTCCCTTATGGAGGGGGAATCGGTCAGCAGCATCACAAGCCTGTCGATGCCGACCCCTTCGCCGGCAGTCGGAGGCATACCATATTCAAGGGCCTCTATGTAATCTTCATCCATCAAGTGGGCCTCGTCGTCTCCGGCCTCCCTGGCTTTCACCTGCGCGAGAAATCGGTCACGCTGTTCCCTGGGATCGTTTAGCTCGGAAAAACCGTTGGCTATCTCGTTCCCGCCTATAAAAAGCTCGAAACGGTCCGTAAAACCAGGGTTTTCAGAACTTGCCCGCGAAAGGGGAGAGACCTCTACCGGATAGGTCGTTATAAAGGTAGGCTGCACAAGGTGAGGTTGTACAAGGGTATCAAACAGCTTCATAAGCACCTTGCCCCTGTTGTCGGCCTTGGTGATTGTAACCCCTTTCTGTTTTGCATACTGCAACAACGAATCTGTGTCCGACATTATAGTCTTGTCAACGCCTCCGATCTCGTGCAGTGCGTCAATCAGCGGCAGCCTCCTCCACTTTCCTGAAAAATCTATATCACATCCCTGGTAAACGATACTCGAAGAACCGGTTACAGCCTCGGCAACGTTTCTGAACATCTCCTCGGTCATATCCATCAGGTCCCCGAATTCTGCGTATGCCTGGTAAAATTCCAGCATCGTGAACTCTGGATTGTGGCGGGTAGATACACCTTCGTTCCTGAAATTACGATTGATTTCAAAGACCCGTTCAAACCCTCCCACAACCAGCCTCTTTAAGTACAGTTCCGGAGCGATTCTTAAAAAAAGATCCATATCAAGGGCGTTGTGATGTGTAACAAAGGGTCTGGCCTCGGCTCCGCCGGGAACAGGTTGCATCATGGGCGTCTCAACTTCCATGAAACCGCGTTTGAGCAAAAACTCCCGTATTGCCTGAACAGCCTTGCTCCTTTTTATAAATATTTCGCGAACATCAGCGTTCATTATCAGGTCCAGGTAACGTTTCCTGTACCTTTTTTCCGGATCTTTCAACCCGTGGAACTTTTCCGGAAGAGGACGAAAAGCCTTGCTAAGCAGCCGTATCTCTTCCGCCAGCAGGGTCCACTCACCTGTCTTTGTCTGGAACATACCGCCGCGCGTTTCTATGAAGTCGCCCACATCAAGCTGTTTGAAAATCGAATAGGCTTCATCGCCCACCTTGTCCTTTCGCACATATGCCTGCAAAAGGCCCGTCCTGTCACGAAACCTCACAAACGCCGATTTCCCAAAACTGTTTATGGCCATCATGCGGCCGGCAAGGCACACTCCTTCCCCTTCCCCGGGTTCAGGGGCTTTGCCCTCGTCTATAAGTTCAAGAACCTCGGCCACTGTGTGTGTGGCCCTGGAGGAGGATGGGAACAGTTCGAGCCCGCTTGCCTCCAGCGCAGCTATCTTCCGCAACCGTTCCTCCATAATTCTTTCATGTTTTTCCATTGCAGTTCCGTACCGCTCCTTTACTGTCGGAAGCCCACCTTCCCAATCTGCTGCTATCCATTTAAACTTTTACGGTTTACAGGAGTTGACTGTGGTAGTCAAGGCTAAGTTTCACCATCTGCAGGGTCTTTCTCAGGAGGACTGACTCTTGC
Source organism: Desulfococcus sp. 4484_241 (assembly GCA_002085115.1). GTDB lineage: Bacteria > Desulfobacterota > Desulfobacteria > Desulfobacterales > Desulfosudaceae > MZGQ01. The sequence continues at coordinate 20,655 of MZGQ01000045.1, forward strand.
GAGGCTGACCCTGAACCTGGTGCCTTCATTCCTGCGGGTCTCAACATCTATACAGCCGCCAAAGGATTCAACCAGGCGGTGCACGACTGAAAGCCCCAGACCTGTTCCCTTTGACTTTGTGGTAAAAAATGGATCAAATATGTAATCTATGACATCTTCCGGCACACCGCATCCGTTGTCCACTACCTCTATGTTAACAAAACCGCTCCTTGATGTATAGGTGTTGACAATAATCTTCCCGGACGGTTTCCCGCTCTGGTATATCGCGTCAGCAGCATTTAACAGAAGGTTCCACAAGACCTGCCTCAGATATTCGGGGTCGACCTCCACCCATATATCGGGGGAAAGGTTTACGCTGCACTCCACGTTCCTCTCTTTATCCAAGCCCTTTTCGAAAAGATCAACCGTTTCGGCCACCACGGCCCCAAGAGGTATGGCCTTGGGTTTGCCTTTGTCGGGCCGTGCGAACAGCAGGAAGTTTGTCAAAAGGGAGTTGAGCCTCTTTGCTTCCCGTTCGATTATACGCATCAATTTAAAACTGTCACTGTCAAAAACATCCAAATCGTTTTTAAGCATGTCTATAGCGCCGGTCAGGGCGGCAAGAGGGTTTTTTATTTCATGGGCGAGGCCTGCCGCCATCTCGCCGACTGCGGCAAGCCTCTGAACCCTGGATACATGTTTCCGCATGACCCACAGGTCTCTTTTAGCCCTGCGTTCCTGCTCAACCAGCAGACTCGTCAAAAAGGCAACAGTAAAACAGGCAAGTGATGTGACAAAAATCTTGTAGAATATGTAGTTCACCCCGTATGACTTGACCGCAAAGATTTCAGCCATTGCAAATGGCTTGAGAACGCCGTAATACTCGAGGCAGAGCATAAGACCGTACTCTATGCTGCAGAGAGCCGCAATTATAACCCCCCCCTTCCTGAACAGGAAAAAACAGGAACTTATGACAACAATCAGGTATAAAAAGGAGAACACGCTGGAAAAACAGCCTGTGATGTAGATAATCAGTGTAACGAGAAGTGTGTCTATTGTTAATTGGATATATGTGAAAAGCACCTTCCTCTTCAGCCTGGAAAGTATGACAGAATAGCACAGGGTCAGAAAAAGGATGAAGCCCGACAGAAGGTAAAGAACATCCTCGAAAATAGCAGGATCGTTGGTTTCCACTTTATCCATAGTATGATCTTACCTTTAATCCCTGACAGATCCTTCCTGCATACAAACGGTATCTGCCATAACAGCCTGGAGTGCTTTATGGGTTTTTAAAAAGACTGATATCCGTGAGCCGGAAACGTTTTGCCATGCCATTGTGGGGTATGGAACAAAGCAATATAGCAAGTAAACGCGCTCCGGGCAGCTTTAACACCGATAGTCTCTGCGCACCAACCCTGGGCTAATGACCGGATACAGCGCCAGCCATCTTGAATACCGGAAGGTACATGGACACGACAAGTCCACCGATAATGCCACCCATAAGAACCATCATGAGAGGCTCGATCGCAGAGGTCAGATTTTCGACAGCCGAGTCAACCTCCTCTTCATAAAAATCGGCTATTTTTTCCAGCATGGCGTCAAGCGCACCGGTTGACTCACCCACCGATATCATCTGGCAAACCATGGAGGGGAAAACACCGCTTTCTGCAAGCGGATCCGCCATGGTGCGGCCCTCGGCTATATCGGAACGAACCTTGAAAATAGCGTTTTCAACCACCTTGTTGCCGGCTGTCCTGGCCACTATATCAAGAGCGTCCAATATTGAAACACCGCTTGCGAGCATGGTTCCCATGGTTCTGGTAAACTTTGACACCGCGACCTTGCGAAGCAGTATTCCAACTATGGGCAGTTTCAAAAACAGGTCATCCATAAACAGACGTCCCTTTTCTGTTTTATAAAACCGCTTGTACGCCACGATAAACAGGATAATGGAAATTATGATATAGTGAATCTTGCTTTTTACTATGTCGCTCATGGCTATGACCACCTGGGTCGGGGCCGGCAGTTCCTTTCCGAAGTCGGCAAACATCTGCTGAAAAACCGGTATGACGAACACCAGGATTACGATAACCACTATGCCTGCCACGGAAAGGGTTATGATGGGATAGGTCATTGCCCCCTTGACCTGGCGTTTAAGCTTCGCGGCCTTTTCCATATAGGTGGAAAGTCTCTTTAAAATAACATCAAGTATACCGCCGGCTTCACCTGCCGCCACCATATTGACAAACAGGTTGTCAAACTGGTCCGGGAACTGCTTAAGTGCATCGGCAAGGGTCTGCCCGCTTTCCACGCTGTTCTTTATGGACCTGAGAATCTTCCTGAACGTGGGGTTCTCCTCCTGAGAAAAAAGGATATCAAGGCATTGGACAATCGGCAAACCAGCGTCTATCATGGTTGAAAACTGCCTGCAGAAAACTATGACATCCTCTTCCTTGACCTTGGGCTGGAGCCAGGAGACGTTTTCAAAAAGGTCTTTTGGCTTTTTCTTGATCTTCGTAGGGGTAATCTTCAGACGTTGAAGCTGGTTGCGAACCGCCTCTTCGTTTGGCGCCTCCATTTCCCCATTGCTCTTACAAACCCCTCCCGGCAAGGAGTGGCCCGGAAATTTGGTTAAGCCCTATTTTGATCTATATGCTACTTAATAAAAGAAAACTTTTCAAGTGATTATACAAACTCAAAACCCGTGATATGTTTTTTACAACTGCACTACAGCTAAAAACCCAAAGCCATCATCAACTGCTGCCGCCCAGCCTGATATGTTCCACCTGTCCTGCCCCGTTCGGCCACACAGGAATCCACCTGCCCGCCACAGCTCTGGAACCGCAGGCAAAGCAGCCAATAGCATATTTTTTGGTGCTATTCTTTTGCGCCGTGGAATAAAAGCAAAACAACCTGTTTTGGGAAATGTCAATATGGACAGTATGTGTGGGCATGAAGCAAGCAGACATTAGCCCGGGCAGGCGGATTGACAACGGCATACCGGCCTGCCATCACGCCTGTACCGGGCTGAAAGCCTTTGGGCCGGGGATAAAGCTTTATATACCTGCCTTTTCACGAATCTCGGCAGCCTTTTCTGTGGATTCCCACCTGAAGCCGTCACCGGTTCGGCCAAAGTGGCCATAAGCTGCAGTCGCCCTGTATATTGGCCGTTTAAGATCGAGATAGTCGATTATAGCTGCAGGCCTTAAATCAAACACCTCGCGCACGATCCTCTCCACATCCTCCTCGGGAATGAGTCCTGTTCCTCCCAGGTCAACCATTACTGAAACCGGCTCCGCTACGCCGATGGCATAGGCTACCTGGACCTCGCAACGCTTGGCAACGCCTGATGCTACAATGTTCTTGGCGATATGCCGCCCCATGTAGGAAGCGCTCCTGTCCACCTTGGATGGATCCTTGCCGGAGAAACACCCGCCGCCATGTCGTCCCATTCCGCCGTACGTGTCTACGATTATCTTGCGCCCTGTAAGGCCGCAGTCCCCCATGGGCCCGCCCACCACAAACCTGCCGGTGGGATTTATGAAATACTTTGTCTGCTCGTCCAGAAGATCCCCGGGGATGACCGGTGCTATGACCTGCTCTACTATGCCGTCTCTCAGGTCATCATAATCAACATCAGGGCTGTGCTGGGATGAGACTACTATCGTATCTATACGCTTGGGAATACCATCCTCATACTGAACAGTAACCTGTGACTTGCCGTCGGGCCTCAGGAAATCAAGCATGCCTTTCTTACGCACTTCGGCAAGACGCTTCGTAAGTTTATGAGCGTAACTGATGGGTGCAGGCATCAGCTCTTCTGTCTCATCGCAGGCAAACCCGAACATTAAGCCCTGGTCGCCGGCCCCCTGGTCCTTAAACAGCCCCTCTCCCACGTTGACACCCTGGGCAATATCAGGCGACTGCTTGTCTATACTGGTCACCACTGAACAGGTCTGCCAATCAAACCCCATATCGGAAGAGTTATATCCTATCTCCTTTATAGTCTCACGGACAATGTCTGTAAAATTAACGGTTGCATCGGCTGTGATCTCACCGGCTATAAATGCAATGCCGGTTGTAACCATGGTTTCGCAGGCAACGCGGCAATTTCTGTCCTGACTGATAAGAGCGTCAAGCACAGCATCTGATATGCAATCAGCCACCTTGTCCGGGTGCCCCTCGGTAACCGATTCCGATGTGAAAAAATGTATCCTGCCCATAAAAAGCTCCTTGGATCTTGGTTGTTATGAAGATAAAAGCCGACACCGCCTGTGGCCCGGCTGTTAAAAACAATACTGTTTACAGTCTTATATTCAAAAAGAAACCAAGAGTTGGCATATTAAAAATACTCCATTATGTCAATGGTAAACAGGGACTAAAAACCCACAACCGGTTTTGATAAAATCATCTTAAGATTATTACCTGAAAACTTTCCCCTTTAAAATTTCCGCCGATTGAGGATCTTGGGGAAGGAAAAACTGATGACACGGCCATTATAGCTGCCTTAGGATTTTTTATGAATTTAAAAATATTTTCTTGAAATAAGAAAGTATAGAGTCAATAATAGGTATCTTTTTTTATGCTGCTGCAATGTCAACTTATTGAAATAACAGCTTTAATTTGTTAAAGGTAAATAATGGCAAAGGTAAGCCCGCTAAAGGGCATCCTGTATAACCCTTCAGTGGTTGAAAATTTTGGCGATGTTGTTTCACCGCCCTATGATGTTATTTCGCCGGAATATCAAAAAACATTATGCGAACGCCACCCCAATAACGTGGTTCGGCTTATCCTGGGCGAGCCTGGCGAAAACTCGCCTGACCATTCCGTTTTTTACAGGGCAGCTGCCAAACGGTACAGGTCATGGCTGTCTGAGAAAATCCTGATGCAGGACAAAGAGCCGGCGTTTTACCTTTCATCCGTTACATTCACCGTGGAAAACCAGAGCTACACCAGGTATGGCATAATCGCTGATGTTGGGCTTGAACCGTTTGAAAAAAAAATCATTCTGCCCCATGAAAGAACATCATCCAAGGTAAAGAGCGACCGGCTGATGCTGACCAAGGCAACCCGTGCCAATTTCAGCCCCATTTTTTCCCTTTTCTCCGACAAAGGCAGCATACTTTCGCTTCTTGAGGAAAGCGTCAGTTTAAATAACCCCGACATATCGTTCGTGGATGACAGGGGAGAAATCCAATCTGTCTGGCGCATAACCGACAGGTCCATCCAGAAACAGATCTCTGAAATTATGGAGGACAAGCAGCTGTTTATAGCTGATGGCCATCACCGATATGAAACGGCCCTGGCCTACAGACAGTGGCTGTCTGAAAACAACCCCGCTTTTTCTGAAAACCATCCGGCCAACTATGTTCTTATGTATCTGACCAGCATTGAGGATCCAGGGCTTGTCATACTGCCTGCCCACAGACTGTTGAAAGGGGTTGGCAAAGAACGTTCAGACAGATTCCTTGAAGATGCGGCGGACTTTTTTCACATACACCAAATTTCTTTCAAGCCCTCCGGGGAATCGGCCGCGCAGGCCGAACTTATGGGCATGCTTAAATCAGACACGACAAAAAACAGAATCGGAATGGCTATTTACGGGCATAAGGCTGTCTATCTTCTTACCCCCAAAAAGGAGGCCCTGGAAGAAGGTCTGAAAGATGTTCCACACGTGTTGAAAGAGCTTGACGTAACTGTACTTACAAAAATCGTTTTAATGAGACTGCTCGGGTATGAGATTGCAGAACTTGACGACGAGCAGATTCTTTCCTATACGAGTGTTGCAGACGATGCTTTCCATGCCGCTTTTTCAGGTAAATGTGACATGGCTTTCCTTTTAAACGCGACAGGCAACGACCAGGTAAGGGCAGTGGCCCAGGCAGGTGAAATCATGCCGAGAAAATCCACATTCTACTATCCGAAAGTGTTTGCAGGCCTGGTGATAAGCAGCAAGGAAGAGACCCTGCCTTAAAAAATAACGTTCAAGAGTCGGGAGATACAGCATGAAAGTCCTGGTAAGTGACAAGTTGGGAGAAGCAGGAATAAAAATTTTCGAGCAGGAGCCTGGCATAGAGGTGGATGTAAAAACGGATCTTTCGCCAGAGGAGCTGAAACAGGAGATTGGCAAGTACGATGCCCTTGTAATCCGAAGCGCCACAAAAGTAACAGAAGAACTTATAGAAGCAGCCGAAAACCTTAAGGTGATTGGAAGGGCCGGGATAGGTCTTGACAACGTAAATGTTCCGGCAGCCACGAAAAAGGGTATTGTCGTAATGAATACCCCTACCGGGAACACCATCACTACGGCAGAACATGCCATAGCCATGATGATGGCACTCTCGCGCAACATTCCCCAGGGCACAATGTCACTCAGGGCCGGGCGCTGGGACAAGAAAAAACTGCAGGGCCGGGAACTGATGAACAAGACACTGGGTGTGTTAGGCTTCGGTAAAATAGGTTCGATAGTCGCGGACAGGGCCCGCGGTTTCAGGATGAATGTGATCGTTTACGACCCGAACGTTAACCCTGAAAAGATCGAGGAAGCAGGCTATGAAAGCGTATCTCTTGATGAACTGTACCAGCGATCCGACTACATAACAATCCATGTTCCCAAAATGGAGAAAACCATCGGACTTATAAACAGGGATGCGTTTGCCAAAATGAAAGACGGGGTAATGGTTATAAACTGCGCCAGGGGTGGTATAGTCGACGAGGACGCACTTTACGAAGCCCTTGAATCGGGAAAGGTGGCAGGGGCGGCCCTGGATGTCTTTGCAAAGGAGCCCCCTGAAAAATCTCCGCTTCTGAAGTTGGACAACCTTATTTGCACGCCCCACCTCGGGGCTTCGACCCTGGAGGCACAGACAAACGTGGCTGTAGACGTTGCCAACCAGATAATAGCATACCTGAAAGAGGGCACCATCATCAATGCTGTTAACGCACCCTCTGTTACCGGAGCCCGTTTGCAGAGGCTGCAACCCTACCTTGATCTTGCCGAAAAACTGGGGGAACTTCTGTCCCAGATAATCAGCGGCAGCCTGAAGGAGGTGGCTATTGAATATAACGGCGAGTACCAGGACATTGAACTTGCTCCGATTTCCACGGCACTTCTTAGCGGCCTTCTGCAACCGCTTGTAAGGGAAGGTGTAAATGCTGTGAACGCCCCGGCGATTGCGCAGGATATGGGTATAAAGGTAACAGAAACTCTGAGTGCGGAGCCCTTTGACTACCTGAATCTTATGACGGTAAGCGTGACCACTACAGAAAAAACCGCCACTGTATCAGGAACCCTGTTTGGCAAGATCTATCCGCGTATTGTCAAGATCGATGATTTCCGCATCGATCTTAACCCCGTGGGACACATGCTGCTTATCTTGAGCGAAAACAAACCAGGCGTAATCGGGAAAATAGGTTCTCTCTTCGGCGAAAAGGGAATAAATATTGTGAGGTTCGTAGTCGGCAACGAGGAAGATTCCGCTGACACCAACATGGTTATAATAAAGACCGACGAAAAGGTTCCCCCGGATGTAATCGAGTCACTAAAAGAGCAAAAAGTAATCTTTTCAGCACAACCTGTTGATTTCTAATTCTTATTTTGCTTTAACGAAATAGCGGCTGTATGTTATGTGGTGCAGGCTGTTGCCGGTACGGAAGGAGTTAAAACTGCCATGTCGATTAAAGACACAGGTAACCGAAAAAAAATAGCAGGCGTAGGATCTGCCCTCGTTGACCTTCTTGCAAAGGAGGATGACGCCTTTATCGATGCACTTGGCGGTGCGAAAGGCGGTATGAAGCTGGTTGACAGCGAATTTATCGAAGACGCGATCAAACGCATGAAGCAGGAACCGGCCATGGTATCAGGTGGGTCCGCGTGCAACACAGTCGCAGGGGTCGGGATGCTCGGCGGTAAAGCCATGTTTGTCGGTATGCTGGGGCAGGATTCACTTGGCGAAATCTTTAAACATGATCTTGTCAAAAGCAATGTGGAACCGGTTCTTTTCTTTTCATCTTCCCCGACCGGCAAGGTGCTTTCCGTAATAACCCCGGATGCCCAGCGTACCATGTTTACCTGCCTTGGCGCATCTACCGAACTGCCTGCTTCCATCATGGAAAAAAAGATATTTGAAGATTGCGCCATAGTCGTAGTCGAGGGTTACCTTCTTTTCAACCCGGACCTTATAACAGCGACTTTAAAGGCTGCCAGGGATGCCGGCGCCCTTGTTTCATTGGATCTTGCCAGTTTTGACGTAGTTGAAAAATCAAAAGCTCTGCTTGAAGAGATAATCACCGATTACGTTGACATACTTATAGCAAACGAAGACGAGGCAAGAGCCTACACAGGGTTTACCAACGAAGAGAAGGCCCTGCAGGGACTTGCAGAAAATGTCAAAATAGCGGCCTTAAAGCTGGGAGAAAGGGGCAGTATGATTGCCAGTGGAAACAAGATCGTAAGGGTCGCCCCCATGACAGGCCGCCCCATAGTTGATACTACAGGGGCCGGTGATTTATGGGCCGCTGGTTTTCTTTTTGGCCTTGTCAGCGGATTTCCGCTTGAAAAATGCGGGAACCTGGCTTCTGCCTGCGGTTACGAGGTGTGCCAGATCGTGGGCGCTAAAATCCCGCACGACGGGTGGGAGCGTATACGATCACTGATTTAGCATCTGTTTTGCGGGATGTTTGGAGCATACTGTCTTACGCCGGCATGGCGAAGATTTTTGGCAAAGCCTTGAACACGGCAAATAAGAGCCTGTCTTCGGCAAGGAGAAAAAAATGGCAAAGTTTGGAACCATATCTCTTGAAGAGAAACGGCGCCTTGAACAGCCCGACAAATTCATGGTCATGGCCACAAAGGCGATGCAGTTTCTTTCCGCCAACAAAAAGCAGGTTATAATCGCCGTCTGTATTGTGGCAGCTGCCGCCATCTTAGTTGCCGGCCTCCACCACCTTTCAGTAAAAAAAGAAGAAAAGGCGTTTGGCCTGCTTTCCGAGGCAATGGCAAAAGCAGATTCTGCTTCCAGCACCGCTCCCGGGACGGCCAAGACCGCGTTTGGGGATGTTTACGAAAAATATCCACAAACACTGGCAGGCAAATTTGCCGGCCTGAGTTATGCACGGCAATGCTATGAATCAAAAGAGTACAAAACAGCGATCGAGGTATACAGCAAAGTGCTGAAAAGCGTAAAGACTGTCCCAATCCTGCGCAATATTGCCTTAAACGGGCTGGGATATGCCAACGAGGCTGCCGGAAACTACAACGAGGCTGCCGGCTGTTTTGAAAAAATAATTAAAAATGACGATGAAACATGGCTTGGCGCAACCACTCTGTTCAATCTGGGGGTAGTTTACGAAAAGATGGGGGAAAAAGAGAAAAGCCGGAAGATGTTTGAAAGGATTGTCTCAGACTACCCCGACTCTCTTTACGCCAACGTGGCTAAGGGAAAAATCGGCTCATGATGTCCGGACAGCGGCATTTCATATTGCCCTCCCTTAAAAAGTTACGACCCTTCCGGATAGTATAAGGCATGCGGTCAGCCTCTCGGGTATAAATAGGTGAACAACAACAAACATTCAAAACCACAGGAGGCAACAATGACCGCAGAACAAAAGTTAGCACAAAAGAGACTGACGTTGCTACAACTTGCTGAAAAAACCAGGCAACGTTTCCAAGGCCTGCCGGATGCACAAGGTGTCCCGGAGCCAATTTTATGAGCATAAACGAGCATTTCAGCAATACGGCCTTGAGGCCCTGATCGACAAGCTGCCACTTGCGGCAACCCATCCCAATGCCATTGACAACAAAACCGGACCGCGGATTATCGAGCTGTCACTGAAACACCCTGCCTTTGGCAAACAGCACCGCGGAGGATATCGCAACAAGGGAAGAAAACCGATTGAAACCTTCGAAATGGGTAAAAAGCGCCTGGAGACCTGATGAAAGAAGCTGCTTAAATACACCAACCCGGGAGGCTTTACTGTCCGATAAACGCTTGGCTTTTACAACCGGACATTTCATGTGCTTATAACACTTCTTCGAAATTGGCTTGACAAAACAATCCTGGTATGACAAGAAAAATTTTTTTGTGTTTTTGGAATTATTTTAATTTTAATTTAAGGACAACCAAGGAACCAATCAGTTAACGGAGTCTTCATGAGCGCATTAGACGATAAATCAACGGATGCTTCCGCCAGCGGCGGCACGGCGGACCCGGGAAGCCAGGATAGCCCTAAGGACAAAGGCGGGCTTGCGATGCTGATCACGTTTATAATCGGCCTGGTAGGCTCTCTGGTAGTCGGCTGGGTGGTGTTCCCAAAAGTGCTTTATTCTACCAGGGAACAGCCGATACAGTTCAATCACGCTCTTCATGTCGAGGAGGCGGGGGGGTGCGATTCGTGCCATTATTTCAGGGAGGACGGAACCTTTGCCGGCGTGCCGACTCTTGACGCATGTGTGGACTGCCACGAGTCTGCGATCGGTGACAGCGAAGAGGAGGCCAAGTTCGTTGAGAACTATGTGGAGCCGGGGATTGAAGTGCCGTGGCTTGTATATTCACGTCAGCCTGACTGTGTTTTCTTTTCGCACGCTGCCCATGTCAAAAAGGCGGGAATGGATTGTGTAACCTGTCACGGTCCTGTTGGGGAATCGACCAGTCTGAAACCATATCAGGAGAACCGGATAAGCGGGTACAGCAGGGATATATGGGGTTACGATATATCCGGCATATTCAAGAAACACGAATGGGACAGCATGAAGATGGATGATTGTGCAAGGTGCCACGAGCGTGAAACCGGCAGCAAGGGCGCTTGCTTTCAGTGCCATAAATAACGGATTAACCATCTCGTAAAAGCCTTTTGAGGTGATTCTAATGAAGATAGACAGAAGAAGCTTTTTAACACTGGTCGCCGGCGGAGCCGTTGGGACGGCTCTTTCGCCCCTGCCCTTCAAACTTATGGATGATATATCCATATGGAGCCAGAATTTCAGAGGGCTTCCCATAGAGGTGCCGGTACCGGAAGACGGACCAGCTACATACGTTGACTCCGTATGTTCTCTTTGTCCCGGTGGATGCGGTATTTCCGTAAGAAAGATCGGGAAAAGGGCTGTCAAGATAGAGGGGAGGCCGGGATATCCTGTAAACGACGGTGGAGTCTGTCTTCTGGGCATATCCGGGCTTCAGCTGCTTTACGGTCCCTGGAGGGTGACCGGGCCAAGAAAAAAGGTGAACGGCAAGTGGAAACCGGTATCTTGGGATCAGGCTCTTTCCGAAATAGCGGACAGGCTCGCAGATATAAGGAACAGCGGCAGACCCCATTCAATAGCAGCTATTTCCGGTAGAGCTAAAGGGACGGTCCCGGGCCTGCTCAAGAGGTTTGTTTCTGCGGCAGGTTCACCGAATTTCTTCAACATACCTGCAAATGATGATGCCTATTCTTATGCCATAGGCCGTATGTTCGGCCGGGCAGGAGCCGTGGGCTTTGATTTTGAGAACAGCGACTTTGTGCTCTGTTTGGGAAGTGGCATCCTTGATGGATGGGGATCGCCGGTACGGATGTTTCAGGCCCACAGCAGCTGGAAAAACAGCGGCACAAAGACGGTTCAGGTGGAGCCAAGGCTGTCCAACACTGCTGCAAAGGCCGACGCATGGATTCCTGCAAAGCCGGGCACGGAAGCTGATCTGGCCCTCGGCCTTGCTAACGTGATAATCCGCGATGGAATGTATAACAGGCAAGTGGAAAGAGGCAGGGCATTCGGCAGGCTGGTAAAACTTGTCGCCGATTACACCCCGGCCAGGGTTTCGGCTACTACCGGTGTGAAAGAGGAAACCATCGAAAAACTGGCCGCGCAGTTTGCGGCCGCCAGGCGGCCCCTTGCGATCTGCGGCAGAGGAAAGGGGCACACCCCGTCTCCCGCCAGGGAAGTTATGGCTACAATCGCGCTTAATGCGCTTATGGGCAGCATCAACCGCTCAGGTGGAATGATTGTATCGCCGGAGTTTGACTATATAAAATGGGATGAGCCTGTGCTTGACCAGTCTGCCAGAACCGGTCTGTCTGCATCCCCTGCCGGAACTCTAACCGATCTATTGAAGCAGGCCGCTGACGGCTCCTCCGTACAGGCGCTTTTTCTGCTGGAAGCAAACCCTGCCTATACGATGCATGATGCCGGGACCGTAAAGAAGGCCATAGATGCTGTCCCGCTTGTTGTCAGCCTTTCTTCTTACATGGATGAAAGCTCAAATTTGGCCGACTATATACTCCCGCTTCATTCCTATCTGGAGCGGATGGAAGATGTCCCTGTCACGGCCGCCCTCAAGATTCCGTTGGTAAGCCTTTCAAAACCCGTGGTGGAACCTTTGTATGACACAAGGCATCCCGGTGATGTTATTATTCAGCTTGCCCGAGAAATGGGCGGTTCGATATCCGATTCGTTCGGCTGGGATAATTATGAGGCGTGCCTCAGGCAGACATTTGGTGCAAAGTGGGCAAAGCTTTCCGCTGATGGGTATATCCGGAAATCAACACTTGAGACGTTTATAGATACTGCGCTCACAGGCCGCATGGACTTCACGCCTCTTGCCGAAGCATGTGCGAACAGCTCCGGCAGGCAGAAAAACAGTAAAGATGCTTTGCTTGTTCCTTATGATTCGATGCGGATCGCTGCAGATAACATAGGGACTCCGCCGTTTTGCCTTAAAACCGTGTCAGACAGGGTTTTGAAAAAGAACATGATTTACGTGGACGTCAATCCCGTTACGGCACGCAAGGCAGGTGTCGCTGACGGTCGTACCGTTACGCTCGAAACACCGGCCGGTAAGGCTGTTGTCATGGTTAACGTGACGGATGAGGTCGCACCGGGTGTGGTCGCAATGCCAAGGGGCTTCGGGCATACCGCTTACGATGACTATATAAAAGGCAAGGGCGTGAACGTCAACGAGCTTTTAATGCCGGAGGAAGACCCGGTTTCCGGCTTTGACGTGGCATGTGTCACACCGGTTAAATTCACAAAAGCCTAATATAAATAAGAGGGACCGATGAAACACAACGAGAAGGGGAACCCCAAAAAGTACGGAATGGTCATCGACCTTGACAAGTGCACGGGTTGCGGCTCATGCATGGTGGCATGCATGTCTGAAAACAACGTGTCTTTCAAAAAGGATGAATCCGACAAAAAAAAGAGCATCACGTGGATGCGTGTTTATAAACTTACGAACGGCAAGCCTTTCCCGGAAACAGAGGTGTGCTATCTTCCCAGGCCCTGTATGCACTGTGAGGGCCACCACGGCCATTCTCCTTGCGTGTCGGTATGCCCGGCAACAGCTACTGAGTATGACCATTCCACAGGTATAGTCAGCCAGATATACACCCGCTGTTTCGGATGCAGATACTGCATGGCTGCGTGCCCTTACCATGCTCGCTATTTCAACTGGTTCGATCCGGTATGGCCCAAGGGCATGAAGGAGTATCTGAGCCCTAATGTTTCCGTGCGCATGAGGGGAATCGTTGAGAAATGCAGTTTCTGTTTTCACCGTTACCAGTTGGCAATGGAAAAAGCCTATGTGGAAGGACGGGACGAGCTTGAAGAGGATGAGTACCAGACAGCCACAAAATTGTAAAACCGGACAATGCCCATGGCGGGAAACCAGGGGCCCCAAACGTGTTCAGGCTTCTTGAGAGACTTGGTACCAATCCCAAGGTTTATTACCATACAACAAAAGAGTGGGTGAAACTGTCGCTGGATAATTACCTTGACAGTGAGAAAGAGGAGGGCCGTACCACTGGCGAGCATTGATTTATTTTCGTCTTTGAGCGGTTTTTACAGGTCAGTTACACATACACATAATAAATTATAATTAGGGAGTACACGGTTTATGGATTCTGCACTGATACCCGAAGGAGTAAAACGTTGTCCGCTGCCCGTCTTTCTCCTGGGCGTTCTGGCGGTAAGCGCGGTTCTGCTGTGGGGCGTTTATGCCATGCTGCTGTGCTGGATCAAGGGGCTCAACCAGACAAACATGAACGATTATTACGGTTTCGCCCTGTGGATATGGGCCGACCTGGCGGTCATCGCGCTTGGGGGCGGTGCTTTTTTTACCGGTTTTCTGCGATACATAGTCGGTCGGGATGAGCTCAAGAACATAATCAACTTTGCGGTGGTAATAGGTTTCATATGTTACAGTTCCGCTTTGCTGATTCTTGCCATAGATGTAGGCCAGCCGCTGCGTAGTTGGTTTATCTTCTGGCACGCCAACGTGCATTCAATGCTGACAGAGGTTGCCTTCTGCCTTTCCTGCTATTTTGCGGTTTTGACCATAGAGTTCATTCCGCTTGTCCTTGAGAACCGCCAGCTTGGCAAGGTGCGTTTCTTCCATCACCTTGGCCATAACATGCATGAAATAATGGCTGTTTTTGCGGCCACAGGCGCATTTCTCTCCTTTTTCCACCAGGGTTCCCTTGGAGGTGTTACTGGCGTGTTGTTCGGACGGCCTTTTGGATTCAGGGAACATGTTCTTGTATGGCCTACAACATTTTTTCTGTTCACGTGGTCGGCTGCCGCATGCGGTCCCTGTTTCACCATACTGATTACAAAGCTTACCGAAGCTGTTACAAAAAAGAAACTGGTGGGGGACGAGGCAATCGGCACCCTGGCGAAGATATCGGGCTGGATGATAACCACTTATGTGATAGCCAAGGTCGTTGACACGGTTTATTGGGGTTATGTCACCGCCCCCCAAAAAGGATTTACTCTTGCCGATTTTTACGGACAAAACGGCCTGTACGGCTACTGGATCCTTGTGGCAGAGGTGGTGGTAGGAGGCCTGGTGCCTGGCCTGATGCTGCTTTCATCAAAAGTGCGCAGCACTCCAAAATTACTGGTTACTGCTGCTCTTCTCGCATGTTTCGGTATTTCCATAAACCGTTGGGTGATGGTGTTGCAGACAATGGCAATCCCGGTCATGCCCTTTGATTCATGGGCATCCTACTTCCCGAGCTGGCAGGAAGTTGCAACGACCATATTGCCGGTAGCTTATGGGATTTTATTGATTTCTTTTGCCCATCGTTACTTGCCGGTTTTCCCACAGGAAAAGGAGCTAAACAGCTGATCCGGGCAGGATGGGCATATATACCAAGGAGGTAAAAGTAAATGTTTCCTTTTGTGTTTGAATGGACGTGGGATACGGCGCACCTGGTTTTCCACGGAGGACTCTGGTATGCGTTGTCGATACTTGGATTAGGAATGGGATACTGCATTGTCAAGGCCATCCATGATACATTAAAAGATGATGGCCATGCTGAAGGCGGGCATCACTGAATACTGAATAATGCTCAAACTCCTCAAAAAGCGTCTTCCCTGATATATTGGGGCCAGGCGCTTTTTTTGTCTGGCTCGCATGGCATGATGGGGAATATAAGATTATTTTACAGCTGGATTTGCTTTGCTGTACTTGTATAAAAAAGCTTTTTAACTGAAATGAAAGGAGACGGCATGTCCGGCAATAAAGAGATTCCTACAAGGCCGATATGGCTTGGCCCGGCCCGTAGAACCGTGCAGATAATAGACCAGAGAGCGCTTCCGCACGAGCTTGTTATCGTTGACCTTGCAACGGTGGATGATGTGATAGCCGCAATAAAAGACATGATGGTCAGGGGTGCCCCCCTTATCGGTGTTACAGGCGCTTTCGGGGCCTACCTTGCCGCTTTGAACGCCGAAGGAATGAGCGGTTTTGAGCATGTTTTCAAAAGCGAGTGCGAACGCATAAAGAGTGCACGGCCCACTGCGGTGAACCTTGCATGGGGGGTTGACAGGGTATGTTCCGCGGTTTTTTCCGCAAAGGCACACGGTGGCCGCTCAGCTGTTGCGCTCGCGGAAGCCGAGGCGGTTACCGAAGAGGAGGTCGATAACTGCCGGAGAATCGGGGAACACGGTGCGGCCCTTATCGAGGAGATAAGCAAAAAGAAGAACGGCAGGACCGTGAACATACTAACCCACTGCAACGCGGGGTGGCTTGCCTGCATAGAGTATGGAACAGCCACTGCGCCGATTTATACTGCTTTTGAGCGTGGTGTCGATCTCCATGTGTGGGTTGACGAGACAAGGCCGCTGAACCAGGGGGCGCGCCTTACCGCATGGGAGCTCGGACAGCAGGGTGTGCCGCACACGGTTATAGTCGATAACGCCGGCGGCCACCTGATGCAGCACGGAATGGTCGATATCGTCATAGTAGGCACTGACCGCTCAACATACACAGGGGATGTCGCCAACAAGATAGGCACCTATTTGAAAGCCCTGGCCGCAAAGGACAACAACGTTCCGTTTTACGTTGCATTACCCTCCAGTACCTTTGACTGGGGGATGGAGGACGGTATCGGGCAGATCCCTATCGAGGAGAGAGAGCCCGACGAGGTGCGTTACGTGGACGGTTTTTGCGATGGCAGGATATGCAGGGTTCGGGTTGTGCCGGAAAACAGCAATGCCGCCAACTATGCGTTTGACGTGACTCCGGCCCGGCTTGTTACCGGCTTTATCACGGAAAGAGGTGTGTGCAGGGCAGACAGGGAGGATGTGCTGCGGCTTTTCCCTGAAAAGAGGCGGTAAACGTTTTTCGATGATTTAAATAAAGTTTTATATATCGTCATGTTGCGTGCTTTTGTCGTGTAAAAGAGGAAGCCCCGGCTTGGTTGTTCTATTTGTTTAATGGGGGTATATATAAATCACATTCAGTAGATTTGTGCTTGTGCCTCCCGTAAAATCAGGCATTACAAGTAAACCAAGGGTGCCGTTCGTCCACCTTCCGCGTGGAGACGCCCTGCACGTACATCCCCGCGATGCTCGCATCTCTGCCAGGACTCGGCACCCAGCCCCCGGCTACTTCGGCCTCCTTGGCCTCGTTGAACAATATGGGAATCACACTTTCCAGGCCTTTCATACCGTTTTCAATTATCGCTTCCATCATCTGTTCAATTGCGTTATTCTCTTTGCAGTGGGTCATTTCGGTTCCTCCTTTCTTTTTTTGATGATAAACCTTCGCAATTTTGACGCTCTTTTCCCGACCGCTACATCGCAGTAGCCCGGAACGAAATTACAGACAAAATGGCACACTAACTTACCATCCGGGTACCTCCTGTTTTTATTATTGGTTAATTCTCAAATCTTAACATAACAGGAGACCCGGATGGTTTCTTTTATTTTTTTGCGATACCCGTGCAAGGAAATATTCCCTTTGAAAAATTCTGATGATTTTCTTATTGACTATCACATGGAGGAATGGAATAAGATTAAAATGGGTGTAAAGATGTCTTTATTTCAAACTATAAGAAGTTTTATAAAAAAGGTATTTCGGAAATGAAATCACCAATATTTTTATTTTCTCTCCCAAGAAGTGGGAGTACACTATTACAGCGGGTGTTAATGGCTCACCAAGAGATAGCAAGTGTTGCTGAGCCTTGGTTAATGCTCCCGTTTTGTTATGCTTATAAAAGAGAAGGAGTTTTAACAGAATATGATCATGCTACTTCTTATACGGCATTTGAAGATTTTATGGCGAATTTACCTAATAAAGAAAACGATTACTATGAGGCTCTAAGAATTTTTGCCACTACTCTTTATGAAAAACATTGCACAAATGATGAAAAATATTTTTTAGATAAAACACCAAGATACTATAATATAATCCCAGAAATAGCTAAAACATTTCTAGATGCTAAATTTATATTTCTTTTTAGAAATCCAGTTCATGCCATGAGCTCAATGATACAAACATGGGGAGACGGTAGATTAAATAAGATGTACAAATATGAGAGAGATTTACACTTTGGTCCTAAAGCTTTAAGCGAGGGGTATAAAATTTTAAAAGACAGATCGTATGCTATACGATATGAACAATATGTACAAAATCCAAAAAAATATACACAAGAAATATGCAAATATCTTGAGATAGATTTTGATGAAGGTATGTTAGCTAATTTTGCATCTCAAAACACTAAAGGTCGTATGGGCGATCTTACAGGAGTAAAAGAGTATAAGAATGTAGATACCAAACCACTTAATAAATGGAAAAATACTTTTAATACAAGTTTCAGACAAAAATATATTAATAGGTATATAGATAGCATTGATGAAGATATTTTAAAACTGCAAGGTTATGATAAAAAATATATTCTTAAAGAAATCAATAGTATAAAAACAGAAAAAAATGTAGCTTTAAAAGACAGGATAGACTTAGTCTATAGTAATTTAGTGCAATTTATTAAACCAAATATTTGGTTTGGAAGAACAACAAAAATATGGGCTAAAAATAGGTACTTGTCATAATGTAATGTGAAAAAGTTACGACCTTTCAGGACAGTATGAGGCTGCCATTCCCGGCCCTATAAAGGAGCCGGGGATGGCATGCGGTCAGCCTCTCGGGTATAATGGGTGAATAACAACAAACATCCAAAACCA
>MZGQ01000046.1 GCA_002085115.1 Desulfococcus sp. 4484_241
GATGGATCGAAGCCGGCTCATTGTCTTGTATCATCAGGCACGGCCGTGATGCTTACTTCAAGCGCACGGCTGGTGCCCGGTGTCAGCTTGGCATGTTCAGATATCCTGTGGCCGGCAACCCAGACTATTCTACCATCCGAAACCAGCACAGGGCAACTTTTTCTGTCGCATGACGGCACCTTGGCGTTTATGAAAAAATCGCTTATTTTCTGGGAGCCGGCCATGCCAAGGGGAGTGAACCGGTCGCCCGGCCGGATGCTTCGCAGTGTCAGAGGGGCATTCAGCCTGTCTGTGTCGAGAAACGCGATGCGGCTGTCATAAAATTTTTCAGGGGGTATTTCACCCGGCGTTACAACCCTGAAAGCAACCTGCCAACCAGTTTCTTTTATCGTTAGTGTCGTATCCTGAAACCCATCGGCAAACAGGGTGTATTGAAAATGGACCGTATCCTTTGCCACGTTCCTGTTTCCAGGAAAGCTGTTTCTGCTTACGACCAGTTTGTCCGGACTGCCATCTATTCTAATGCCGTCAGGGAGGTCAAGGCTGAAGTTTCGGCCCGTGGCGGCACACCTGCAGACATCATCCGTATGTTGGAACGTTATTTTGCGGGTGTCTCCCTTGACACGTTCTATGGCTGCGCGAACGATCCTTCGCTGAACGGCTGCCAACTGGCTTCTGAAAAACGGGGCGGAAATGGAAATCAGCTCGTTCCCGCTTTCTATTGTGGCATCCTGGACAAGCAAATCCACGGTACTGTTGAGCCATGCAGCCTCTTCCCTCAATATCTCGGAAAGCCTGTTTAACCCGTTTTCAATGCCAGGGTTGTATTGTTCCCTTAAAACCGGAATAAGGTGGTTCCTGACACGGTTGCGCAGAAATGTTTGATCCGTGTTCGACGAATCCTCCATGAAGGGTATGCTGTGCGTGTGCAGAAAATCCAGTATTTCCCCTTTTGAGGAATGGATAAGGGGACGTATGATCCTGCCATCCCGCACGGGAGGAATGCCCGCAAGCCCTTCGGGGCCCGCGCCCCTTATCAGGTTCATAAGGACAAGTTCAGCATTGTCTCCGGCATGGTGGGCTGTCGCGATTTTGTCATAACCGTTGTTGTCTGCGGTTTCACCCAAAAACCGGTATCTTGCCACACGTGCCGCATCTTCAATGCAATTGCCGGTTTTTTTTGCAAATTTTCCCACATCAACCTTTTTGTCATAAAAAGGAAGCCCCAGGCTGTCAGCCATTTCAGCAACAAAGGCGTGATCACGGTCCGCCTCCTCGCCCCGCAGACAGTGGTTGAGATGGGCAAGCCCTATCCTCCCGATCCCCAGCCGTTCTTCCAGGTCGATCAGACAGTGGACAAGTGCGGTTGAGTCCGCCCCCCCTGATGCACCTATCAGAACGGCATCGCCGGGCCCGATCATTTTGTGCCTTTTCACTGTGTGCACCACCTGCAGCAGCAGTGGATGTAAGTCATATAAGCTGCCGTTTTTCTCCATAATTTTGTTATGCTCGCATGAAAGCCACATCTTTTCAATGGAAAATAGTGCTTGCAACGGCAATTTTCGTTGGCTATAACAGCATCTGCCCATTCTTGGCCGGTCGCCATGCAACTGACGGCCGGGAACCTCGTCAGGTCCGGAAGGAAGCAGCGATAACCGGTGCAGGCAGTGTCATGGATCGTTCCCGGTCTTGAATGGGCACCCTCTTTTTCCATTTTTCTCTTTGTTTTCTTGACATTGTCCCAATAGGTCTTATTTTTGAACTACCCTTTGACACACAGGTTAAAAACAGGTTGGTTGTATGTTTAGATTCAAGTCGTTGGATAAAGACAGCGTTTGAGGTGAAAAGTCTTGAGCAAGAAAAAGATCGAGATAAAACAGGAAGACAAGGCTCCTGCTAACGGAGACCAAGAGGAAACCGGGGTGTTGGAAAACGCTGAGGATGAAAACCCTCAGGACGGTGTCGCACCTGATGAAGTTGATAAGGATAGAGATGGAAACAAAGAAAACAAAGATGACCCTGTTGCCGAACTCGAGCGGCGCGTCGATGATGCAATCAAGGAGAAGAATGCCATGAATGACCGTCTTCTCAGGGTAGCTGCCGAGTTTGACAACTACAAGAAGCGGATGGATCGGCAATGGGTCGATTTTAAAAAATATGCAAATGAATCGCTTATTCGTGAGCTGCTTAGTGCTGTAGACAATCTTGAAAGAGCCGTAGCCGCCGCTTCCGGGGAAGATTCCAAGGACAGTCCGCTGGTCTCCGGCGTAAAGATGACACTAAAGGAGATACAGAGAATTTTAGAAAAGTTTGGGGTTGTGCCCATAGATGCTGTGGGAAAGCCTTTTGACCCGGGACTCCACGAGGCTGTTGCAAGAAAGGAGTCTGACGAGTTTGAAGAGAATATCGTATCTGAGGAGTACCAGAAGGGATATATGATCCATGACAGGCTCCTTCGGCCGTCGATGGTGGTCGTATCATCGGGCAAAAAGGAGAGCCGGGAAGAGAAAAACGGAAACGAGCAGTAAACGTTTGTTTGATTCGTTCAAGAAAATAATAATTTGTCAATAAGATAAAGGGCAAGGAGGAAAGACAGAATGGGTAAAGCAATAGGAATAGACCTTGGCACCACCAACTCGTGCGTCGCCGTTATGGAAGGCGGGGAGGCAAAGGTTATTACCAACCCGGAGGGCGGGCGCACCACGCCGTCCATAGTAGCGATTAACGCCGACGGCGAGAGACTGGTTGGCCAGGTAGCCAAGAGACAGGCCATAACAAACCCGGAAAACACCGTGTTTGGTGTAAAACGGCTGATAGGAAGAAAATATGATTCACCGGAAGTGCAGAACGATATAAAGATACTTCCGTATAAGATAGAGAAAGCCCCGAACGGTGATGTGGTTATAAACCTTCGCGGCAAGAAACACAGCCCTGCGGAGATATCATCGTTTATCCTGGCTGACATAAAGCATTCCGCCGAGGAGTATCTTGGCGAAAAGGTAACGGACGCGGTTATCACCGTGCCGGCCTACTTCAACGACAGCCAGCGGCAGGCGACAAAGGATGCTGGCCGCATAGCCGGCCTGAACGTTATGAGGATCATTAACGAGCCGACCGCGGCTGCGCTTGCATACGGGCTGGACAAGAAAAAGGATGAGAAGATAGCCGTGTTTGACCTCGGCGGCGGCACATTCGATATATCCATCCTTGAAATCGGGGATGGCGTGTTCGAAGTTAAAGCCACAAACGGTGACACTCACCTTGGCGGCGAGGATTTCGATTTGCGTATAGTGGATTATCTTGCAAACGAGTTCAAAAAGGATCAGGGCATAGACCTGCGTGAAGACAGGATGGCACTGCAAAGGCTGAAGGAGGCTGCTGAAAAGGCTAAGATGGAACTCTCCTCGTCGCTGCAGACCGAAATCAACCTGCCGTTTATCACTGCGGATGCCAGTGGGCCGAAACATCTTAACATAAAGCTCACCAGGGCAAAGCTTGAGGAGCTCGTTGCGGATCTGCTCGACAAACTTGACGGTCCGTGCGAGATGGCGCTTAAAGATTCCGGTTTTACTGCCAGCCAGATAGATGAGGTTATTCTGGTGGGCGGCATGACCCGTATGCCTGCTGTGCAGGAGAGGGTGGAAAAAATTTTCGGCAAGGCGCCTCACAAGGGTGTAAACCCTGACGAGGTGGTTGCCATAGGTGCGGCTATCCAGGCAGGCGTGCTTCAGGGTGACGTGAATGATGTTCTGCTGCTGGATGTAACGCCGCTTTCGCTGGGTATAGAGACCCTTGGCGGCGTGATGACCAAGCTGATCGAAAAAAACACCACTATCCCCACGAGAAAGAGCCAGATATTCTCCACTGCCGCCGATAACCAGCCGGCTGTGACGATCCATGTTCTGCAGGGGGAAAGAGAGATGGCTGCGGATAACAAGTCGCTGGGCCGGTTTGAGCTGACCGACATACCACCGGCACCGCGTGGTGTTCCCCAGATAGAGGTTACCTTTGATATCGATGCCAACGGCATAGTCCATGTGTCTGCAAAGGACCTTGGCACCGGCAAGGAACAGTCCATAAAGATCACCTCTTCGAGCGGCCTGTCGCAGGAGGAGATCGACAGGCTTATAAAAGAGGCAGAGGCCCATGCCGAAGAGGACAAGAAAAAGAGAGAGCTTGTGGAAGCGCAGAACAACGCAGACGCGTTGATTTACCAGACGGAAAAAACGCTTCGGGAACTCGGTGACGGCAAGGTCGATGCGGCCACGAAGTCCGAGATCGAATCGAAGATAGAGGAGCTCAAGAAGGTTAAGGACTCCACCGATGTTGAGAGCATAAAGAGGCTCAGCAATGAACTGACCCAGGCGTCCCACAAGCTGGCCGAAGCGATGTATCAGCAGGCCGCCAAGGATGGTACGGCAGGCCAGCAGGCAGCCGGCGGTGGTTCTGCCGCGGGCGGTGATGAAAGCGGTGGCGGTTCGTCAGGCTCGGATGATGATGTGATAGATGCCGACTACGAGGAAGCAGGCAAGTAAGGCCGCGGCAAAGGAATGACGCCCCTGCCGGAGCAATCTTTCCGGCGGGGGTGTTTATTTTTTTAGGATATAATGGCCGATAGCAGCAAACAGGAGAAAGGGATCTCGATCGCCATAAACGAGGTGCAGCTTGTGCTGGCTGAAAAACGCACCTCCCTGGCGGTCATGCGCACAGGAATCGCCGTACTGGTGTTGCCCATTTCCGTGCTCAGTGTTTTGATAGCGCTGTCGAGGTACTACAATGTCTCGAGCGCAATGCCGTTTATCGTTCCCCTGGGAGTGCTTCTGCTCTTTTTGTTTCTGCTTGGCCTGTACCTCGTTATCCATTCGATCTATCGCATGCGGCGATACGATCAGATTATCCGGCAGATAAAACAAAGGCACGGCGTAATTGCCGATGTTATCGAATAGCCGGAACGTTTGGCAAATATCCGGCCAATCCCGTTATTTTTCATCTTGACACGGCCCGACTAATTTGGGTAGTTTTCCTGGGTAAAAAGAGACTTAAGATTGTCCGGTGTCCGGAACGCGGTGTAAATCCGCGGCGGTCCCGCCGCTGTGACCCCGTTGCGACGCCTTTTGCATTGTGCCACTGCTTCGTTCAGCGTTGCGGGAAGGCGCAAAAGGTGGGGGAAGCCAGAAGACGAGCCGGGTGGTCTTTTCCTGGAACCTGATGGTAAAGGGTTTCGATGGGGATTTATCCTGTCGGAACCCTTTTTTATTGGCCTGTTTGGGAATGGGGAATGGGAGAGAACACCCCTCGTTCAGGCAAAGGCCCGGCGGGGCAGGACGGCCCAAAAAGCAAAAATTTCCAAATGAAGGAGGATAATGGCCTATGAGTTTGCTTGAGAAAACTTTAAAAAAAATCGTTCCTGCCGATGGCAAAATGTATGAAAAGGCCCGTGAACGGCTTTTCAACCAGGCAAAGCCGGCAGGCAGCCTGGGAATGCTTGAGGATCTGTCCGCAAGGCTTGCGTCGATAGCAGGTACTTTGGATGTTCGTCTTGAAAACAGGGTTGTGGTAACCTGCGCAGGTGACCATGGCGTTGTGGAGGAGGGCGTAAGTTTGTTCCCGCAGGAGGTTACGGTCCGGATGGTGTTTAATTTTGTCGCCGGGGGCGCATCGATAAATGTTTTGGCCCGCCATGCCTCGGCAAAAGTCATGGTAGCCGATCTTGGAGTAAACCATGATTTTTCAAAAGAACTTCCCATATTTCACAAAAAGGTAAGAAAAGGCACTTCCAATATCGCAAAGGGGCCGGCCATGAGCAGGGAAGAGGCTTTAAGGTCAATTTGTGCAGGCATCGAGATAGTGGAGGAACTTTGCAGTTCACAGCCTGTGGATATACTGGGCACCGGCGATATGGGGATCGGCAACACGACCCCATCCTCCGCCGTCATAGCAGCGTTTTCCGGTATCGATCCTGAAAAGGTTACAGGGAGGGGAACCGGGGTGGATGACAAGACGCTGAAACACAAGGTCGGGGTCATAAAAAAGGCGCTCGAGATAAACAATCCGGATCCGTCAGATCCCCTGGATGTACTTGCCAGGGTCGGAGGGTTCGAGATAGGAGGACTTGCCGGGCTTGTGCTGGGCGGGGCCGCAAGAGGTATCCCGGTGGTGTGTGACGGCCTGATCTCAACTGCCGGCGCTCTTGTCGCATGTGAGATGGCTCCGCTGGCAAAGGAGTACCTGTTTGCAAGTCACAGGTCTGTTGAGGCCGGGCACAGGTACATGCATGAACGGCTGGGGCTTTCTCCCATACTGGATCTGAACCTGCGGCTGGGGGAAGGAACAGGAGCGGCAATCGCCATGGAGATACTGGATGCTTCTACCAGGGTGCTTGCCGAAATAAAAACATTTGACGAGGTGAATATCGAGAATGTCCAGAAAAAAGAATAGAAAAGGTCTGTTTTTTTACAGGGGGATGGGGCAGGAAAACGTCTCTTGCCGATAAATAAAATTTTAGCAGGGCACGAAAAATCAAGGTAAAACAGAAAAACCTCCGCCTGCTGCAGGCAAATCTGCACCACCGTAGAGATCCGGCAGACAGGCGGGTGGTTATTTTTATTTAAATGGTGGAGCTGAGGGGGATCGAACCCCTGACCTCATGACTGCCAGTCATGCGCTCTCCCATCTGAGCTACAGCCCCATGCGAGTCTTTTTAACAAAGGACGAACCTTGAAGTCAACATTTATTGGATGCCAAAATCCACATATTCCTTTTTGACAAAGTTATCCCGGAGCCCATAACAGGTAAAACTTCCACCCTTCGCTCTTTGAGCTGCGATGCACCAGGTAAGCCGGGCAATGACAGCAGCCGCTTATCGCAGGATTATTTAATGGACAGTTTACCGTCCTGGTAAATCACCATGGATGTCCTGTCACCGTTAAACCCGACCGGTCCGCCGCCGAACGTTTTTAACCCAAGTTTAACAGGCGGTTTTTAAAAAGCTGTAAAATCAATATGTTATAATCTGGAATATGCCCAAATCCACCATTTCTGATACAGCAGGTGTTAAACTTGGGCTAAGTCCCACGCCCTATTTATTACCGTCTGCAGGGCAGACGGTCAGCAGAGGACAGTCCTGCTCATCCGAATTTTGATGAGCATCGGCATGAACTGCACAAACAGCTTTTTCCATAGTGGGATATATGTTTTCCGGCCCTATTTTCGCCAGAAGGTGAGTGCGCTCGAGCACCTTCATCACAGACTCGTTTACTCCGCTAAAGGAGATCTTAACCCCCCCGCTCCTCACCCTGTCTATGAGCAGCGAAAGTGCCTCCTCACCTGAGGCGTCAATATCACTGATTCCGTTGGCTGCTATCACTATGTGGCGGAGATCATCGTTATTCATGATACGATCGTTTATCTTGTCTTCAAGATAGCTGGCGTTTGCAAAAAACAGCGGGCCATCGAACCGTATCAGGTCGATATGTTTACATTTCTGTAGCCCATGAAACACGGCAGCCCGAAACGAATCATCCTCTTTGCGGGAAAGAGAAGTAATCGTTGGCCTCATGCTCTTGTAAAGGAACACGCCCAGGGAAAGCACCACACCAACCATTATCCCCTTGTCAAGGTGGGGGGCAAAAGCAAGGGTGGCTGCAAAAGAAATAACAGCGATTGCGCCGTCATACCACTGTGCCTTCCACGCATGAACAAAGCCGCTGACGTTTATAAGGCCTATAACCGCCATCATTATTACGGCAGCCAGCACGGCCTGCGGAAGGTGATAGAGAAGCGGAGTAAAAAAAAGCAAAGCAACCACAACAGTAAGTGATGTGATTGCACTTGAAAGGCCTGTTACAGCACCCGCCTGGAGATTAACTGCCGAGCGTGAAAAGGATCCGGACACAGGATAGCTCTTGCCAACGGCTCCAACTATGTTGGCAAGGCCCTGGCCTATCAGTTCCTGGTTGGGATCCAGGCGCTGCCCGGTCTTTGCGGCCATAGCCTTTGCAATAGATATCGCCTCCATAAATCCCAAAAGTGAAATAATAACGGCATAAGGAAACAGATAAAGCATTGTTTTTATTTCTATATGAGGAATCGACAGCGCTGGAAGACCCCTTGGAATCTTTCCCACAACAGCGCCTCCACCTGTCATGGTTACCCTGTCAGGATCGATAAGGCCATTGCGCACCTTGATCCGCCATATTCTGCCGTCCCCCTCAATCTTGGCAGCTCTTGAATCGTCCTTGAGATAAAACCCGGATTTGCCTGACACAACAAACAGGGCGCGCCTTATCCTCTTACGATATTCGTGCGCCTCCTTTTTCAATTTATCAAGCTCATAATTCACCAACCGTATGTCATGCTCAGCCTCCATGGCTGAAACAGTGTCATGCCTTGACTGGGCCTCGCTTAACTCACCCATAAACTTTGTGCGCTTTACGGTCAAATCTTTTATCCTGGTGACGACTGTATTGTAGGAAGCCACGTTTTCCCTGACAATGGGGCTTTTTATGGATTCCAAGGGAACCACCCTGTTTTTCTCAAACCCCACAAGCCATGATATGGTAGTTGTTACTACAACAGCAACGAGCACGTTTGGAAGCCTTGGATTGATCCGCCTGAGACCATACATAATGGCAAACGCCAAAACGCCCATGAAAAGGGTTGGCCAATGGGTATAGTGAACAGCGGCCATGACAACCCGAATTATGGTCTCATAATGGTGAGCTGCCTTGTCAACATCCACGCCAAACAGCTTGGACAGCTGCGAGGTGGCTATTATAATGGCTGCTGCATTGGTAAACCCGTTAACCACAGGATGGGAAAGAAAATTAACCACAAGCCCTAACCGAAGCACACCCAGGGCGAGCTGGAAGATGCCAACCATAAGGGCCAGCATGATTGCATATGCGATATACCCCTCGCTGCCCGCCGTGGCAAGGGGTTCCAGGGATGCGGATGTCATAAGAGATACAACTGCAACGGGCCCGGTTGCAAGCTGACGGCTTGAACCAAACAGCGCTGCGACCATGGGAGGAAGAAACGATGCATACAGCCCATAGTAGGGAGGCAAGCCCGCTAACTGGGCATACGCCATTGACTGTGGAATAAGGACCAGGGCCACCGTAAGGCCGGCTATTCCGTCAGCCTTGAACTTTTCAAAATCATATCCCTTGAACCAGGACAGAAAGGGGAAAACAGCGCCTATAATCTTTTCCATACTACAACACTCCAACTCCGGTTCCATCTGTGGCCTGCAAAACCTGTCAGAAAGCTGCTCCCCGGCTCTTCCAAGCATGAAACCATCTTTGTACGACCATTATTGCCTCGTTTTTCTGTGCCATTATATTTTTTAAATTTTTAAGTATAAAAAAACTATTGCTCCTATGCAACGGTTTTTGAACGGTTGCACCATATATTATTCCCGGCATCTTTGGAGAGCTGCAACGCCGGGAAGGGTTTTGCCCTCCATCAGTGCCAGAAAAGCGCCCCCGCCTGTCGATATGTAGGAGAGCCTGTCCGATACTCCGGCCTTATGAACAGCCGATACCGTATCTCCGCCGCCCACCACGGTAAAGGCGTCCGATCCGGCAATCGCCACTGCAACCGCATTGGTCCCATCGGCAAAGGTATCCACCTCGAACATACCCATAGGCCCGTTCCACACGATGGTTTTTGCATCCCTGAGAGCATCTGAAAAAAGGCCGCGGGTGTCCGGGCCTATATCCAGGGCCATTGTATCTTCAGGTATGCTGTCAACCCGGACGCTATGAGGCTTTGCATCCGGATCGGGTGATTTTGCAACAATAACATCAGCAGGCAGCAGCAGAGGGACGTTCCTCTCTTTTGCACACTGCGCGATCCTGGACGCATCCTCCGCGAGATCCTTCTCCACCCTTGATTTACCCAATTTCAAACCACGTGCATGCAAAAAGGTATTTGCCATTGCGCCTCCGATGATGAGCTTGTCAACATGTTCAACAAGGTTATACAGCGCCGTGAGTTTTGTTGAAACCTTTGCGCCTCCAACGACGGCAACAAGCGGTCTGGACGGCTTTTTCAATGCACGGTCAAAGGCGTCAAGCTCCTTTTCCAAAAGAAAGCCCGCGGCACACACGGGCACGAATTTGGTTACCGCCTCAACAGATGCGTTCTTACGGTGACACACGGCAAAGGCGTCATTTACGTAAACATCACAAAGGGAAGCCAGCTTGCTTGCAAACTCTTCGTCGTTGTCAGCCTCGCCGGGGTGAAAACGGAGATTCTCAAGCATCAGAATATCGCCCGGAGCCATTTTTTCTGTCAGGGCCTCCACATCCGGGCCAACGCAGTCACCTGCCAACCCGGCCCGCCCTTGGGCCTTCCAAGGTGTGAACACACGATAACAGCCGCACCGTTCTCAAGGAGATAGCTCAACGTCGGCAACGCAAACCGTATGCGCGTGTCATCCGTAATTTTTCCATTATCGTCAAGAGGAACGTTAAAATCGACCCTCACCAGGACCC
The DNA here is from genome assembly GCA_002085115.1 of Desulfococcus sp. 4484_241. Lineage (GTDB taxonomy): Bacteria > Desulfobacterota > Desulfobacteria > Desulfobacterales > Desulfosudaceae > MZGQ01. The sequence goes on from MZGQ01000046.1 coordinate 10,500, forward strand.
GCTTATCTGAAACATCGATATCCTTCAGGTATTTCATGACACACCTCCTTAATAACCCTTGCTGCTGAGCTTTTTTGTAAAACAGCGGCATAATGCCGCAATATGGGGCATATGGTCCAAGAGATCCGCAAACACAACCGGCCTAATATCTGGAACGCCTCTTTCTCTCCAACGCTTTCCTCCTGGACCATCGTTCGAAAAAACCCATCCTGCCCGCAGACCAGGCCCGGTCTATCTTCTCTTCGTGAAGCTTCAGGCCGTCCCTGCTTTCCATGGCGGACCGCAGACATTCAGTCTTGAAATCGCATTTCATGCAACCTGCAGGAGTATGGCGCAACCCGTCGCCGCCCATGGGGAAAACCGTTTCCAGAACACCGAAACATGCCGGTTTCTCTTTATCTGCGCTTGCCATTTTCATCCTCATAGACGTTCCATCCGCCATCGAATGCCTCGGTTTCCCGATGTATCTGGGCCATACGGCCGCGATCGGCAAAACTGAAATGCCCGCTATCGCCCACTATTATATGGTCGTGAACCGTTATGCCCATGGCCCTGCACGCTAAAACCAGTTTCCGGGTTATGGCCATATCCTGCCTGGACGGCTCGGGATCCCCGGATGGGTGGTTGTGGCAGCAGATTATCGCGGCAGCGTAGTGCTCCAACGCCCGTTTCACAATCTCCCTTGTGTAAACAGGACTCTCTGTGAGACTTCCCTCAAAAAGCGTCTCTGCTGCCAGGACCCTGTTCTTTGCGTCCAGGAACAGTACGGTAAACGCTTCCCTGTGCCTGTCCCTGAGGGTATGATTAAGGTATCTTAAAAGATCGGATGAGTTGGAAACAACCGGACGCTGCTCGATGCTCTTCTCAAGATACCGGTCCGCAGCCTCTTTTACAAGCTTGATGCCAAAAACGTTCTTTGGACCGATTCCCCTGATCCGGCACAGCTCCTCGATCGATGCGTTCATCACGCCCTGAAGGGACTTGAATTTGGCCAAAGCCTCTTTTGCCGCATCCTTGCAATCCTTCACCGGAGTGCCGAGCGTCAAAAGCAGCTCAATAACCTCGTAGTCATGAAATCCTGAAAGCCCCGACGCAAGAAACTTGTCCCTCAGCCGCTGCCTGTGTCCTGCCCCTTTGTGAGGTTTGCCCGCCGCCATGTCGTTCCACCCGTTATCAGGCAAAGTCAGGAGTTGTGGTGATCTGTCACCTCTTCGTCTATCTCCTGCTTCAACGCCCGGGTCATGAGTCTGAAAACAGCATCCCGCGGATTCATGCCTTCGTATAAAATACGGTATACCTCGTGGCATATAGGCATCTCGGCCCCAACCTTATTGGACAGGTTGAAGACCGACTTTGCCGTCTTGACCCCCTCGGCCACCATACGCATACCGGAAAGAATGTCGTCTATCTTTTCGCCCTCGCCGAGTCTTTTCCCCACCGTGTAGTTCCTGCTGAGGCTGCCCGTACAGGTAAGAATAAGGTCGCCGACACCGGCCAGACCCGCGAAGGTATGCGGGTCAGCTCCAAGCGCCATGCCCATCCTGCGCATCTCGGCAAGCCCCCTGGTTATCATGGCAGCTCTGGCGCTCAACCCAAGACCAAGTCCGTCACAAATCCCGGAGGCGATTGCTATGACGTTCTTAACTGCACCTCCTATTTCCACGCCGATCGGATCATTGTTGGTATAAACCCTGAAAAGCGGGGCGGCAAAAACCTTCTGCAGATAGAGCGCCACATCCTGCAGTTTCGCAGCTACCGCCACCACGGCCGGAAGATTGGAGGCGACCTCTCTTGCAAAACTGGGGCCTGAAAGAACCGCGATCCTGTCCATGTTGCTGTCGCCGGTGACCTCGGCAAGCACGCCGGACATGGTAAGGTGTGTATTGTTCTCTATCCCCTTTGAAGCGCTCACCAGGATGGTGTCGCCTGAAAGATGCTTCACAGCCCTGCCACCCACCTCACGCATCAGATGGGACGGTACAACCATGACAACGATACTCTTTCCGGACACTACATCCTCAAGGTCGTTTGATACGGATATGCCCGGGGCAAGCTTTATGCCCGGCAAATACAAGGGGTTCTCATGGTTTTCCTCTATCTGCAGACACAGTTCCTTCTCGTAGGCCCAAAGAGCAGGGGAAAACCCCTTTGACGCCAGCAGGTGGGCAATGGCCGTCCCCCAGCTTCCCGCACCAACCACTCCTATATTTACGCAAGAGATATCGGTATCATTCATCAGATTCTTCCCCATTACCCGCCACTCCGATCTCGTCATCATCTTTTTCCGCAAGACGGGCCGCACCGGTTACCTTTTCTCCCTCTTCCATAACTATCAGCCGCACCCCCTGGGTGTTTCGGCTGATGACCGAAATTCCACTCACCGGGATACGGATAAGCTTTCCCCTGTCGGTCATTATCATAACGTCATCATCATCCTCAACAAGCAGGATTGCAACCACCTTGCCGTTGCGAAGGCTTGTCTTGATGGTGATAACGCCTTTTCCGCCCCTCTTGTTGACAGGGTATTCATCTATGGAAGTCCTCTTGCCGAATCCGTTCTCCGTAACGGTCAGCAGGGTGTTGCCATGGCTCAGCACCTCCATTGCCACCACCCTGTCCGAAGGCCCCAGGGTCATACCCCTGACACCCCTGGCCAAACGTCCCATGGGACGGACATCGGATTCCAGGAAGCGCACCGACTTGCCATCCCTGGAACCGAGAAACACGTTCCTGGTTCCATCCGTAATACGGGCGGCTATAAGCTCATCCCCTGTTCCAAGCCCGATCGCGATCAACCCTCCAGAGCGGGGCCGGCTGTAGTCCATGATATCGGTCTTCTTGACCATCCCCTGCCGGGTGGCAAAAAGGACATACTGGCCCGCGGAAAACTCCGGCACATTCAGCACGGTGGCCAGTTCCTCTCCCTCATTGAATTTTAACAGGTTCACTATGGCGGTGCCCCTGCTGGCCCGGCCCGCCTGGGGTATCTCGAACACCTTGCGCCAAAACACCCGGCCCAAAGTGGTAAAAAACATCAGCGTATGATGCGTGGACGCTATAAACAGGCGGTCAACAAAATCGTCTTCCTTGGTCCCCATGGCGGTTTTCCCCCTGCCTCCCCGCTGCTGCTTGCGGTACAGGCTTATGGGATTCCGTTTTATATAACCGCTGTTTGTAACAGTAACGACCATGTCCTCTTCTGCTATCATGTCCTCGATCCGGATCTCCTTTGCCCTGCCCATGATTTCGGTACGGCGCTCGTCGCCGAAATCACGCTTTAACTCCTCCATCTCCTGCTTTATGAGGTCGAGGACTATCCTCTCGTTTGCCAGTATCTCCTTGAACCATGCTATCTGTTTGAGAATCTCCTTGTACTCCTCCACGATCTTTTCCCGCTCAAGCCCGGTCAGCTTCTGAAGACGCATGTCAAGAATCGCCTGGGCCTGCACCGTCGTAAGCTCGAACCGTTCAATAAGGCTTGCCCTGGCATCGGCGGGCGAGGCGGACTTGCGGATCATTGCAACCACTTCGTCAAGGTTGTCTATTGCGATCTTGAGCCCCTCCAGAATATGTGCCCTTTCCTCCGCCTTGCGCAGGTCAAACGCGGTGCGCCTGATGATTATCTCTTTGCGGTGAAGGATGAAATATTCGAGAATCTCCTTTAAGGTAAGCAGCTCCGGCCGGTTGTTAACGACCGCCAGCATGTTCATGCCAAATGTGGTCTCGAGCTGGGTATGCTTGTAAAGCTGGTTTATTATAACGTCGGCCAACTGATTTTTCTTAAGCCCTATTGCGATACGCATGCCATCCTTGTCCGACTCGTCCCTGACATAGCGTATTCCTTCAATCACCTTGTTCTTCACCAGTTCGGCTATCTTCTCAATCAGCCTTGCCTTGTTGACCTGATAGGGAAGCTCGCTTATTACAATGGTTTCGGGCTGGTCTCCCTTTTTCCCCTTTTCGACCAAAACCCGGCCCCGTACTCTTATCTTGCCCTTGCCGGTGCTGTACGCCTCCTTTATGCCGTCAACGCCGTGAATTATTCCATAGGTTGGAAAATCGGGCCCGGAGACAAACTTCATAATCGCTTCCGTGCTTATACCGGGATTATCGATAACCGCACATATCGCATCGGCGACCTCGGAAAGGTTGTGGGGTGGTATGTTTGTGGCCATGCCCACGGCAATACCGGAGGAGCCGTTTATCAGCAGCGCCGGCAGCCGTGCGGGTAAAACCGATGGTTCCAAAAGGCTCTCGTCGTAGTTGGGGACAAAGTCAACAGTCTCCTTGTCGATATCCTCCAGCATGAGATGGGCAAGCTTCTGCATGCGGACCTCGGTATAACGCATCGCTGCAGGCGAATCACCGTCAACCGAGCCAAAGTTGCCCTGGCCATCGACAAAGGGATAGCGCATCGAAAAATCCTGGGCCATCCTTACTATGGCGTCGTACACCGCCGTGTCACCGTGAGGATGGTACTTGCCGATAACGTCGCCGACCACGCGGGCCGATTTCTTGTATGGCTTGTTCCAGTCGTTTTTCAGCTCATGCATTGCAAAAAGGATGCGGCGGTGCACCGGCTTCAGGCCATCACGCACATCCGGCAATGCCCTGCCTATGATAACGCTCATGGCGTAATCCAGGTAGGATTTGCGCATCTCCTTTTCTATACTGGTCTCCTGGTGACTGACAGCGGTTTCTTCTTCCATTTCTTTTTAGCCTTGTTTGAAACAATAAGGTTTAGCCAGCAAAGGCTGATCACTGCCTGCCGGACGGCACATAACAAGACATCGCTGTTAAATGAGCCTGGCATGGCTTGCCGGACAGCATTGTATGCCCGAAATTGCCGGGCATTGCCCTCAAGCGCACCTGACTATACATGCCTGTTAAGGCATTTCCGGCCTGAAGGCGGGTCAGCCGGAATTATACATTTATACCCGGTGCATTATTTTAATCCGGCAACAAAACCGCCGGCCGCCAGCATCAGGATAAACTCGTAGGTAAATACGGCCGTGTAGCTCTCCATGAAATGAAAAACAATGCCACCGCCAATAATGGCAGGCACGCCAAACACAATCAATGTTCCCAGCTTTCTTGGAATATTCATTGTTTCTCCTGTGTATCTTTGCCCAAGTTCGGTTAAAAGTTATTCTTTTCGTTCCATCACCATGGCCATGCCCATGCCTCCGCCGATGCACATGGTCACAAGGCCGGTTCGGTAACCCTTTCTCTTTATTTGATGAATAGCGGTCACCATCTGGCGGGCGCCCGTACATCCGATGGGATGGCCAAGTGAAATGCCGCTGCCAAGCTCGTTGGGTTTTTCCGTGTCTATGCCAAGCTCTCTCATACACCCTATGGCCTGTGCGGCAAACGCCTCGTTCAGCTCTATCATGTCGATATCGCCGATTGACATGCCGGCAGATGAAAGAACTTTACGCACGGCAGGAACAGGCCCAAGCCCCATGTAAGCGGGATCCACCCCGCCAGAGGCAAATCCCTTTATGACTATGGAAGCGTCAAGGCCCAATTCCCGTGCCTTGTCAGCGCTCATCAATATAAGGGCGGCAGCCGCATCGTTTATCCCTGAAGCATTCCCGGCTGTTACCGTCCCATCCTTGGCAAAAACCGGTTTCAGGGCCGCCATCTTTTCCATGCTTGTCTCCATGGGCCGTTCGTCTGTGTCAAAAACCGTCTCACCCTTCCGGGTCTTAACGGGAACAGGCACTATCTCCTGTGCAAACAGGCCATCCTTTATCGCCCGAAGGGCACGGGTATGGCTCAAAACTCCAAGCTCGTCCTGCTCCTGCCTGGTTATGCCGTAAAGACGGGCGATATTCTCAGCCGTGACCCCCATGTGGTACCCGTAAAAAATTTCGTAAAGCCCATCAAAAACCATCAGGTCGTAGACCTCACCCACCCCGGTAAGTTCCATGCGGTGGCCCCACCTTGCCTTGGGAAGTGCCATGGGCGCAAGGCTCATATTCTCCTGCCCGCCTGCTATAACCACATCGGCCTGACCCGTCATGATAGCGGATGCCCCCAAAGCAACAGCCTTCAGCCCGGAACCACATATCTTGTTTACTGTCATGGCCGGGGTCTCTTTTGGAACTCCCGCCCTGATCATGGCCTGGCGGGCCGTATTCTGCCCCTGCCCGGCCTGAAGAACGTTGCCCATTATAACCTCATCCACCACAACGGGCTGAGCGTTTTCATCCCACGGCAAGGCTTTTTTCTCGATCTCTATCATCCCCTGTTTCTTCAGCAGGTCAGGCGCCGTGTCAGACATGAGTTCGCTCTTTACCGGCCGAAGACCGGCCTTTTCAAGCACGCCCCTTATCACGGTAGCGCCGAGATCCACCACCGGGACCGTTTTCAATGACCCGCCAAACGCGCCTATGGCTGTTCTGACTCCTTCAACTATAACAACATCCCTCATGACATGCTCCTTTATTCCTGAGTCCTGTTTGCTATAACCCTGATAAAAAGCTCTTCGAGCTGCTTTCTGTCGGCCGGGGCAGGCGCTTGTGTCAAAAGGCAAACCGCCTTCTGCGTTTTTGGAAAAGCTATAACGTCCCTTATGGAGCCTGCACCGAGCAGCAGCATCACCAGCCTGTCAAACCCCATTGCCATGCCGCCATGCGGAGGTGCTCCCGAATCAAGGGCATCAAGCAGAAAACCGAATTTTCCCCTGTAATCTTCCTGTGTCATTCCAAGGGCTGCAAACATTCTTTCCTGAAGCTTGCTGTCGTGGATACGGATGCTGCCGCCCCCGATCTCGGTGCCGTTCAAAACAAGATCATAGGCCCTTGAACGAACCGAAGCCGGATCGCTCTCCAGCCTTTCCAGGTCTTCCGGATGCGGCGCGGTAAACGGATGGTGTTTCGCCTGGTAACGCTTTTCGGTTTCATCATATTCAAAAAACGGAAACTCGGTGATCCACACGAATTTCCTGACTGCACCGTCCACAAGCCCGAGCTTTTCGCCAAGAAGATTCCTGAGGTTGCCCAGCGCATCGTTTACCACCTGCGGTGTATCAGCCCCGAAAAACACCAGATCGCCAACCTCCATGTCGAGTCTCTTTTCGATCTCTCTTTTCTTTTCATCCGGGAAAAACTTGGCTATGGGGGACTGCCAACCGTCATCCCTGACCTTGACCCATGCCAGCCCCTTTGCCTTGTAGACGGCAACAAACTCGGTGAAATCGTCCAGTTCCTTGCGCGTAAAGTCCGAGCATCCCTTGGCGTTAAGCGCTTTTACGATACCGCCCTTCTCAACTGCTCCGGCAAATACCTTAAAATCGCAGTCCGCCACTATGTCAGTGATATCCCTGAGCTCCAGGCCGAACCGCAGGTCCGGCTTGTCAAGACCATAGGAGGCAATGGCATCGGCATAGGTCATGCGTGGAAATGGCACATCCACCTTCTCTCCGGTGACACGTTCCACGATACCGGCTACAAGCCCTTCTGCAACCGCCATCACGTCATCCTCGTCCACGAAAGACATCTCCATGTCGATCTGAGTAAACTCTGGCTGACGGTCGGATCGCAGGTCTTCATCCCTGAAACATTTTACTATCTGGTAATAGCGGTCAAAACCGGCAATCATCAGCAGCTGCTTGAAAAGCTGTGGCGACTGGGGGAGCGCGTAAAAATTTCCGGGGTTGACACGGCTTGGCACAAGATAGTCCCTGGCACCCTCGGGAGTCCGCCACCTCGATCCTGTCCTCCACCATGAAAGGCGGTGTCTTGGCAGTGTTCAATATGGAAAGCCCGCTTGCAAAGACCTCGATCGTTCCCGTGGCTATCTTCGGGTTGATCATATCATCCGGCCGCTTTTCCACCTTCCCGCGCACGCATATGACATACTCGTTCCTTATCCCATGTGCCTTTGCATGGGTAACCGGATCACGGTCCGGATTGAACACCACCTGGGTTATGCCGTGCCGGTCCCGCAGATCGATAAAGATTACACCGCCATGATCGCGGCGGCGCTGCACCCATCCCGCAAGCACCACTTCCTTTCCCACATAGCTCTCGTCAAGCTCTCCACAGTTGTGGGTACGCTTCATATCTTTATGAATATCAGCCACCTGTTTCTGTCTCCCTTATCCGGCCCGAATATTTTGCAGGCAATCTCCGGATCTTGTTGATCGGTTAAAATGACATATGTTTCGAGTAGTTACCTCTTTTTCGGTATTTTATGCAAACTACAGGCGGCTTATTGCCCGGCCGAGACATTCGGGCATCTTGTCCAGCGGTAGTTCCTCCTGCTGCTTTGTGTTCATGTTGCGCAGTATTATGTTTCCCGATTCAATCTCCGCGTCACCGACTATAGCAACATGGGTTGCATTCCATTTGTCCGCCTGTTTCATCTGGCTTTTAAGTCCTCTTTCCTCCATGCACATCTCGGCAGGCACCCCTTCCCGGTTCAGCTCGCACAACCACTTGAACGCGATACTCCTGGCCTTTTCACCAAGCGCCGCCATAAAAACCCTTGGCCGCTCTGTACCGCAGGGAACGCTCCCGGCCAGCTCAACCAGTTCCATGAGCCTTTCAAAACCTACGGCAAACCCGACAGCCGGTACGTCCGGCCCTCCCAGCATCTTCACAAGATTATCATACCTGCCTCCACCGGCAACAGCGCTTTGGGCGCCAAGCATATCGGTGCGGACCTCGAACGTAGTCCTGGTATAATAGTCAAGTCCCCTGACAAGCCGCCTGTCCAACTCGAACCCGACGCCAAGTTCTGTCAGCAGACCGGTTACCTGCTCAAAATGCCCGGCACAGTCTGAACAGAGAAAATCGGTAATGGCCGGAGCGTCTTTTGTGGCTTGTCTGCAGGTATCGACCTTGCAGTCAAGCACACGCAACGGATTGCGGTCTATTCGCCGCTTGCAGTCGTTGCAAAGGTTAAGCCTGTTTTCCTCCAGGAAGCTGCAAAGCCTTTCCCGGAAAAGAGGCCTGCACTCACTGCATCCAAGGGAATTGATGTGCACGGTAAGATTCTTCAACGCCAGGGCGTCAAAAAAGGTCGTGAGCATGAAAACCAGCTGAACGTCCATATATGGAGAGGCTGTACCGAACACCTCGGCGTTCACCTGGTGAAACTGTCTGTAACGTCCCTTCTGGGGCCTCTCCCGCCTGAACATTGGCCCGATTGTGTAAAATTTTTGAACACCAGCCGTATTGTAAAGCTTGTGCTGAATATACGCCCTCACAACAGAAGCGGTTGCCTCGGGCCGAAGTGTAACAACATCCCCGCCCCTGTCAGCAAACGTATACATCTCTTTTTCAACAATATCGGTATGTTCCCCTATGCTGCGTTTAAACAGGTCGGCCTTCTCCATTACAGGTGGACGCATCTCAAGAAAGCCGAAACCGGAAAATATATCAGCGGCCATCATCTCGACCTGTCTCCACAGGCCGGCCTCATCCGGAAGAATATCCCTGAACCCTTTAATGAGTTGTATCATCTTGATTTTCCGCATAAAATAATGGTGCCCCTGTCTGTGCGAATCCGGCCCCATAAACTTAATAAGTATATATGGCGGCTGCTTTTTAGTCAATACTTTAAATGCCAACGGCAAAACCTGTGCCAGGCTTAAAAAAAGCTGTTTTAAACAGATAGCGGGTAAAAAAATCAGCGAAATTGTATCCTCTTTTTCAATAATTACAAATCAAAGCAGATGCTCTTTACGATACACACCGGTTTTGCTATTTTTTCATTTGTATGAGGATAAGCAGAAAGAAAACTGTATTTAATCCCGCTGCTGGAGGTAAGGATGAGCAAGGAAACACTTTCAAAAATAGAGGTGTGGAAGGGTGATATAACCACCCTGGAGGTTGATGCAATTGTAAACGCGGCGAATAAGACACTGCTTGGAGGTGGAGGCGTCGACGGTGCCATACACAGGGCCGCCGGCCCCGAACTTCTGGCAGAATGCAGGACCCTGGGAGGATGTGAAACAGGAGAGGCAAAAATCACCAAGGGATACAACCTTCCAGCATCCTACGTAATCCACACGGTCGGCCCTGTGTACAGTAAAACCAATCCAAACGTTGCCAGACTGCTTGCAAACTGCTACAAAAACAGCCTTGCTCTTGCAAGCCGCCATAACCTTTCATCCATAGCCTTCCCTGCTATAAGCTGCGGTGTTTACGGGTATCCGATAAAGGAGGCATGCAAAATCGCCGTTGACACCACCTGCAACTTTCTTGAAACCGACCAAACCATAAAAAAGGTGGTCTTTGCCCTGTTTTCCGAAGATGCATACAAGGTATATACAACCTATATATGCAGTTGATACTGAAAAACCCCGTTACGAACAGTCGTACAATCGGGTATCCGTCGGAAAGCGGACTTTTTTACCGCTTTGATCTTTAGACCGGCCTTGCTCGTCTCCTCTAACAGCGCTTCGGCTCCCGACTCACTGCGGTATCGGGATACACTGACATTGGCACACCTCCTTTCCATACCGATTAAACCGGACATTTCATGTACTTATAACAGGCATGGCATTTTTCTTTACAGCTGCAGGTGTTGCTGTTATATACCAAATCGTGGGTTTCATCGGTCGGCGTTTTTTGTTGTTTGTCGATTCGGCTTTGCGTTGTCCAGGGTGGGCAGCCCAGGCTTTAGACACTTTTTCACAGTTGAACCCGAGGTTTTCCCTATGTGGCTTTGCCGGCCGCTGGCATTGTTTTTAATGTCATACAGAAGGGGGTAAAGATGAAAACTGTCATTACCGTGTTTGCGGCCATGATTCTGGCTGCGGCCTTTACGACCGTGCCTGTGTCGGCCAGGACGATAGTTACCTCTGAGTGGGTGAACGGGAAGGGCTATCTTTCAAGCGACCTTTCTCCCTCTGAGCTTGAACAGATAGTGGGGCGTGGTATTATTTCACAGATGTCTCCTGATGATATCGGCCGGATCGATGCTTGCGGACTGCTTCCCACACCGGAGGATATCCATAAGATGGCGCGGGACCTGCTGGACACCACCATCAAAGGGGTCAGGATAGTCATAGACCGGTCCAAGTATACAAACAGGGAGCTTGCCGAGGTTCTTGCAGGCTGGGAGAAATTTCTGGCCAACCTGTGACCCGGATTGGCACTTAAAAGTTATGCTTGACGCGTTTTTGTGCTGCCCTTTACACTTTTGTAAAGCAGGTATGAAATTATAAATCGAAAAGTGACGTAGTTATTGTCAGTCCTTGCGTCTTATGATTATGCGGAAACGGTTGAATGGCACAAAGCGGTGGAATTCTGACAGGCCAGGCTGTAGAGGATATTTTAAAGGAGCTTAAACGCAACAGCACCATCTTGCAGATGCACCTGCAGGGAACAAATTTCAAGAAACTCACCGTTATTATAGGCCTTGCAAAGAAGGGGGAGAAGCGGTTTTTCACGGTAGACTCTCCGCCGGGATTTGAGCAGGCGGCAAGCAGCCGTGGCAGGTGGAGTATCTATCTCACCTTTACCGATGCCGATGGGGTTCCTTACAGTTTTTCAAGTGCCGGCGGGAACAGAAGCATTTTAAAAAAGCGCAATGCCATACGCCTGGAGTACCCGGCCAGGATAGAAAGAAAGCAGCGGCGCAAACATCTCAGGGTAAAACCGCCTGTCGGTTCTGTCACAACGGCCATTATAGACGGCAAGCCCTACGATATCCAGATCATAAACATCAGCCTTGGGGGGGCACTGGTGATGTTTTCCAGTCCTGACGTGCAAAAACGGGTGGTCTCAAGGGGCAAGGAGATAAGGGATATAATGATTGACATGTTTCCAGGCAGGGAAGACAGGTCGCCGGTAAAGATAAACCGTGCCGTTGTGAGACGTGTTATTACCGAGCAGGTCAGCAACAAGGAGCATTACGGGTTGATGTTTATAGATATGTCCCAGGAGGATACCGCACGGCTTAAAGAATACATATACGCAAACCAGCGGCAGGTTTTGCGAAAGGCGGTTATGCCTGACGCCTGACCCGAAAATTTCCACCCTCTGCCCTAAAGCAACCCCGGCCGTATCTGTACCTGCCGCCCGACACTCGCAGCAGATGACTACAGCTTCATGTCGGATGCACGGCAATATTGCAGCCAAATCAACCCGTGAAATCTCCGCCATAAGTTCCTGATGCAAAACAGCGACCCTCCCAAGGCCAGTGCCCGGCAAACCGTAGAACATGGTTCAACATTTTTAACCATTGCAAAAAGAGTTGACATAATACCCGAAAATTTATAAACTTTACAGGCGTTCAAACAAACCTCATGCAAGGCATAAACAGTTTCGCTGTTACTTCCGGAATTGGCCGGTGCCCCGGTGCGGTGATAACAGATATGCCTGCGCAGGCGCTTTTTATAATCGTCTCGTAGTTGGCAGGATTGTCACAAATAAGGAGGCGGCAGGTTTGAACACGACCCGTAAAATCATGGTGGTGGATGATGAAAAGCTGCTTTGCCGGATGCTGGGCCGGCTGCTTACAAAAAACGGGTACGGGTTTATAGCCGCCAACAGTGTTGAAGAGGCCAAGGAGCACCTGGAAAGGGAGGAGATAGACCTGGTGCTTTGCGACGTCAACATGCCCGGCGTATCCGGAATCGAACTTGCCAGCCATATAAAATCGCATTACATGGACACGGCGATCCTGATGTTAACCGCGATTGACGATCCGGGAACCGCTGAAGATGCGATAGATGCAGGAGTGTACGGGTATATGGTCAAGCCGGTCAAACCAAGCGAGGTGATTATAAATGTCCGGAACGCCCTCAGGATGCGGGATCTTGAGATAGCCAACCGCAGGTACCTCCAGAACCTCGAAAACATGGTCCAGTGCCGTTCCGGTCAACTTCGCAAAGCAATGGAAGGCATAATACGGGCCATGAGCCTTACTGTTGAATCAAGGGATCCCTACACTTCGGGCCACCAGCACAGGGTATCTGGACTTGCCGGAGCAATAGCCGTCAGGATGGGGCTCCCGGGTGACCAGGTGCAGGGAACGCGGCTTGCGGCCATGATCCATGATCTTGGGAAAATATCGGTTCCGGCCGAAATTCTCAGCAAGCCGTCGAGACTTTCCAATATCGAGTTCAGCCTGATCAAGGTCCACCCGGAGGTTGGCTATAACATACTAAGCGCCGTGGAGTTTCCCTGGCCAATAGCAACGATAGTCAAGCAGCACCATGAAAGGATCGATGGCTCTGGTTATCCCCTGGGGCTTTCGAAAAATGAGATTCTTGTCGAGGCCAGAATAATATCTGTTGCAGACGTTGTTGAGGCCATGGTGTCACACCGTCCCTACAGACCTGCCTTGGGGATAGAAAAGGCAATAGAGGAGATATCAAACGGTTCGGGCCGTTTGTATGACCCTGAAGTGACGAAAGCTTGTCTGTCGCTTATTGGCAAAGGGGATTTTTCATTTAGCGCCCTGGAGGAGTTACAGCCATGACGGGTCGTATAAAAAAGAGCTGTTGACCACTTCTTATAAAGGCTGTTTTACCTGATACCTGGTGGACGGCAAAGCGGTTAAGGTATGGCAAAAAAAGAAAAAATACGGGTCCTGTGCCTGGAAGACGATGCGAACACCCTGTCCCTGATCAGGGGGGCGCTGGAAAGCGAATCACCCGGGTTCGTAATTGCCGAGGCAAATGACCGCGCTTCATTTGAAAAGGCCCTTGACCTTGAAAAATTCGACCTGGCATTGGTGGACCTGGATGTTTCCGGCATGGAAGATGTGCTTGAGGCCGTCAGCACTGTAAAAAAGCGGCTTCCAAGCTTGCCGGTGATAGTGGTGTCAGGCCGAAAATCTGTTGAGATTGCGGTAAAAGCATTAAAAAGCGGGGCCGATGATTATGTCATAAAGAGCGCTGCAAGCATGGCCCGTCTGCCCAAAACCATCATGCAAACTCTTGCCCACCCGCCAAAGGAGCGGACCCGGCTGGAAATAGAATCCAACCTGCTCACAGTCGTAGACAACAGCCCGGACGGCATCCTTGTTGTCGGGATGGAGGGTGATATCCTGTTTGCCAACAAGGCTGCCGGGACAATGCTTGGCAAATCCCCAAATGAGCTTGCCGGGCAAACTTTCGGGCATCTTATAACAGAGGGGCAGATTCGTGAGATAGAGCTTCCCCACAGAAAGGATGGGCCGGGCATTGCCGGGATGAGGTCGGCCCGGGGAACCTGGAACGGGGAAAAATGTTTTGTCGTAACCCTGCGTGACATAACAGGACAGAAAGAGTCTGAAAAAAGGAGGGCCGAGGCTGAAGAATTGCTGCGGATGGAGTCAGAACGGGCAAGGGCCATTGCCGATTCTGCAAACGATGCCATTATAATAATGGGGCCGGATGGAAAGATAACCTTCTGGAACCCTGCCGCACAAAGGATACTTGGGTATAAACCCGAGGAAGCTGTCGGAAGGGACCTTCACCAGCTGATAGCCCCTGAGCTTTATCACTCCTCATATAAAAAACGGATGCCGTTGTTTAAAAAAACCGGCAAGGGAAACGCGGTTGGAAGGACGCTTGAGCTTGAAGCCATGCATAAGGACGGCCGCGAAATACCGATTGAGCTGTCGCTGTCAAGCTTCAAAACCAGTGACGGCTGGCACGCGGTCGGGTTTATAAAGGATATATCCGACCGCAGGAAGGCAACCGAAGCACTTCAAAAGTCGGAAGAAAGATACCGGCTGCTTGTTGAAAACGCGCACGAAGCGATCATGGTTTTGCAGGATGGGAAGGTCAAATTTGCGAACTGGGGCACCAACCTCCTGGGATACAGCCAAAAGGATGTGCAAGCCCGGCCCTTCATAGAGTTTGTGCACGAGCAGGACAGGGACCTTATCAGCAAGCGGCATATACAAAGGCTGAAGGGAGAAGAGATCCCGGCTCGCTATCAGTTCCGGGCCGTGGCCGGCAACGGGGAAACAAGGTGGCTTGAAGTAACCGCGGTAAGGATTGAGTGGGAAGAAAAACCCGCGGTCATTATCTTCCTGACCGATATTACCGAGCGAAGGCGTGCTGAACAGGAGCTTCGGGAAAGCAGGGAAAGGTACCGCATCCTGCTTGAAACCATCCAGGACATCATCCTTCTCCATGACATAGAGGGAAGGATCAAGTACGTAAACCAGGCTGGTCTTGATTTCGCAGGGTTCGGGCGTGAAGAGGCCATAGGCCGCATGGTGACCGATTTCATACCGCCTGAAAAGCTCAAGGAGCTTGAGACAAGAAAAAAAGACTGCAAGGCAGGCAACAGAGAAACCCGTTTCTACGAAACAGAGTTCAGGAACCGCGAGGGAAAACGGATCCAGGTCGAGGTCAACACAACCCCAATCCTAAAGGATGGGAAGATTGAAGATATACTTGTAATAGCCCGTGACATGACCTGGCGCAGGCAGGCGGAAAGAAAGCTGCGTGAGAATGAGCGGTTCATGACCACAATATTTGAAAGCATACAGGACGGCATATCGATACTGAATTCGGATCTTACAATCCGTCATACCAACGGTGTCATGAAAAAATGGTATGCAGACAACCTTCCCCTTGAGGGTAAACACTGCTACTCGTGTTACCACAACGCAGACAGGCCGTGTGATCCATGTCCTTCGCTGCGGTGCATGCAAACCGGGAAACAGGAAAGGGAGATAGTGCCGGGACTTGCAGGATCAGAGGTCGAATGGATAGAGCTTTTCAGCTACCCAATGAAGGACCCGGCCACAGGCGAGGTGACCGGTGTTGTCGAGTTTGTGCGCGATATAACCGGTCTCAGGCGGGCCGATGCACAACGGGAACGGCTCATGGCCGCCATTGAACAGGCCGGAGAATGTGTCGTTATAACCGATGAAAAAGCCAACATCCAGTATGTAAACCCCGCTTTTGAGCGCATAACCGGGTACAGCAGAAAGGAGGTTACAGGCCGAAATCCGCGCATACTGAAAAGCGGAGAGCATGACGACGCTTTTTATAAAGACCTGTGGGCCACCATCCTGTCGGGAAAAACATGGACCGGCCGGTTTGTAAACAGGCGCAAGGACGGGTCATTGTACAACGAGGCTGCGACGATATCCCCGGTTATGGACAGTTCCGGAAAAATCACGAACTACGTGGCTGTAAAAAGGGATATAACCGAGCACCTGCAGCTTGAAGATCAGCTCAGGCAGGCGCAGAAAATGGAGTCCGTCGGCCGGCTTGCAGGGGGCGTGGCTCATGATTACAACAACATGTTGAGCGTGATAATAGGCACAGCAGAGATGGCTCTCCAGGACATCGACCCGCAGGATCCCCTGCATGCCGACCTGGAAGAGATCCTGAAGGCGGCAAGGCGATCCGCCGATATTACAAAACAGTTGCTGGCGTTTGCCCGTAAACAGACGGCAGCTCCAAGGGTGCTTGACCTGAACAAAACCATCGATGGTTTTTTCAAGATGCTAAAACGGCTCATAGGCGAGGATATCGATCTTGTCTGGCTGCCTGCAAAAGAGCTGTGGCCGGTAAAAATAGACCCGTCCCAGGTGGACCAGATCCTGGTTAACCTGTGCGTAAACGCAAAAGACGCCATTTCCGGAGCCGGCAAGATCACCATAGAGACCGGGACAAGGAGGTTTGACAGCGAATACTGTGAGGCCAACCCCGAGGCAAGACCCGGTGATTTTGTGATGTTTGCGGTCACAGACAACGGCTGCGGGATTGACAAGGAAACAGCGAAAAACATTTTTGAGCCTTTTTTCACCACAAAGGAGATGGGCAAGGGGACCGGCCTGGGGCTTTCAACGGTGTACGGGATAGTAAAGCAGAACAACGGGTTTATAAATCTCTACAGTGAGCCCGGGCAGGGTACAACCTTCAGGATATACCTGCCGCGGCACATGGAAAAAACCGGGCCCGCCAGGCAGTGGGCAAGTGAAGAGATACCATCCGGTCATGGTGAAACCATACTGTTTGTGGAGGATGAAAAATCGATCCTGAAACTTGGCAGGTCCATTCTCCAACGCCTTGGATACAATGTGATTACGGCAGCCACGCCGGATGAAGCCATAGAAGCAGCCAGGGCGAATGCCGGGAAAATAGATCTGCTGATGACAGATGTTATTCTGCCGGAAATGAACGGCAGGGAGCTTGCCGCAAGGCTTGAAAAAATAAGCCCTGGCATGAAAACCGTTTTCATGTCCGGGTACACGGCAGACGCCATTGCCCACCACGGTGTGCTAGACCCTGGAATAAATTTCATACAGAAGCCGTTTACCGTAAAAAGCGTGGCAAAAGGTGTCCGTATGGCCCTGGAGAAAAAATAGCAACCCTGTTTCAAGGCCTTCAACCCATTGCTGGCATTGAGCTGTCCGCATGACCTGCGGTAAAATTACAAACCGGAGAAACCGTTTATGTGGTTCTGCGCTGACAATTTAACTTGCATAAATTCAAACAGTTCAGTATAATATATAAATTTTCTCTTTTCTATTTACCTGTCTTGCCGCGCTGCGTGCCGTTTAAAAAAAGCGAATAAGCAGTCCGGCATACAATGCGCCCAGTACCATAGATATGTGGCTGCCCGCTTTTGCGGCAGTCAAGTCCTGGCCATGGCAAGCGTGTCACGAAACGTACTTTGGCCAATCTCACCTATTGGCCGAAAGAAAAAACAGAGGCGCTACGATCTGTTTTACGGGGCGATGCCATCAATCAGCAAGGCTTTTCGATTGAACGTTCCCTCCTCACGGTCATGTGCATATTGTGCTGGGCATGATTCGCAAACTTGAAGCGGCTTCGTTGCTGGTCTCAAAACCTTGCCGTGAGCGTAATCTGGTAGTGACAATGATTGCTCAACGCTTGCTCAATCCGTGTTCAAAACTGGCTGCAACACGCCTGTGGCATACAACGACGCTGGCTCCAGAGTTAAACAAGGTGCTAAACCGCTATAAACGAGTAAGCATTTTATTTTTGAGAGCAGTGACAACAACTTCTCTTTTCAGCGCAACGCCGAAAAAATTAAGCATGAGCAACAACCCGATGGCATCTACATCGTACGCACCAATGAAAAAACCGGAAGCCTGTCTGCCGATAATACTGTCCGCGCCTGTAAAAGTTTGGCACAAGTTGAACAGGCCTTTCGCTGTCTCAAGTCCGTGGTGGATATTCGTATTCGCCCCATACATCTTCCCTGCGGTAGGGACAATCCTTTTTCGGGCATACAGGGCATGGACACAGTATCCTGAGCCGATCGGCAACTATCATTGCGCCTGACACAGACTTCGCAGGCACCATTGCCCCCGAGGAAAGAACTGTTAAGCCTATCGATGATGTGTCCAGAAATTTTGACAGAGATTTCTGCCCATTGGCAAGGGGCCAGTCACAGTAACCGGGGCTGAACCTGCGGGAGCACGCAAGGCCTGACGTTGCAAGCTGTCCGCGCAGTTTTTTCTCCATACTGTCTGCAACCCGTTCGGTCAGCTCTGAGCCAAGGCCGTCAAGGACGTATGACTCAAAAAGGCCGTCTGCTTCCTTTACCCTGTCAAATTCACGGCCAAGGGTAAGGAAAAAACAGTAAATGCTATGGGGAAAAACAGCCCGGTCAACCACGAGAGCCCATCTTGGGCTTTCAACCAAAACCGGGCCGGCCCGCACACACCTTTTGTCCCAGCCGTCGATTCTGACAGGTTTGCCGATGCCGGATATCGACGCTGCCTCAAGACCTCGGGAAATAATATTCGCAAGGGTCCCGGCCCTGTCCCCCTTTTCAATGTCATAAGCCCGATACCCTATGCGTGATGCAACGGCGTCAAGATAGGCCGGGGCAGATGTTTCAAGGCCAAGATCGCAAACGGCCATATCCTTAAACAGAAAACCATCCTCTATTTTGCATGTATCATGGAACATATCGAAGGCAGGAGGTATATCGTTCATGGCCCGGTGTCTTTTAAAAGTTTCTTTTCCCTTGCCACAGTGAGGACCCTTTTTGTCTCGTCCGGTATCGTTATGACGTTCTCGGCGTATCCATCCGCCCCGATACGGCGGGCCAGATCGGGATCAAAAGGAGCGCCGCCGACGAGTATCATGGTTTCCGGGAAATCCCTCTTAACCTGTTCTATAATGTCCTTCATTCCCTCAAGAGTGGTTGACATCATTGTTGAAAGCGCCAGTATGTCGGGACGTGCAGAACGTATGGTTTCCAGAAACTGGTCGCCGGGAATGTTTTTACCGAGGTCTGTCACCTGAAACCCGCACGCCTCGAGAACGGCTGCCACGATATTTTTCCCCATGTCATGCACGTCTCCCTCGACCACGCCTATAACCACCCTGCGCGCAGCCTTATCAGCATCAGCAACCCTGTTTTTAAAAAAATTCACACCGGCACGGTAGGTGTCTATAGCAAGCAGAAAATCGGGAAGGGCGTATTCACCCTTCTTGAAAAGCCTGCGGGCCTTTTCGATTCCCATGTTAAGGGCCTGCAGGATCTCTTTCGCAGGGGCGCTGTCCAGGGCTGCGGGAAGAAGCTCCATCTCAAGGCCCTTTTCAAACCGGCAAACAGAATCTTCAATACGTTCGAGAAGTTTTTCATCACCCATTTTTATTTTCTCCCGTATGTTTTGGCCGCATGGATAAGAGCGAATGCGTTTACAAGGCTGGCGTTTGGAGGGTATTCACATCCCGGCGACAGTATATAGCCGCCGCCTGGTGCAAGGTCGTCTATATGTCGTCTGCACTCCTCTATAACGTCCTTTGGTGAGCCGTAAACCAAAAGCGGTGTCGGAATATGCCCCATCAGAATTATATGGTCCCCATAGCGGCGCTTCAGCTCGAGCCGTGAAGAGCAGTCATCCGGGAGGTCTGAAAAGTTGATCAGGGCCGGTTCCACGGATCGTATCTGCGCATCAAAGTAGGGGGAATCGCCGCAGTTGTGAATTGCAACTATTCTTCCCATGGATTTTACCGCCCGGCTGATCTCTTTTGCAAACGGCCCTTCGAGCTCCTCCCACAGCTCCTTTGGCAGGCCGCTTCTCGATGCGAAAAGAGTGTCTATCGCAATTACGGAAACCCCAGCTTCGCACTGTGCAAGAACAAACTCCACAAGCGACTCAGTTATAACTCCGCATGCCGCTTTGACCTTGTCCGGGTACAGCCTGCAATCCTTGAAAAGGTTTTCAGCGCCGCGCATCATGGCGAGCACGCCAAGCGGGCCGAAAACAAACCCGGACACTATCGACCGGAACCCCACCTCGTCAACAACGATGCGGCACAGCTTGACAAACTCCTTCATACGGGTCGCATTGGAAAGCAAAACCGGTTTTATCCGCCTGTAATCATCATGGTGCTTGAGAACC
This sequence comes from Desulfococcus sp. 4484_241, assembly GCA_002085115.1. Taxonomy (GTDB): domain Bacteria; phylum Desulfobacterota; class Desulfobacteria; order Desulfobacterales; family Desulfosudaceae; genus MZGQ01. Next base: position 30,807 of record MZGQ01000046.1, read on the forward strand.
GGATTGGTATAATCCGGCATTGGAGTGGAATTTTCCGGGTATTTGACAGATTGTCCAAAGTCGGCCGCTTCAACAGAAAGGTCCAGCATCAGTATAATCACATCCCCGCCTACAAGCTCGAATCCGTCCAGGAAAACCCGTGCCGCCTTTTTTGCGTCAAGCGCATAGTCGGGAAACGTTATGCCTGAAATCTGCCTGGCTCCGGCGCAAAGGATCGGGGAAACCGGCACCCTGTCCGGTTCTTTATGCCGGAATGTGGCAATAATCCGCTCCTGGCTGGTAAGCTTTTGGAATTTCCCCCTGAAACTGGCCATTGACGCAAGAAAGTCCAAAAACGGTTCCGGGACCTCCCCTACAGGAGGAATGTGCCCCCTTCTTATTGCCCTGATCACAGATGAAATACCCATTTGGCTCCCCTTGAAAAATTAAAAGTTATACTTTTCACTTTAAAGATATTAAAAGAAAAAATCAATCCTGTTATGTTCATTCCTGCCGTCTTGGATTCCCGCGACCCGGATGTCAAACAGCCGGCACCTTCCAACTGATGGACACCTTTTGCAACTAACAGCATTAGTGTTCAAAAACCGGTTTTTGACAGCATATCGATAATGACGGAAAACCCGCAAAGGTCATTTGCTTCTGGCCTTTGCGTCAAAGGAATCATGGTAATTATGAAGCTATCAAAAAACCATAGGCAACTTCCTCCTCCTATACCTCCACCAGCCGGTCTTCATTGTTGTGCGTCTGCGGTTTTTTATCCCATGCAGCGCAGGCGAGCGAAGCCGCAGGCCAAGCTGCCGGGTGTCTTTTTCTTTTGGTTCTTTTCTTTTGGACAAGCAAAAGAAAAGAACAATAAATTAAAGATTGCCAAGCATTTTAAAGGGGTCTGTTCTGTCTTGACCTTATTTTTTGAGCAGCATAATTGATAAGGGCAACCTGTTTTTTTGGTTTTAGAGCTGGTGATAATAAATTCAAGCAGTTATCAACCCGCGTTCGACAGTTGTAGGCCAAATTACGCTCCCAAATGGGGTCTCCCCGACCGTAAGTACCGGAAATTCCTACATCCGTCCTTTTGTCGACCAAAGAAAGT
>MZGQ01000047.1 GCA_002085115.1 Desulfococcus sp. 4484_241
CTTACGAACTTTTCTATATCAAGATTTTTCCCCACAAGTTTCTGGAGCCTCGGAGACCCTGTTTCAAGGGCAAAACTGGTATAATAGGTTCCGGCGTCAACAAGGGCATCTATCTCCTGCTGCGTCAAAATATCGGTACGCACACCATTTGGAAAAACCAGCTTGAGCTTCAGGTTGCGCCTGTGAACAAGATCGCAGAAGTCAAACAGCCGTTTTTTGTCAAGGTTGAATATGTCATCGACAAATTCAAAATCGGACAAATTCAAAATCGGATATTCCATATTTTTTGCAAAGAAACTCTATCTCATCTACAACACGCTCAGCCGAATGTGCCCGAAACGTGCGGCCAAAAATACGATGGCAGTATTTACACCTGTAAGGGCAGCCCCGGCTGGAAAATATGGAGGCATATCTGCGAAAAGGAAGGGCCGGCATTGACTGCTGCTTCCAGTAAGCGGGAAGATCGATCAGGTCGTAAGCCGGCGGCGGAAGAGAGTCCAGGTCTTTTATGGGGGGAAAACCTCCCGGGTTCCTGACAATCGTCCCATCCTTTTCCCTTCGGAAAATTCCGGGCACCCCTTCAAAGCCATCGCCTTCCAGCCAGTGAGAAACAATCTGCTCAAAAGCGAGCTCTCCCTCCCCTGGCACGGCTGCATCGGCAACATTTCCGGCCAAAGATTCTTCTCCCACCGCAGATACATGGGGGCCTCCAACCAGTATGAGGGATTTAGGCATAATTGCCCTGATCCTTTCAGTGATGTAGGGAAGGTTGTGGGCTCCTGATGTCATGGAGCTGAGGCCTACTATATCAGCATTGAAATCTGTAACAATGCGAACCAGCTGATCGTTGGAACAGTTGTCAAGTTTCTGGTTGACCAGGCAAAATTCTGCGGAAAACCTGGAACGTATATAGGAGGCAAGTGACATGATGCCAAGAGGCGGGGTTACATTAGGATAAACACGCGGCCTGTATCCGATGTTGGCAAGAAAAATCCGTAACTTTCTTTTCAATCGACTGTTCCTTTATCAAAAAACAGTTAAACGGAACAAGACCCTGCAAATCATGCTTTATACAACCTGCCATTTAAACGGGTCAAATAAAAAATCAGGCCGCAGCAAACAGCCGCAATACCAGCAGCCAGAGACACAAAAAGAGAATAATTGTCAATTTGCACTGACTGCAGCAGAAACGGCCCCCTCCTGCCCTGCCAGAGGTGTAACAGAGGGGAAACACTCCAATGGAAATAGAGCTGGTTACTGCTGATTACCGATACGCCGTGCCTCAGGCCGGCCATTTTAACCATATAGTAAAAAGAGACCGGCTCTCCGAGGCAAAAATAGAGCTGCTGTATCATACAGGCAAAAAAGAGGAAAAAGGCAAGAATCGTAGAGGGCTTAAAAAAAACGCTTGTTTTCGCCTCTTCGAACATATACGCCAATCTGCACCCTATCGGAAGCAGCAAAAAGGGCACAACGAGTAACATCAGTCTTGGGCCAAGACAAAAACCTCCATGCCAGTCGCTTCTGCTTGCGATGAAAACCAGACGAAACAGCGCCATGGAGGCAATCACGATGGACATGTAACGGCTGCGCCTGTGCAGGTGTTTCCACCAGATCACAGAAACAACAAGCAGAGGACAGAACCATAGCAGCCCCTTGCCCGGGCTTGCCAAAAGGCCGACCAGCCCCTCCCAGGGGAGTACAAACGTTCCGTAGTGGACTATCCCGGGGACCCTGCGCCCCTCTTCAAAAAAGCTGCCAAACCTGGCATAGTTATACCAGCCATACAGTGCGGCCATAATACCCAGACCGGCTATAAAGCTCATGGTGATATATGCACAGGCACGCCTGTCCCTAAAAAAGGGACTGCCTTTACGGACAATGGGATAAAGAGCAAGCGCCAAAAAAAACGGGACCGACAGTATAACCGTGATATGGGTGGCAACCCCCAGCCCCAGGAGAAAGCCGCCTGAAAAAGTCCTGATGCAATACCCGTAAAGTCCGGCTTTCCTGCTGACAAAACCGTCCAGAAAAATATAGAAAGAACCAAGGCTGAAGGCTATTGCCAGGGGTTCTGAAAACATGGTTCCAGAATAGTGCCACAGCGGCGTTGCAAGCCCCAACAGAAGCGCAGTCAGAAACCCGGCCGCCGGGTTGCCGGTCAACCTGTGAACGACCAGCAGCTGCAAAACGACCACCATGATTGCTACGAAAATATTGAAAAACGACACCAGAAACCGCAGTGCATGCGGCTTCATATCGGAAGGGCGCTGTTTCAATATATAGGACTTCAAAGAAGTGCCGTCGGCAGCAAAACTTATTGGGATATCGCAATGCTCATACCAGCGTGTACTGTTTATCGTCTCTGCCACCCATATGAACGGTACAAGAAGGACAGACTGGGCCGGCCCCAAGGCCGAATACCGCCTGCCGTCAACTCCCCGCGGCAGGGCAAACCCGGGCCATGCTTCAAGGTCCCTTTCAACAGCAAACGAACCATTATTTGCAAGCGCACAACCTACGCGAAAAACAACCTCACCATCTGCGGTGCGGATGCCGCCATAAGCCATGACAAAAAACAGCCCACCACACACAAAAGATACAAGGATAATAAACCAAAACAGCATCGCTCTGGGGGGGGGGTGCGTCATGGACTGCTCAGGAGGCCGACTTGTCTTTTTTAATCTCAAGCAGTTCTATATCCATTATAAGCATGGCATTGGGGCCTATAATGCCGCCTTCCATAAAATTACCCTTTTTGCCGTGGGCAAGTTTCGACGGAATGAAAAACCTGTACTTGCTTCCCACGTTCATAAGGGTCAAGGCCTCTTCCCATGCCGGGATAGTCCCCTTTACCTTCACCCATACAGGCCCGCCCCTCTGGTAGGTCGAGTCAAAAACCGTTCCATCAAGAAGCTTGCCTGTCATGTTTATCTTGACAATATCGGTCGGCCCGGGCCTGGGCCCATCCCCTTTTTTTAAAACAACATACTGCAAGCCGCTCTTTGTAACTACAACGCCTTTTTTCTTTCTGTTCTGTTCAAGAAACGCTTTTTGTTCCTTTAGATTTTTCTCGGCCAGGGCCATTATCTGCTTGTTGCGCAGGGCTCTCTCCTGTTCAGAAACGATAGCCTTCACGGTTTGCATCTGTAGGGGAGAGAGCATCGGTGGATTGCCGTCCAAAGCATCGTTTATGCCCTTCAGAAAAGCTTCCCTGTCCAGCGTTACTGTTTCAAGTTTCTCCAATGTTCCCACGATCTCAAGGCCCATTACGTAGCTAAACTGCTTTGATATATTGTCTGGACCAGAGCCGCCAAGTTGGTCATCTTTCTTGGAACATGCAGCCAAGCACAGCACAGTGAAAAGCAGCAAAAAAGCAACGGCCTGTTTTTTCATATTGATTCAATCCCCAATGTGCTGTAGTTTAGCAAAACTGTATAATACTCGTAACAATTTAAGTTTATTATCCGGTTGGTAAAATCTTGTCAAGGCCAATAATCAAGGGTTGCTATGCAACAAAACGCCACTATGCGAAAAGTCATCGGCGCCGCAACACTGGCCGCCATTGTTATTCTGCTCTACCTCCCTTCAATACACCATTCCTTTATATGGGATGACGATTACTACGTAACCCACAACACGGCCCTGAAGGATACAGTGGGGCTCAAAAAGATATGGATATCCCCTGGCACAACGCCGCAATACTATCCCCTTGTGTTCACAAGCTTCTGGCTCGAATATCACCTTTTTGGCCTTAACCCTGCGGTGTTTCATGCCACAAACATAATACTCCATGCGATAAACACTGTGCTTGTATGGATGGTGCTGTCACAGCTGGGCGTTCCATGGGCATGGATGGCTGCGGCTGTTTTTGCCGTGCATCCGGTCAACGCAGAATCCGTGGCATGGATAAGTGAACGCAAAAACCTCATGTCCTGCTTGTTTGTGCTGTTATCCCTGTGGCTGCTTATCCGTCTGTACATCCGGACTGTCCCAGGCACGACAGAGCCAACAAAAACGGTTAAAAAAAGATGGATAATCTATTTAACAGCCTTAATACTTTTTGCATTTGCCATGCTTAGCAAAAGTGTAACATGCGTTATGCCCGCGGTTTTTCTGATAATCGTATGGTGGAAAGAAAACAGGCTGACCTTAAAAAAATTTTTATCCCTTATTCCCTTTTTTGCGACGAGCCTTGTGGCTGCCGTAAATACCATAATGATAGAAAAAGCCCACGTTGGCGCGCATGGCTTTGAGTGGGATTTCAGCTTCCCGGAGCGTCTTCTTATAGCCGGAAGAGCCCTCTGGTTTTACGCGCACAAACTTATATTCCCCGCAAACATTATTTTTGTTTATCCACGATGGCATATCGATATTAGCAGCTGGTGGCAATGGCTTTACCCGGTTTTGGCTCTGTTGGTCTTTGCGACGCTTTGGGCTTTAAAAAATCGAATCGGTAAAGGACCGTTTGCCGGAGTTGCAATTTTTGTTGTTGCCCTGATGCCGGCCCTTGGATTTATAAACTACTTTCCAATGCGTTTTTCCTTTGTTGCCGACCATTTCCAGTACATGGCACAAATCGCGCTAATAGCGCTGATCATATCAGGAACGCACCGCATTGCCGAACTGATCTCCCATAACAGCCTGAACAAAGCAACCTTTATAGCCTGTGCAGTTGTTATTCTTCTTTTGGGCGGACGCACACTGGCAGAGCAGGAAAAGTATGAGAACCTGTATACGCTGTGGACAGACACCCTTGCAAAAAACCCTGCCTGCTGGATGGCACACAACAATCTCGGTGTTCTTCTGGCTAAAAACGGCATTTTCAGACAGGCAGGCGCCCACTATCTTGAGACCATCAGGCTAAACCCCTACTTTGCCCAAGCCCGCCAAAATCTGGCAAAAATGCGAAAACATGTAAAGAGATTAAATACAGCCGACCTGCCCTACCAGCAGATGTCTTACACAACACCCCACAGCGCCTGGTTTTACGATATCGCCGGAGATGCGATGACAAAACTTAAAAGATACGTGTGGGCCGAATGGTTTTACAAAAAAGCCATAAACAAGGCCCCGGGTACAGCGACAGGGTTTTATAAACTGGGCAACCTGGCAAACCATCAAAACAAGTTTAAAAAGGCAATAAAATATTACCGGAAGGCCATACAGCTCCAACCGCTTCATGCCGGCGCACACAGGGCGCTTGGGAAAATCTATATAAGGCTTGGCAAATACAACGATGCCTTACGCCATATAACAACCGCCCTTAAAACCGACCCTTTTTCAGCTCGGGCATATCATGACCTTGGCCTGGTCTACCGCCATATCGGCAAGCCTGATATGGCCACAAATGCCTATGGCATGGCGCTTAGCATAAACCACTTTGATAGTTTGGCCAGGGCCGCTATGTCGGAGATAGCCAAACAAAAAACAAAAAATGCGAAAAAACGTTAAAATACCACCTGCGGCCGTTTCCTGTAATACAAAAACAGGGATAACGGTCGCACTGCTTGTACTTGCAGGCGTTGCCCTGCGTATAGGCTCATCGATGAACTGTTTCTGGATGGACGAGATATGGTCATACTTTACTGCCATGCAGGCATCTCACCCATGGGAAATTATCACCAAAATCGAAGTCACCAACAACCATCCATTAAACACTCTTTTCATATATCTGATGGGAGACACCAAAAACTGGGTATGGTACAGGGTCCCCTCAATAATAACAGGCTCGCTTGTGCCGGTACTGGTATGGAAGGCCGCATCGGAATACGGGCTTGTGGAAGGGCTTGCAGCTGTGGGAATTGCCACCATTTCATATCCGCTTGTACTTTACTCATCAGAAGCCAGGGGATACGCACCTGCCCTGTTTTTCGCGCTTGTCTCTTTTTTTCTGCTCCAGGACTACTGGAAATCAAGAGACAAAACCACGCTTTTCCTTTTTTGGTTTTCCACCATTCTTGGGCTGCTTTCCAACCTCTCCTTTGGATTAACCTACATGGCGCTTATTATCTGGTCGATGTTGCATGAGGCATCCAAGAGCCGACGTTTTTATGATACGGTTGCCGAGCTGCTAAGATGCCACACACCTCCCCTGATCGCCATGCTCTACCTTGTCCGGTCATACATTTTTATAACCGTAAAAAACGGCGTAGCAGGCGCCAGGTCACCCATATTTATTGCCCTGTCTTTTAAAACATTGCTCGCAGCCATGCTGGGAACACCCCAGAAGGGAATGATTCTGGCTGCTGCCGTTCTTGTTTTCATGTTTCTGCTGACAGCAGGATTTATACGGCTTTACAAAACAGACAAACTGCGTGCCGTTTTCTTTCTGCTTGCCATATTTTTGCCTCCGGTAATGGGAAACTTGACAAGCAAGCTCTTCTATTTCAGGTTTATACTCGTTTCATTTCCTTTTGCCTTTATCGTTCTCGGCATTGGACTTTCTGCGTGTTTCAAACACTCTCTTTACAGCCGTACCGTTGCCATTGTGTTCCTGGCGCTGTTTATCTACGGGAACTGCACACGTATCTATGGACTGATAAAAATCGGCAGGGGTGACTACCTTGGGGCGGTAATGTACATGGCAGAGAATTCAAAGCGTAAATACATTACAAAACCACATGGTATTATCATAAAAGGCGGTACATCCCACCAGACAGCCAAAGAGGACTGGATAACGGTAGCATCCGATCATGACTTCAGGAACACAATGGTGCTGATATTCTACTCAAGGTACCTGCCACCCGGCAAGAACCTGGTGTATGTTCCCCACAAACAGTGGCTAAAAGAGGGCTCAGACTGGCTTCTTTTTCACACTCAATATACCGGTGTTGTTCCTCCCCCGGTATACAAGCTTAACAACGTACAGGTGTATGTGCTTGAAAAGATATTCCCATATTCGGGTGTGTCAGGATGGAACTGGTTTTTGTACAGGCGCATAAACCGATAGTTTCAATCATGCAGGCCGGCCCACGGCCATGGTCTTTCCTTCCGCTTTGCCTGTAACTTTTCTGTAATATTCCGTGTCCCTTATATTCTCAAGATCCCTGTCGTTTTTCAACAGATCCCACAGGCAGAATCCTTTATCTATGGACTTTTTCAGCCATTTCACCGCATCTGCCTTTTTACCCCAAAGCGAGTAAAGGCAGGCGATGTTGTAATAAATGGAAATGGTGCTGTCAGGACAAAAGGAAACGGTCTTTTTCAAAAATTCGATGCCCTTGCCATACTCCCCCCTTTCCCTGTAGAAAGCCACCAGGTTATTTACAGCATCCATGAAACCGGGCCTGAGCGAGACCGCCTTCTCAAAGTGTGGCAGGGCTTCCTTTGGCCTGCCGGTTGAGGTAAGAAGAAGGCCGAGGTTATTATGGGCCGCCGCAAGCCCAGGGTTCAAAGCCAGGGCGTTACGGAAATAACTCTCGGCAAGGGTGTTTTTCCCATGCCGCACATAAATAACTCCCATATCGTTATAAACGTCTGCCAAGAGTTTATCGGACAAGTCTTTTCTATGTTTCAAAATATAGGCATAATGATTCAACGCCTCATCAAACCTTTTCTTGTTGAAAAGAATATTTGCAAGAGTATACCTTGCTTTGACAAAATCGGGCTTTACATCGATTGCCCGTAACAGGCAAGGGATAGCGGCATCCGGCATTCCAGCTTTCAAAAGGAGCAGTCCCTTGTTATAATTAGCCTGGGGAAGATAGGGCTCTAACCTTAAAGCCGCTGCTATATGCCTCCGCGCCGACAGGAGGTCTCCCTTTTTATAAAAGGCCTTCCCCATGTTGTTATGAACAAGCGCGCTTTCCGGGGTAACCTTTAGCGCATGTTCAAAAAGGGTTATGCTGTCCTTCCAGAACGCGGACTGCCGGGCAGAGGCAATACCGAGGGCGAGGGTAATAACAACGGCAAGAGCCGCCACCAGTGAGCGCCTGGCAAGACGGCCATAAACACGGTCCGCGACATGCCAGGTTCCTGCGACAAAAAGACCGACAAGCGGTATGTAGGCATACCTGTCGGCCATTGCATGCTGGCCCACCTGCACAAGCCCGATTACCGGCAGAAGCGCAACCAGATACCAGAGCCAGCCGGCAAAAAACCAGGGGGCTTTTTCCCTTGCCCGATAAGCCCTAACCGTCATGAAAAAAATGATCGCCGCACATCCAGCCGATTTCCAAAGGGGGATAGCCGTGGGATACGGGTAAAACACGGCAAGGGAAACCGGTATAAACATCTTATAAATATACAACAGATATGAAACCATGGCATTGCTTAGCCTCAGCGAAACCGGAAGGTCGGCCAAAGAAGAAACCGCGCCGCTCCGCTGCTGGACAAGTATTGTAAGCACGCCAAAGGTCAGGCTTATCACCAGGAGCGGCAACTTTTCGCGCACAAGATGCCACGGGGAAACTTTATCAAAACGTTTAAGCGGCCAGTAATCGAGAATAAGAAAAATAACGGGAATGGTAACAAGCATCGGTTTTGCCATCATTCCCAGGCCAAACAGTGCCGCCGTGAAAAGGTACCTGCCTGCGGACGGCCTTGCAGCGTAAACCGCGTAAGCCCAAACCGAGGCAAACCAGAAGAACGTGGATAAAAGTCCCTTCCGGCAGGATATGTAACACACCGTCTCTGTGTTCAACGGGTGCACTGCAAACAGGGCCGCGACAAACATGCTGCGCCACAGCGCCCCGGTAATACGGAAAAGGCACAGGAAAAGCAGGATGGTATTGGTGATATGCAAGAACAGGTTTGTATAATGAGGCCCTGCAGAACCATTGCCGTAAAGCTGGTGGTCAACCATGTGGGAAAGCCATGTCAGTGGGAACCACATCCCCCGGCCGGTGGTAAAAGCCTTCCCAACGTTTTCCAGCGTAAGCCCGCCCTGAACAAGGGGAGCCTCTATGAAAAAAGTGTCGTCAAACTCTATGAAACCATGGCTGCCGATGTCATGATAGACCGTAGCAGCTGTCATGGCCAGCGCCACACAGCACAGCAAAACCAGCCATCGATTGTTCATTCCAAAGCCGCCGTTCATGACAACGGTCACACCCTTCTTAGCTTTATCAAAAGCTTTCGAAGCCACGCGCCGCCCATGACCGAATGTATTGTTTTGCGTATCCGGCGCGGGTGCAGGTAGAAATAGGCATTGGCAACCTTTTTATATACAAACAGTCTCGTGTTGGTAATCTGATCTTCACTCATACGCGGCCGCCTTACCTGGTAATAATTATACAACCGGAACCGCTTTGGCAACCGCCAACCCTTTGCCACGACATAATCATAGAGGGCCGACCCCGGGAACGGAGTGGTCACGGAAAGCACCATCTCATCCAGGCTGGAAGTTGCGGCAAAACGTATCGTATTCCAGACCTCCGCGGCTGTTTCCGTGGGAGCACCCACCATGATAAAACCTGTCACCTGGATGTCAAGCCTCCTGGCGTTTGCAAGGGTCTCCAAAATCTGCTGTCTGCTTATCCCTTTGTTATACAGGCCGTTTCTGATACGCTCGGTTATAGATTCTATGCCAACCTTCAGCTTCACAAGACCGGCCTTTTTCATCATAAGCATCATATCGTAATCTATGGTATCGACTCTGGTGTTGCAGCCCCATGGCAGACATATCCTCTCATCTTCAAGAAGGGTGCAAAACTCAACAAGCCAATCTTTCAAAACCGTAATAAGATCGTCAGACAGGTAAAAGCACTCAATACGGTATCTGCTCTTCAAATATTTCAGATCCTCGACCACAGACCTTGGTGAACGTATCCTCACCTTACGCCCCAATGTCTTGTGAACAGTCGGCTGGCAAAATGTGCAATTATAGGGACACCCCCTTGAAACGGTCAGGGAAACACCCCTTAACGCAGGATCATAGGAATCCATCTGGATGAAAATCCGTATGTAGCGCTCCATGTCAAACATGTCAAAAGCAGGGCGCGGCAGGGTGTCTATATTCTCTATAAAATCACGCCTTGGTGTTTTATGGACAACTCCATCCTGCTTGAACCATATCCCCTTTACCTTCCCGAATTTTTTATCGCCATAGAATGTTTCTATATAATCTTTAAAGGTCTCTTCACCCTCGCCGATACAGACCGCGTCAAACCCGTCTTCCGCAAGAACTGCCTCAGGTGCCATCGTGGCATGCGGCCCACCGGCTATAATGGTCGCCCCATACCGCTTGGCGATAGCCGCCACCCTTGCCGCGTCCTCGGCCATGAGCACGTCCATGAAAATACCTACGATCTCGGGCCTGCGCCTGGACAAAAACCGTTCTACATAGGAAAAGGAAGGGGAAAATGTGGTATCCAGAACCGCCAGCGAAATATTATCGATCCGCTCACGGACAAATGCTGCAAGGCTCGCCACTCCTATCGGAATATCTCCGGATTTGTAACGGAACCTTGGAAATATAATCACCACGTTTTTTGGACGATCCTTGGTAGGCATCTGCTCTATGCTTGTGTTTAACCAGTGTTGAAAATATACGAGACGATTTACTATACAGAAGAGCACCGTTAACATCAAACAGTTTCCAGTGCGCGTCCATCCATAACAAGAGCCAAAGTGTCAACAGGTCCATGGATGACGGCAGGAAGCAGTTTCGGGTAACCTGCCTGTTGCCAAGTGGATTGCACCTTGATATAAATCATCTTCAGGAAAAACGTAAGTATATGGCTTTTAAAACGTCCATGCCCCAAAAACCGCATCCAAAACATGAAAAATCCGGCTGGCAGACATGGGCCATGGCTCTGCTGCTTGCTGCTGCAACAGCTCTTGCCTACTCAAACACCCTGCATGCGCCTTTCGAGTTTGACGACGGGTCAAACATCGTTGAAAATCCCCACATCAGGATGACGAGCCTGT
>MZGQ01000117.1 GCA_002085115.1 Desulfococcus sp. 4484_241
TTAAACAGCGACTCTACTGTTGTTGCAGGCCCTTACCACCCGGCTTTTGGCTATATGGTGCGTTCGGAAATCCTCTTTGACAGGCTAAAAACAGCTTTAAAGGCTCACGATACAGAAGGCAAAAGTTTGACCGTTACTCTACCCCCCGGGCAGGGAGCAACGCTAAGAGGCCTGAAAAACGTCAATATAGGCAGGATAAAAAAAATGTTCGGCATCGGGTCTATACGAATCGTTGAGGATAAAAAAGTAGCCCCTGGGCAAATAGTCTGCTCTACGTCTCAAGACTCCCTATTATCTCCGTGACGCTGGAGATTCCATTTGCGTCCAGAAACGCCTCAATCCCGTCCAGAATCTCCATTGTAACCGAGGGGTTGATAAAGTTGGCTGTCCCCACCTGAACAGCGGAAGCTCCAGCCACAAGGAACTCGAGAGCATCCTCGGCGTTCATTATTCCGCCTATCCCGACCACAGGAACCTCAACAGCACGCGCGGTTTCCCACACCATTCTCAATGCCACCGGCTTTACAGCAGGGCCTGAAAGCCCGCCGATTATATTGGCAAGCCTGGGGCGGCGCGTGTTTATATCTATAGCCATACCAGCCAGAGTGTTTATCAGTGATATTGAGTCAGCTCCGGCGTCCTGCACGCTTTTTGCGATCAGGGTAATATCCGAAACGTTTGGAGAAAGCTTTACCATGAGGTGTTTACCTGTCCTTGACCTTGCCCCTGACACGACCGCAGCGGCGGCGGCCGGATCCACGCCGAAAGCCATGCCGCCTGCCTTGACATTGGGGCATGATATGTTGAGCTCTATTGCGTCAACACCGTCAAGACAGTCAAGACACTCTGCAAGAATCGCATATTCTTCAACGGTTTTCCCGTAGACATTGACGATACAACGGCATGAAAGTGATTTTAAAAACGGAAGTTTGTTTGCAGCAAAATCGTCGACACCTACGTTTTCCAGCCCTATCGAGTTTAGCATGCCGCATGCGGTCTCGACTATGCGCGGAGGGGGGTTGCCGTCGGATGGTTGCAGGGAGATACCCTTTACTACTATCCCTCCAAGGCGGTCAAGATCCACTGCATCTGCAAACTCGCTGCCGTACCCGAATGTTCCGGACGCCGTCAGCACCGGGTTTGAAAAAGACAACGCTCCAAGAGTAACTTCAAGCGAACTCACGCCATCCCCCGAAAAAACAGAGGTCTCCTATCCGGCCTCCATTTTTTGTTTTACCGCCAGTATCCTGGCTTCAAGGTTCAAAAGGTATGCGGGCTCGGGCTGTTTTGCCCCCGGCCTGCTGTCATATTCCAGTGCCTTCACCCGCTGTTTTACCGCCTCCAGGTCTCCATCTTCCTCTTCCAGAAACCTTGCCGTCATGTTGTAGAAATCCTCTGCACAGGCCAGCACCCTTGGTACATAATTTTTCGCGTCTTCTCCTGTGTACACAAAGCTATGGCCGAAGCACAACACATCTACATCAAGAGTGCCCAGTTTTTTTACAGATTCGATGTAAACATCGTAACCAATCAAAAAATCGGTGTATATGTATCCATCCTCAACCGGAATGCCAAGGGCTTCGGACGCTATCAGGATCTTCCTCTCCGGAATATAGTAGCTCATGCAATCCCGTGTGTGCCCTGGAGTGGCATACACCTCAACGGAAAGCCCATCCCCTATCCCGATTCTATCCCCATCGGAAACAGGACGGTCAATTCCGAAAGGCTCAAAGCCCGGCAGATTCCCGTCGATCTTCACCTCTCCACGCACCATATCCTCCGCTGACTTGCTTAGCATTTTTATAACCTCCACTGCCCTGGGACGTTCGAGGATAGTCGCAAGCCTGGAGTTGGCGCAAACATCCATCCGGGGAAACGCTTTTTTGAGCCAAAAAACAGACCCGATATGGTCAAAATGGGAGTGTGTAAGAAAACAGAACGACAAGGTCCTTTCTCCCAGAACGGACCTGATATGATCGATATAGACATTCGCAAGACAGGCGAGTCCTCCATCAAATATGGCCGGTTTATCGCCGTCAAGCAGGAAAAGAGGCATGCCTGGATGGGCTATGGACCAAAAACGGTCCGCTATGGGACCGGAACGATTTATAACCATCGTAGGCCACCTTTTGTTTACGGCAGATAGGTAACGCAGGCGTTATCGGATTCCCACACCCTGACCCTGGAAACCTTTGCCGGCGTTCCCTCTATCAGTTCCGCCAGCTTGTTTGCTATAAATACGGCTATCCGCTCCGATGACGGGTTTTCGTTTTTAAAAAAATCCATCTCGTTCAAAAAACGGTGATCAAGGCTTTCTATTATAGTTCCAAGGTGACGCTTGAGCTCTCCGAAATCTATTAACAGCCCGGTATTATCCAGTTTGTCTCCGGAAACATACACCTCTACCTTCCAATTGTGACCGTGAAGATTCTCGCACTTGTTGCCAACCATTCTAAGCTGATGTGCGGCAGCGAAATTTGTTGTAACCATCAATTCAAACATAGCGGTCTCCTTGCCTGCCACCTATCTTCTGCGCTTAAACAGGTTCTTGAACCTGTTGCCTATCTTTTCAGACTCGATCCTGGCAAACTCCTGCAGCAGCTCCTCCTGTTTGTTGTTCAGGTTGACAGGCGTATTTACCCTCACCTGTATTATCTGGTCTCCCCGTGTTTTACTTCGCAAAGATGGAAAGCCCAGCCCCTTGAACATGAATGTATCACCATACTGGGTCCCCTTAGGTATTTCAAGCTCCTTCTCACCTTCCAGAGTCGGGACGGTTATGGTGGTTCCAAGAGCAGCCTGTACAAAAGATATGTCCACAACGCAATGGATATCCATTCCATTGCGCTGAAAAAACGGGTGTGGCTTGACATTGATGAAAACATACAGGTCACCGGGCTGTGCCCCGGGCTCACCCGGTTCCCCCTCACCCGCGAGACGCAGGCGCGAGCCGCTGTCCACTCCGGCAGGTATCCTTATAGCGACCTTCTTGCGTATCCTTTCCTTACCGCCCCCGCGGCACTTGGGGCATGGAAAAGGGATATGCGAACCGGTCCCGCCGCAAGCCGAACAGGTGGACCTTACAACGAAAAAACCCTGTGACCTTGTAGTCTGGCCGGTGCCGCCGCAGTAGCGGCACGTTTCAGGACTGGTGCCAGGCTTGCATCCACTGCCACCGCATTCAGAGCACCTGGCAAGTTTCTCTATCTCTATCTCTGTTTCCTTGCCAAAGGCAGCGTCCATGAAATCGATGGTCAGATCATAGCGAAGATCATTGCCCTTACGCGGCCCCCTTCGTGAACGTCTGCCGGGGCCGAAACCGAAAAAATCCTCGAAAATATCACCAAAACTGGAAAATATGTCCTCGAACCCGCCTCCGGCTCCACTGCCTTCAAGGCCTGCATGTCCAAACTGATCGTAAATACGCCTCTTTTCAGGATCACTTAAAACCGAGTAGGCCTCGGAGGCTTCCTTGAACTTCTCTTCCGCATCCTTGTCGTCCGGGTTTCTGTCCGGGTGATACTTTAAGGCTATTTTGCGGTACTGCTTTTTCAGCTCTGCTTCAGAAGCATCCCTCGAGACGCCGAGCACTTCGTAATAATCCCGTTTTCCCGCCATTCCAGTCTGTTCCTGTCCCCAATCCCGTTTTCCCGCCATTCCAGTCTGTTCCTGTCCCCCTGCCTGTGGCAAGATTTAAACGATTCTTGCGCCTGCCGGGCTGTTGTGATAATCAACTCAAGTCATAAGTTTAACACAGTAAGGTAATACCTGTATAAATCAAGTCATAAGTTTAACACAGTAAGGTAATACCTGTATAAATTATGTCAATGGGAAACATGGAACAGAAACCGTCCACGATAAAAAGCATGTTTGATTCCATAGCTCCAAGTTATGACTTCCTGAACCGTTTTCTGAGTCTAAGGCGTGATGTCTACTGGAGAAAAAAACTGGTTGCTTCACTGGCACACAACGGTAGCCCGCCCTCCAGCCTTCTTGACGTTGCATGCGGCACATGCGATGTGTCGATTGAGGCCATACGGCAATATGGCCCGGGACTGCAGGTGTGGGGAGCTGACTTCTCCTGGCCCATGCTCAAAGCCGGGAAAAACAAGATATCGACAGGTCCGGGGCTTTCAGCCATAAACCTGGTGGCTGCAGACGCCCTTTTACTGCCGTTTCATGAAGAGATGTTCGATACCATAACAATAGCCTTTGGCATCCGCAACATTGCAGACAAGCCTGCTGCGCTGGAAAACTTCAAAAGACATCTGAAATCAGGCGGAATCCTCGCAGTGCTCGAGCTTACCACCCCTAAAAAAGGGCTCCCAAAAAAGATATACCTTGCCTACTTCAAACGTATTTTGCCCGTAATAGGCTGGATCTTTTCAAAAAACCTGGCAGCCTACCAATACCTGCCTGATTCCGTGCTGGAATTCCCAACCCCGGAAAAGTTCGCCGAAATGATGGAACATGCAGGATTTGCAAGGGTAACATGGGAACCGCTTACCCTTGGCATAGCAACCCTGTTTATCGGGCAGAAAAAATAGCAGCAACAAAACCGGGTCACGGTTCATGCCTATTCGGCCAGAGGCCTTTTTAAAACCGTGTCCCTTTTCCAGTTTTTATCATCCTTGAACCGGTAATCGATGTTATAATGAAGCCCTCTGCTCTCCTTGCGCATCATGGCGCACTTGATTATAAGGTCTCCCACCGTGGCTATATTACGCAGCTCCAGCAGGTCCGATGACACGCGGAAATCCCAGTAATACTCTCTTATTTCCTCTAAAATCAAGTCTATACGCCGGTTTGCCCGTGCCAGCCACTTGTCGGACCGGACTATTCCCACATAGTTCCACATGAACTGCCTGATTTCATCCCAGTTGTGTGAAACGGTTATCGCCTCCGTGCTGTCGGTTGTGCCGACCTCGTCCCACAGCGGAAGATCGTTGTCATAGGTATCGGGAACAGACCGGAAATCTCTGACAGCAGAATCGGCCGCTGCATTGGCAAACACCACTGCTTCAAGCAGGGAATTGCTGGCAAGCCTGTTTGCGCCGTGCAGCCCTGTACAAGCCGTTTCACCAATGGCGTAAAGCCTTCCGATATCGGTTCTCCCCTGCATGTCGGTAATCACACCACCGCACATATAGTGGGCCGCCGGCACAACCGGTATCGGTTCACGGGTTATATCAATGGAAAATTCCAGGCACTTTTTGTAGATGTTCGGAAAACGGGACTTTATGAACCGGGGATCCTTATGTGAAATATCCAGGAATACGCAGTCATCTCCGCTTTTTTTCATCTCGGCGTCTATGGCCCTGGCTACCACATCCCGGCAGGCAAGATCCTTGGCCGGATCATACTTTTCCATGAAGGCGTTGCCCCTGGCGTCTATCAGAATACCGCCCTCGCCGCGTACTGCTTCCGATATAAGAAAGTTTTTTGCAGCAGGATGAAAAAGGCAGGTTGGATGGAACTGCATAAACTCCAGGTTGGCCACAGAGCAGCCCGCCCGGTATGCCATTGCTATACCGTCACCGGTCGCTATATCTGGATTGCTCGTATAGGCGTAAACCTTGCCTGCCCCGCCGGTGGCAAGAAGTGTGACCTTGGCATGAAACGTCTTTACGTAATCATTCTGCTTGTCAAGCACGTAAGCGCCGCAGCAGTAGGCATCTTCCGTTTTAAC
>MZGQ01000006.1 GCA_002085115.1 Desulfococcus sp. 4484_241
CGGTTTCAGGTACCATGACCTTTGCGATTGTTATGGCGGCCGGCACGCTTATTATGGATGCAATCAGTATGTGTCCCATCACATCCGGTATGACGGGGCCAAGTATTGAGGCGTAAAGGACCATTACGGTTCCGGCTATGGTCGCCATTCCGCAGGTCATGATGCCAAATATCTCGCTTCGTGTCATGCTTTCCAGATACGGGCGCACCAGCAGCGGCGCTTCAACCATGCCCACAAAGACATTGGCAGACACACCAACCCCCTCGGCGCCGCCAAGCCCTACAGTTTTTTTGAGCAGCCATGAGAAGCCCTTTACAAAGGCGGGCAGTATCTTCCAGTAAAACAGAAGCGCCGACAGTGCACTCATTACGAGTACCAGCGGAAGGGACTGGAACGCCAGCAGGAAATTGGCCGATGGGTTGGTGACTTTAAACGGGAAGTTGGTCCCGCCCCCAAGATAGCCGAATACCAGCGATGTGCCGGCACGGGTCGATTCCTCGATTGCCAGGATACCCTTGTTAAGCATGAGAAAAAAAGCGGTGGCTCCCGGGGTTTTTAAAAGAATGATGCCGGTTGCGATTTGAAGAACGACACCTACGGCAACGGTTTTTACCTTTACCTGCCGGCGGTTTTCACTCATAAGCCAGGCTGTCGCGATAAATGTAAATATTCCCAGGATGCTTTGTAACTCCATGTTTGTCCCCTCCCGGTTACTTAAAATCCGGTTTTGTTCCAGGTCAGTCGATTTTTCGTATCAGGCCCTCCTCGCGGCAATCCACTGATAGAGCAAGGAGAACCGTTGAGTTGGGTTTTGCCTCCTCTGCCCTGTTGCCCGACATGTCGGTTATTTCCATTATGGTCCCTGTCTGTGCCGGGCCGGATGGCGTCAGTACTTCCACCCTGTCGCCGCTTTGGAGCCTGTTTTTCACCTGTACCTCGACCTTTCCGTCCGGCCTTAAACGCAATGCTTTTGCGATAAATGTTCTTCGGGAAACGGAACTTACACCGGTGTGGTTCAGGGCTTCGTCTCCCGGCGTTCCGAAATAGAAGCCGGTGCAAAACCCCCGGTTGTTGACCGCTTCCAACAGGTTTTTCCAGCTTTGGCGGATTTGGTATGCACCACGGTTTTCATAGTATGAGTCTATCGCTTCGCGATAGGCTTTCACCGTGGTGGCAAGGTAGTTGATGCTTTTCATCCGGCCCTCTATTTTCAGCGATTTTATACCCGCATCTATCAATTTGTCGATATGTTCGATCATGCACAGGTCCTTTGAACTGAAGATGTACGAGCCACGGTCGTCTTCCGTTACAGGCATGTATTCGCCCGGCCTGAACTCTTCGACAACGTTGTATTTCCAGCGGCATGGATGGCTGCACTGGCCTCTGTTGCTGTCTCTGCCGGACAAAAAGGCGCTTAGCAGGCATCTGCCGGAATATGATATGCACATTGCACCGTGAACAAACGCCTCTATCTCAACATGGGTGTTTGCCGCTATCTCCCTTATCTGCTCAAGGGTCAATTCTCTTGCCAGGTTGATCCTCGCAACCCCCTGGTCCTCCCAGAACTTGACGGCGTTGAGGTTGGTGGTGTTGGCCTGGGTGCTGAGGTGGATCGGTATTTCGGGTATGATCTTTTTGGCCATCACCAGCACACCAGGATCCGATATTATAATTCCGTCTATCGCTATGTCGGAAAGCCGGTCAAAATACCTGCCAAGTTCTTTGGCTTCTTCTGTGCGCGGGTAGATGTTGCAGGCGATATATACCTTTACTTCGTGTTTATGGGCCAGATCGGAAGCATCCCTGATTTGCTCAATGGTGAAATTGCCGGCATAGTTTCTAAGCGAGAAGTGCCGGTCTCCAAGATATACTGCATCGGCGCCGTAGCGTATCGCAATCTCAAGCTTTTCAGGTGTTCCGGCTGGCGCAAGCAGCTCCACTTTCTCTTGTGTACTGGCCATGATGTCATTGATTCCCGAATCCGTTCTGATCGCCGCACTCGGGACATACCCATGTTATACCGTTGCAGGACAGCCCCCAAAAATTTTCATACATACAATCCTGGCATATTGCAAACCCGCATCTGCAGGTCCAGCAGAACGGGGCTGTTTTACCGCAGCAGTCGCAGACCCGGTTTTTTGTTCTTCGCCGTTTGCGCCGGGCTTCGGCAAGGGAAAACCGTCCTGCGTTTTTCTTTTTTTCGGCTGTTTCAGGCATGCTTTATGTCCTTTGGGTTATATATATACCCCGTCAGCCGGGCAGCCTTTGATCGGCATCTGTCCGGCGGTGTTTAACTGTTGTATCAAAAAGCGGGAATTAAAAAAAGCGGCAGGCAAGCCATAAACTCTATGGTCAGAGGAACTGCTTTACGTAATCTTTGAAAATCTCTTTAACTTTTGGGTTTTTTTCCATGTTGTAAAGTCTTTCAAAACATCCTGTAAATCCTTTTTGCGCATTGGAATAGGCTATGGCTTCTATATGCTCCTTGTGCGAGCTTACGCCCAATTGCGCTCCTATTGAAGCCATCGAGTCGTAGAAACGTTCCAGAAGGTGAAAGCCTCTGCCCTTTGCGGTGGGGCAGAGCCACGCCTTTCTGCCTGAGTGAATCGCGATCCGCAGGGCGCTTTTGTTTGAACAGACACGCTGGACCATGTCGTATGTCATGTAGAAAGTGACAAGTGGGCTTCCCATGAGTGAGTCAGGTACGGCCCTGTTGGATTCCATCAGGTCGGATGTTGACAACGAACAGAAGTACGGCATGGTTCCCTGCCTGTCATAGAGGTAGGTGCCTTTTTCCTGGCTTTCATTAAAGTTTCTTGACCCGGGCAGATCGTTTAACACTGTGGCCTGGATGGTTATGTTGTTCTCGATGCAAAAATCGGCTATGGCGATGCCGGAGTGGTCCTCCAGCGAGTTGAAGTAGTCATGGGGCAGGCCTGTAATGAATGCCCCGTGGATCGATATGCCAAAATCCTGGATCTTTTTTATCTGGCGCGCATAATATTCTGCAACTGGCAGCCCGCTTTTTTCAATTTCCCTTACCGCATGTTTCCCGATTGCTCTCAGGTTGTCAAGATTCAGCGATTCAAAACCTATGAAAAAGTGGGAAGCACCGGATTTCCTCAGTTTTTCCATAAGGGGCGGGCTTTCGGCTATCTCTATCGATATCTGGGAGATATAGTTTATCTTCACCTTGCGGTCTATTATTTCATCCAAAAACGATTCCAGCTTCTTTCCGCTGAGCAGCAGGTTGTCTGGAAGAAAAACATAAAACCTGTTTTTGAATGTGGCACCGTTTTTTTGGGCCGCTTCTATTTCGTCCACGAAATCCTTTGGCGATCTTGCCATGAATCGGCGTTGCTTGCGCGGGAGGGCCGATATGGAGCAGAAACTGCATGAGTAGGGGCATCCAAGGTATGGTGCGGCAACGTTCCCCCTGGTGATCCTGCTAAGGTGGTTTCCGATAAGCGGCAGTTTTTTAAGGTATGGCGGTTCGATGCCCTGCAGCCTGACGATGTTTTTGCCGCCCCACACGCCATCCTCCAGGGTAACAGAACCGGTGTACTCTTTTTTCAGCGAGCAGGCCTTAAGATCGGCCATCAGCTCTGCGAATACTCTTGAATCACCGGGTCCCTTTACGTAAGCGATCAGTTCGGGATGCGGCACGTTTTTTTTGACAAATGTTTCGACATCCTCGGGCGCGCAAGAGACATGGATGCCACCGAACACTACGGGAATCTTACCGTGGTTTAAAACCATCGCTTTTAACGCGGCTGTAGGGAAGTTGGCGCTTATCGATGTAATAAACACCGCTTCAGGCTTGTGGCCCTTTTGTATAATCAGGTGGTCCAGTCTCTTCCGTTTACCATCCGCAATATAAATAGTTGCCTTTGGGTCATAAGCGGCAACCTGGTTGGCTATGTAGTAGGTGGCGTAGTTATCTATACCGTAAAAATCGTTTATTCCCGAACGTTCCCTGCCGGGATAGAAATGCAGAAACTGTATGTATGTGTCTTCGTTCAGGGCATCAGCGTTTTTGTTGGTGATATGGGAAAGCACGGACGTCATCGTGGCTGACGGATCATTGACCATGCCCATCAGGTCGTAGGCGATAGGATTGTATACTATATAGTATCTGTCGTTCATTGGAATTTCTTTCGAAACAAATAGCACAGGCCCGGCTATAATCAAGAAAAAGTTTTCTTGGGCTAATCAGATGATACTATATTCTTTGATGTGGTTTAATTAAAAGGGACACCATGTTAAGAGTCAAACAAAAAAGGAGGTGTCCGATGAACAAGAGAAAGAAGAGTCCGAATTATTTAAGTGAGTCCAAGGAAGATGTTTAATCTGCCACAATCGGTGATGGGCTGTTTTTCCAGGGCCAAGCCATCTGAATCGAAGGAAACCCTTGTCGGGCCAAGCACCTGTGCTTCAGAGGTCTTCAAGCCGTACGCTACTGCGTGACATTAAAAACGCCTGGTGTGAGCATTTTTCGAGTAGCAGCGGCTGAAACTGAGTCCATGATGCCGGGAAAAAATATCTGCCGGGCCTGAGACAGGTCCGGCAGTACGTTACTTTTCACTTTTTAAAGGACATATTGCGGTGATTGGCACCGAACGTTTTTAATCGAAGTGGGCCAATCACCGGTTATATGTAGCTTCAGCGGTGCTGACTTTTACGCGCCCATCTTATTTTTTCGTTGTATTTGTTTCTATGTGAAACCAACAAAAATGGGATCTATGGGGAAACATTTTAATGACCCTGATATTGTCTCCTTTTGGAGGCAGCTTTTTATCCTTGACAAGAACAAAATTATCCCTGCCTCTTACAGGCATATGGCAATCCCAGCACTTTTTTTCTATTTTTTCCGATTCTCTGTCGGTGTGGCATCTCAGACAGACTTTGTTTCCCATGGTTTCATGCCACTTCCCTTGTTCATCGTCATAATAACCAAGATGATAAAAACTTCGATCAGCCGCTTTATATTTGCTTTTCTGGGCGGTACCCGGTATATGGCAGTCCAGACACGTCAGATCGCTATGTGATGATTGTGCAAGCTCATCATAAATTTTTGGGACATTATGACATTTTGCACAGGCTTTGACAGGAGGAAAAGTTTCTGGTTTCGGACCGTTAAGAAGATTATCCGCAAAGGCAGGGGAGGTGCCAAAAAACAGCACTGTCAGTACAATAAAAAATTTTTTCATTTTCATCTCCTTTTTTTTGTTGTTATCAATTGCGATGGACATTTTATTAATAAAGATTAGGTACTGTAGATTTAATGTCAAGAGAATTAGACAAAGCAACATTATAGGGTTTAACCAAATGCTTCTCCGGTTTCAGACAGCCCATGCTCTCTACTTCCAAAGCTCACATCTTTGCGTACCTGTGGAACCCCCAATTACAACCTGTCGACACGGGTACTCATGCTCCGCGGCGGCTACATCGCAGCAGCTCGAAACGAAATTACAGACAAAATGATACACTAACGCTCAGAGGGCTTTTTCTTTTGCGTTTACAGGCTGATCCTGCGTTTTATATTGCGCGCTTTTTCCCACAGCCCGAGCCCGGTTACCCATGCCCGCCATTTTTCCATCTCAAGGGATGTGTAGCTGTTTATAACGCGCAGTTCCTTGGGCCATCCGTTGAATATCGCCAGTCTGCGCCCGTTTTTACGGACAAGCCCCGGTTCTGCCGCCTCTCTTGCCACGTCCTCCAAAGCGGTCGTTACCATGAAATGCAGGCGGTTTAGTATGTTCACCTCGCTTGCGCCTGCGTCCATGTCAAGTGCAAGCAGGTTGAGCCGGGGGAACAGCTCTCGCAGCCGGTTTTCTATTCCCTTGCCCGTGATATGGTTTGCTATGCATCCGAACGGCTGCAGGCAGATGATATTGTTGATCCCCTCGTTGAGCATGGCGATCATCTCGGCTGTCAGGAGCCAACCCTCGCCGGCCTGGTTTGCCAGGCTGACCACGCCTGCGGTTATTTCGGCCAGATCCCTCAGGTCGGGGGTTTTTTTATAAAACCGGAAACCGCGCATCACCCTTTCTATCTGGCCCAGGTGGTATTTCGTATAGAGTTCGAGAAGCCTGTACTTTATGCGATCAGGCAGGGAACGCTTGAGAAAAGCGTCCTGGTTGTATGTTTCGTTTACAAAACGCTGAGCGAAAAAGCTCTGGATAGGCGGGAGAACCACCTCGATTCCCTGTTCGGTCAGCCACTCTATTATGTTTCCCCCTGCGAAAAAGTTGTACTTTACGAATATTTCCCCAACGACCCCGATTCTTGGCACGGGATCCTTGTTTATATCCACGTTGTTAAAGTCTGCGACAGCCCGCTTCAGCAGTTCCAGCAGATAGTTGAAATCAGCGTTGGATATGCCTGTTTCCATTTTCGCAATGTACATGGAATGCAGGGCCTGGGCGGTTCCAGGATTTTTTTCCCTTACCACGGTGGCAAGATACATACGTGCCAGAGGATCGGCAAAAATAATTCCAAGCGCGACCCGTTTGAAAAGTCCGGCCCTGTCTATTTTGAATCCCGGTTGGGGATTTATCTCCTCGTCCGACAGAGCGATAAGAGGAATATCCTCCAGCCCTGCTGCGGCAAGCCCCTTCCTTACGAGCGAGACATAGGATGACGCCCGGCACTGTCCGCCGGTCTGTGTCAGGATCACCGCCGTGCCGGAAGGATCATACCTGCCGGATTGGAACGCTTTTATGATATCTCCGGCCACGAGGACAGCCGGATAGCATATGTCGTTGTTCACGATTTTAAGCCCCGTTTCAACCGATGTTTTGTCCTGGGGAGGCAGAATTTCCACCCTGTAGCCCAGCGGTTTGAAACCAAACGGTATAAGAGGTGAATAGAATGGCGAAAAATAGGGCACGAGCAATGTCTTGTTCCTGTCTTTGTCTGTAAACAGGCGGACCGGTTTTTTTGAGTTTTTTATCACCTTTTCTGTTGCGGCGCGGTTTTCTCTTATAGCCTCGAGCATTGAACGCAGGCGTATCTTTACGGCTCCCAGGTTGGTTATTTCATCCATTTTTATGAGGGTATGTATCTTTCCGCCTGATCGCAGTATATCCCCCACCTCGTCGGTCGAGATCGCGTCAGGCCCGCATCCGAATGAAGTAAGATGGACCATCTGGACATTCTCTTTCCCCTTTACCCATATGGCCGATGCATACAGCCTGTTGGTGTAGCTCCACTGGGTAAGCACGTTGACATCGTCAGACGAGAAATCGCCGGGCTCAAGGGGGACTGCCGTTTCCGAAATAACGTCCACCCCAAGCTCTGTAAGAAGCCGGGGTATGCCGTGGTTTATCAATGGGTCTGTGTGGTAGGGACGGCCTGCAAGCACAACTGTTGTACGGCGCTCCTGCTGTGACTTTTCAAGAAGATCTGCTGCCCTTTCTTTTAGTTCTTTTTTGTATTGCGCCTGGGCCGCTATTCCCTTTTCAACCGCATCCGATACGGCCCGGTAACTTATGCCGAACCGCTTGAAAAAGAGAAACAGCTGGTCCTTCAACAGATCGATGTTTTTGAAGCTGACGGCAGGGCTGTCTATAGGTATACCGAAATTTTGTTCCGGGTTGACCGCGCTTTTGAGAAGGTCGGGATAGCCTGTGACGACCGGACAGTTGTAGCTGTTCAGAGTATTTTCAAACTCCTCCTGTTCATAGATAACAGTCGGGTAGAATATCCTGTCCACCTTTTTTTCAGCCAGGTCGAAGATGTGCCCATGTGCGAGTTTTGCCGGAAAACAGATGTTCTCCGACATCACGGTTGCCGACCCTTTCTGGTATATCCTGGAAGAGGAGACAGAGGATAGAACCACCCTGAATCCGCATGCTGTCAGGAACCTGCACCAGAAGGGAAAGTTTTCATACATGTTCAGGCAGCGGGGAATCCCGTAAGTCAGGACAGGTTTTTCTGTTTCCGGCTCCGTTTCCCTGCCAAACAGCAACTCCAGCTGTTCACTTACAAGATCCCGTCCCATTGTTTGGACGTCCAGGTTATTGCCGAAATATCGTTCGCAACGGTTGCCCGTGTAAAACCGGTTGCCGTTTTTAAATGTCAGCATTGTTACACGGCAACGGTTTTCGCATCCCCTGCACTGTATCTCTTTTGTTGAAAAATCATCCCCTGCATCGATCCGGTCAAGCTTGAAGCCCTTGTTGTCACAAGCTGCCTGGTTTGTGGCGCCGGGAGAATCCTGTTTTTCAAGATGGTGCGACAGAGCCGTCAGAGCCGCTCCGTACGCACCCATGAGCTCTGATATGTCCGGCTTTATGACGTCTCTTTCCAGCAGGAGTTCCAGTGCCCTTAGTACCGCAGGGTTTTTAAATGTTCCGCCCTGGACAACCACAGTGTCGCCGAGTTTGTTAAAATCATTGAGCTTGAGGACCTTGTAAAGTGCGTTCTTGATTACCGAGTATGCAAGTCCGGCTGCAATATCCTCCACCTGGGCGCCTTCCCTGAGCGCCTGCTTGACTTTTGAATTCATGAACACCGTGCAGCGTGTGCCAAGGTCAAACGGCGATTTGCTGGTGCATGCCAGGCCGGCGAATTGGCCCGCATCGAAGCCGAGGGAGTGGGCAAATGTTTCTATGAACGAACCGCATCCGGAGGAACACGCCTCGTTGACCTGTATTTCAGAAATCGCGGAATCTTTTATAAATACGGCCTTCATATCCTGCCCGCCTATATCAAGAATAAACGATACGTTTGGCTCAAAGCTCATGGCGGCCCTGTAATGGGCCATGGTTTCCACCACCCCGTCATCCAGACCGAATGCCGCCCTGATAAGGCTCTCGCCATAGCCGGTTGCAGCGGTTCTGGCTATGTGCGGGCAAATGCCCATGGCATCGAACCGGGCCCTTATTTCGGCCAGGCCCTGCTTGACAGCCATGATCGGGTCGCCCAGGTTTGGGCTGTAATAACTTTCGACCAGTTTTCCGTTCCGGTCGATAAGTACAATCTTGGTGGTGGTGGAGCCTGAGTCTATTCCCATGAAAAGAGGGCTTTTTTCGGAATCGGCGGGATCGCTGCGGGCGACACGGTACCTGCCATACTTTTTTTGCCACTCTTTAAATTCATCCCTGCTTTCAAACAGAGGGGGAAGACGGTCATCATTGATGCCGGCCAAACTTTTTCGCCTGCTTGAGGCTAATTGCAGGAAATAACCGAGCCTGTTTTGGCAAGGTTTTCCGTTCCGAACCATTGCAGCCCCCATGGCAGGGATCAGCTGGGAATTCTCCGGAAGGATAATGTCCTGTTTGTCTTCTATCTTCAGGATTTCGGCAAAGGCGTTGCGAAGCTCGGGATAAAAGGTTAACGGGCCTCCTCCGAAAACGATCTTCTTCTTGATTTCACGGCCCCTCGACAGGGCGCCTATCACCTGCAGGGCCACCGCATGAAATATTGATGCGGCTATGTCTGTTTTCGGTATGCAGCGGCTGAGCATGGCCTGTATGTCTGTTTTTGCGAAAACCCCGCACCGCGACGCAATGGGATAGATGTTCGTGGATTTTGCGGCAAGATCGTTTAAACGTGATACATCCACATCGAGCAACACGGCCATCTGGTCGATGAATGCCCCGGTTCCCCCCGCGCATGTTCCGTTCATCCGAATATCAGGGCGGAAGTTGTCATCCAGAAATATGATTTTCGAGTCTTCCCCGCCTATCTCTATAAAGGTGCGGGCTTGCGGGAATCTTTCCTTCATGAAACGGGCGGAAGCGATGACCTCCTGCACAAAGGGGAGCCCCATTGTTTCGGCTATCCCCATGCCGGCGGAACCGGTGACGGCAAGATCGACCTGCACGTCTCCAAGAGCGTCCATTGCTTCTTTTAACATGGTCCGAAGTGTCTGTGCTATTTCGGCGTGATGGCGGATATAGCGTGAAAAAACGATGTCGTGGTTATTGTCTGTTATGACCATCTTGGCTGTTGTGGAGCCTATATCGATCCCGGTAAGGTATATATCGGTTGCCCTGTTTTCCGTGCTCATATCCGGTTCTCTCCTGATGCGTTTTTACCGTGTTTTTGTTTTTTTATCCCGGTCAGATAATCTCTTGTGCTGCAGAAGGTGTCAACAACTGAAACAACAAGCGATTCCATGTAACGCGGCGGAATGACCGTAAGGGGCCACATGTGTTTTTTTATGATATCCTCCTCCTTTTTGGAAAGGGAGGTTGTTTTACGCGCGTTCTCAAGTGCGATCCTGTGGTGCCTGAATCCGTGCAGCCTTGGGCCTTCCCGCAGCCAGTCGTAGTAGAAAAGATCATGCAGAAGCGCTCCCTTTATTATGGCGTCACAGTCCAGTGAGAGCTTTTGGCCCACAAGGAAGCTGATGTAAGCGACTTCTGTTACATGGGCCAGCCTTGTTTTACCCCGGTGGTGGTTGAAGTCTTCAAGTTTTTTTACAGCAGGAAGATTTAGAATCGGGCGTGCCGTTTCAGCGAATCTGGCGTCTGCCTCTGTTTTTTGTCCGGATGCCATGCTCATAAATCTTTTTATAAATACGGCCAAAAGGTCCATAGCCATGATCGATGGTATGGCAATAGCGGCAATATGAGCCACAGCCGGCGGAATCATGGCTGCCAGTTCCATGTAGGGAGGAAGTATAAAGCGCTCAAACGCGAATGCCAGCAGCATCCAGTATATCGAGAACTTCAGGCAGATAATGCCCCTGTAGTTTAACCGCTGGTCGGAGTAGTCCCACAGGCGCAGGCCTAAAAAACGCAGGGCTGCTGTTCCGGCGACAAGTTCCAGGCCCGTGGTTACAGCCATATAGGCAGGCGCTTTTACAAGCAGGCCATGCCCTTCCATTGCAGAAATCACCAGTACCAAGGCTACGGCTCCTGTGCCATATATCGGGAGGTAAGGCCCATGCAGCAGGCCGGGATTGACCAGCTTCCTGCCGGCCAGCCCCCTGTACACGGCCTCCAGAACCCACCCTGCAACGGAAAAAAAGGAAAAGCACAGCGCAATATATGTGAAATTTATCTCCATGGCGGTCCCTTTCAATCGGTCCCTTTCTCAATAGTCATGCCGGTACAGAACAGTTCAAGCAGTTCTGAAAGGTACTGATCAATCTGCTCGTTGCTGTTTTTGACCAGCCAGGAGTGTTCAAATCCCCTTAATGCGTGTCCTATTGTTTTGGCGGTAAGCAGTGTGTTTTTAACCTTGAAAATCTTTTTTCTCACACCTTCCCTTAAAATCGAGTCTATTATGTTAACCTCCTGTTCGAAAAACCGGTTCCGTATGGCTCTTGCCTCTGGAATCTGGTTTTCTGCACAGGCCCTGTCAAGATCCAGGATGTTTGCCGCCTGTTCCATGTATTTAAACTTGGCCCTTAAAAACGCGGCAAGTTTTGCCCGGGGGGAGGATTCTTTTTCCACGGCAGATAATATTTTTTTTAAAATTTCGTCTGCCTCCTGTTTTAAAACCTTCAGGTAGACCTGGGTTTTGTTGCCGAAGTAGTTGTAGACAGTTCCCTTTGCAACGCTTGCCATGCGTGCTATTTCCTCTATGGTGGTTTTGCCCGGACCATATCTGGCGAATATCTTTTTTGCAGCGGCAAGTATAACCTCTGCTTTTTTCTGTGTCATGCCCCGTCCCCTTGCTTTATGAATCATAAAGGTTTTTGAATTTAATATTTGAACGATATTGGTTTTCTCGTTCAAAATAACCCCAAATCGTAAAATGTCAAGGTTAAGGTATGTGAAAAGCGCGGCAATCATGACCAAACACCGGGGATGGACGCGCCGCAGAATTTACATTTTTCATTTTTTATATTGTATTGTGTAATGAGGTAGCCATGACGGCGAATCAGCATCTTTTTGCAGTTGTGGCAGTAGGTGTTGGTCCCTTCGTGCCCGGGTACATTGCCCACGTATACGTACCTGATGCCTGCCTGCATTGCTGTTTTGCGAAAGTCGGTCAGGGTATCGACCGGAGTGGGGGGAAGGCGGTTAAGCTTGTATTTCGGGAAGAAGCGCAGAAGATGCAACGGGTGGTCAGGGCCAAGAGCTTCGAGTATCCATGCGCACATGCGTTTGAACATGTTATAATCATCAGTGTATCCCGGTACGACAAGGTTTGTGATTTCCAGATGAACCTTACGGTTGTGTAGAGTCTTTAAGGTCTGCAGGACCGGTTTCAGTCTTCCGCCGTTAAGTTTTCTGTATATTGAATCGTCAAACGATTTCAGGTTGATGTTTGCGCCGTCAATAACGTCGCAAAGAGCATCCAACGGGGCTTTGTTAACAAACCCGTTGGATATGAGGAGGTTGCTGATACCGGCTGCTTTGGCAATGCCGGCCGTGTCGTACATGTATTCGAAAAAGGTTACAGCCTCGGAATAGGTGTAGGCTATTGAGGCCGCACCTGTTTGTTTGGCCGCTTTTACCACGTCGGGCGGAAACATTTCATAATGGCGGAGTTCTTCAGGCCTGGCCTGCGATATTTCCCAGTTCTGGCAGTTCAGACACCTGAAGTTGCAACCCGCTGCCGCTATGGAAAAGGCGGTGGTCCGGGGCTTGAAATGGAACAGGGGCTTTTTTTCCACCGGATCAAGATGAACAGCACAGGGATCGCCATAGGACAGGGAATAGAGGGTGCCGTCTATGTTTACCTTTGACCTGCATATTCCCCTGTCACCCGGGGAAAGCTCGCACTCGTGGGGACAGATCATGCAGGTGGTCTTAAGATCGCTTGTGCCGATATAGTCAAACGCCTCCCGGGCCCATTTCCACGGTTCATCCGGGGCGCTGTTTTTGAATATGTGGCCTGTTATATCGTCAGGCCCGGCGCTTGCATCGCTTTCAGCCTGTCTGCCTGACGGCCAGAATGCCCTGGAAAGGGAGGGGCAGCACAGTGTGGCGGTGCCGGTAATCGCTGCCGCCAGAAGTTCACGTCTTGTGAGTTTTGTCATGATCCGTCCCAACGGCAATTATGCTTAAAAGTTTGACTGCTATCAATACCGCCGCCGTGCCGGCGATACCGATATTCGGGATAAGCAGCACGCTGGCAAGCAGCGCGCCAAACGCGGCTCCCACAAGGTCGGCTGAGAATGCACCGGTCGCATGCCGGTCAGTGTCGCCGAACCGTTGGAGAATCGCAGTAAACTGGAATCCGCATGCCCATGAAACCAGAAACCCGAAAACAAGATACGACACGGGCGGCATCCTGCTTCCAAGGCGGTAAGCCAAAAACGTAAAAGCGCCAAGAAGCGCAACAAGAAAAAAATCAAGGCCTATTATTGCCGTTCGGGACCTTGCTTTAAGCCTGTTCCCGATCCATGCTCCCGGGAGCAGGCCGGCAAGGAACATGGTGACTATCAGCCCGATCTGGAAGTAAATATATCCAAAAAAGATCTGGAAGGCAAATATGGCAATGATCTCCGATGCCATGTGGGCAGCTCCGTTCGAAAACAGTACAAACCCTCCCCTGTCGATCCTGACGAGCCATATCAGTAAAAGGAGGCCTGAAACAATATAGAAGATGTGCCGGGACTCTGAAAAGAGCGTGAACCATCGATCGAACATCAGTTTCATCAGGACAGGACGGGTGTCGGTGTTTACCGGAGCGGACCGGTCCAGAAGCAAGTTGATGTAAGCGATTCTTTCAGGCGTGACATTGCCGTAAAAAAAACCGGATATGTATTCGGTCGGCACTTTCTTTTCCTTCAGCAAGCCTGGAATGTCCGGATTGACCGGTCTGTTTGTGCACAGGAAAAATATTTTTTCAGACGGCAGGATCGTAACATGCGGGAAGACTCTGGCCGCCGTGTTGTATACGACCGAAATTTTTTCTCTGTCCGTTTCGGTAAGGTATGCGTCAAATCCCTCCATTGAAAAGGCTAAAACCCCGTCCTTTGTGAGGTGGCCGCGGGCAAGCTCAAAAAAAGATTCCGTATAAAAACGGTTGGTCTGGAACGTGTCGGGATCGGGCATGCACACGATGATAGCGTTGTATTTTTTATCAGAACCGGCCAGCACAAGTCTTGCGTCCCGGTTTATAACGGTGACGTTTTTGCGTGGTGCAAGAAGGTTGTACCTGAACATGGCGTCAGATATTTCAGGGTCAAGCTCGACATAATCGACGTTTTCCGGGTGATGCTTAAAGACTTCCTTGATTACGCCGGATACGGCGGAAACGAGCATCACGCTGTCTGGTCTTTTGAGCTGTGAAAGAGGGTAGTGGGCTGTTTCCTCCGCCTGCTGCCGGTTTGCAGACCCCGCTATCGGGCGTCCGTCCGAGAACAGTGTGTATTGGCCGGCCTGTTTGATAACGGTTATTCTGCTGTAACGCGATTCATGGTAGTCAACCAGCTGTCCTTCGGGCGGGGTGATGCTCGGAAGCTCCAAAAGCACACCCGCCAGTAGAACCCCGCCCGTGGCCGCAGCAGCCGGCAGCAGCCGGGAGACAGTGACTTTTTCCGACCGCAGGAGGTATGCAGAGCAAAAAAGAAGTGGCAGACCTGACAGCAGTAGCGCCTGCATCGGGGATAGAAAAAACACAAGGACAAAGGAGAAAAGAGCGCCGCCTGCGATGTCACCAGCATTGTCAGCCATGTAGACCATGGCGCCCGGATATGACGGTATACGGGCGCGGATGGCCAGCAGCCCCAAGGGCAGTAAAAATCCCACAAGGAGACAGTAAGGAGCAGTCGTAAGAAGCGAGAACAGGAAAAAGCCGTAAAATCCGGCCATGCTTCCGTGTATGAAAAAGATATCCCTTAAGGCACGAATGATAAGTATATGCAGGACCGGCATGGCTGAAGCTGCAAGTGAAAGCCAGCCAAGCAGCCTGGGGTATGATGGTGACCGTTTTTTTTCAAAAAGGCGGGCAAGCAGAGTGCCCGTCCCGCCAAGCACGAGCCAGTTGAAGAGAACGACGGCTATGACAAATTCATTGCCCTCGAACTGGGCCAGGAACTCCCTGACGGTAAGCAACTGGGTTACCACCGAGGATACACCGGTAGCTATGATGACGCCGTTTAACGCCGATGTGTTGCGGTTTTTTTTCAACGCCGATTTTTGTGCTTATTAGGATGCAACCGGTTGATGGTGGCCCCTGTTTTTATTGCAACAGAAACCACCATTGGTGTTAAGCTGTCAACCCTTTCGGCCATAACCCGGGGAACATGCCTTTACCTGGAATCTTTAAAGTATTGAACCTGGTATGTGTATACCTCCAGGTTTCCGTTTTCCCAGGCACGCTCCGGCAGCCCGGCCTTTACACAGAGATGTGACAGGAACTCCTCTGCTCTTGGCAGCTGTTCCCAGACCTGGGGAAGAAAAGTGGCCCTTGCAAGACCCTTTTTTATTATTACGCCATCCACACCGGGCCGAAGTTTTGCAATCAGGTCTTTTGCGTCCTTATACTCAAGAGGCTGGGGATCTGTAAGCACGCTGACCTCGACCTCCATGATCCGGGCCTCTTGCTGTGTAAGAGGAGGGAACCGCGGGTCATGGAAAGCCGCGTTTACAGCGTTACGCCTTACCCCGTCTATGATCGATTCATTAGGAGCGAGGCTGCCTATACAGCCCCTGAGTTCTCCGTTTATGGTAAGAGTGACAAAGGTGCCGGCCTTGGCCCGCAGCGCCGTGTCATCGTCGATCTCTCCGGGGTTTTCCCCGGATGCCTCGGATGCCATTCCCAGTCGTTCAAAGATGGTTTTCCGTGCCAGGGTTACCAGTGCCTGGCCCTGTTTTTGGGTGAGTTTTTTACTCATTGAATAACCTCCATAAAATGCTATGGCAGCGTATCCCACGACTCTGTCACGCGGTCCTGCAGTGTCGCCGCTGTTTGAATAGTTCAGCAGGACTGGCTCCCAGTTATGTTCAAGCGCAAGTATCAGCAGCGTATCTATGGGTATGCTTCCACATGCCCGGTTTGAACTTCGGGACAATATACCGGCCCGGCGTTTGAGTATTATATCCAGCGTTTCCCTGTCCCGTTGTTTTGCCGCCTCATAGGGAAGATAGTGGGAAAGATCGGAACTCGCAACGACAAGCGTACCGTCATCGATAATCGGATCTATGGCCCGGGCCAGGGCCTCGGGTTGCATCGCCCCTACTACGACAGGGACAAGCGAGAATCTTTTTATCCTTGTCTGCAGCCACGGCAGAATTACCTCAACCGAGTGTTCCTTTGAGTCGGAAGCATCCGGAGCATATATAAACATACCTGTTTTTTTTAAAACAGATACGGCAGCCTTGTCAGTTTTGATTTTTCCAAGCGGTGTCTGGTAGCAGTCCGCTTTGCTTATAGCGGCGCCTGCAAAACCGACATAATGATCAGGCCCCATTACGATGACACGCCCGAATCCGTTTCCTTTTATGGCCATTGCCCCGTGTGCCGCGGTAAACCCTGCATAAACATACCCTGCATGGGGCATTATAAGAGCGCGGAGCTGTTTCCCGGCTGGTGGCGGCACAGCGTCTTTTTTCGCCTTCTGTGTCATTTTTGTTATCATTGCCGCAAGGTCGCCAGGTGATGCAGGATAGAATTTTCCTGCAACAGCCGGTTTTCTGCAGTCCGCACAGGCCGATGTTAACATCATGCCTGTGGCAAGCAGTGCCATAAACGATAAAAATTTTTTAACAGACGGTTTGATGATCATGGG
Organism: Desulfococcus sp. 4484_241; assembly: GCA_002085115.1. Lineage (GTDB taxonomy): Bacteria > Desulfobacterota > Desulfobacteria > Desulfobacterales > Desulfosudaceae > MZGQ01. The sequence goes on from MZGQ01000006.1 coordinate 16,646, forward strand.
GTTGAAAACTCTTCATGTTTAAAATGTTTTGCCGATACCCATAATATATCAAGGAACTTAAACCAGTCAACGGGTCAGTGCTTTTCTGCCTCTACGGATCAGGGGGAGAACCGGCCCTCTGTAAAGCGTACAAGTTTTGATATTTTTCTGATCCTGGGACTCATGAACGGTTTGCCGAACCTTGGTATAAGATCAACCAGTTTTTCCCACCGGTTGTCACCCATCCATGGATGAAGCCCGTTTTTGATATTTTTCCTTGCCCACAGGTTCAGTATCACCATAAGCAGGTGTGGCGGGAAAATCGTTCGCTTCAGGATGCTGGAGAGAGAATAAACTTTCCGGTTTATCTCCCCGTAAAGGGTTTCCAGTTCATGTGACTTCATCGATGCAGTGTCAAAAACAGAATGGGTGCCGTCATATAGGTGCCACCCCTCTTTTAGGGGGACGCCCTGCTCTTTCATCCTTTTGAACATGGGAGACCCTGGAGCGGGGGTCAGGATGTATAAAAACAGGATGGGAATCCTCATATGGTTGCAGAACCGGACTATTTTTTCCCCGCTTTCCGGGGTGTCTTCGTCAAAACCTATGATCATGCTTGCAAAGGTTTCTATGTGGTGGCGCTTGAGGTTCATCAGCGCTTTTGGGATATCGGTGTTCAGGTTCGGTGTCTTGCCGGTTTTGGCAAGCGCGCTTTTGTCAAGAGTTTCGATGCCTATGTAGAGCATCCTGCAGCCGGTTTCTGCTGCCGCTTCCATCAACTCGTCGTCAGTGGCGGAGTGTATGTCCGCCTGGCCGATCCAAGCTTTCCCGAGCGGCTTCATGGCTGCAAACAGGTCAAGGGCATAGCGGCGGTCAGCCATGAGGTTATCATCGATTATAAGGATATATGGCCCGGCTTTTTGCATATCTCTTATCACGTCATCTATTGGTCTTTTCCTGTGGTTGTGGCTGCCGAAGAACGCGCTTACCGAGCAAAAATCGCAATTGTAGGGGCAGCCCCGGGACGCCTGCACAGGATGGACCGGCAAGAAGAAGTTTTTCATGTTTATAAGGTCGTATCTGGGTGCAGGAAGGCCCTCCAGTGATAACGGCTCTTTTCTCTCATAGATGCCATGCATTTTTCCCAGCATGGCATCCTCTATTACCTGCTCGATAATGCCTTCTGCTTCTCCCTTTACAACGGCATCGCAGTGCTCCAGAGCCTCGTGGGGCAGGGCAGTGGCATGAAACCCGCCCATAACCACCGGCACTCCTCTTTTCCTGTATTGCTCAGCGATCCAGTAGGCTCTCGGCGCTCTGCCTGTTATGGCGGTTATGCCGACAAGATCCACCGGTTCGTCAAAATCGATTTTTTCGACCGACTCTTCAACTATCTCTATATCATGGTCCCCGGGTATAAGGGCTGCCAGATAGGGCAGGGTCAAGCCTGTAACAAATTCGCGGTTGAGTTTTGCCGGTCTCCCCAAGGCATCGAGTTGGGATGGATTTATCAGCTTGATTTTCATGTTTGAGCGTCCCCCAGGATTATATGCTCAAGCCTGCCATGCCATTTGTGGCACTGTAAATAAAAAGGGTGATTCCCGTGCAGCAGCGTTTTGTGCATGGTTCAAACAGCCGCCTGGCAGCTAAAGTTTTGTCTTTTTGTCATCCGCGGTTCTTTTGTGGTTACAATAGACGCCAATCCATGTTTTTGCAAGGTTTTGTATACGGTTTTGCAACTATTTTTCTTGCTTGTAATTGCCGCGCCATGCAAAAAAACGTCAATCAGGGCTGATATCATCGTTGTTGATAAAACGGTTCTTTATGGAAAACACGGCAGCAGGTTTTGGTGTATGCCACCGCCTGTGGAAATATGAAAAGAGAAATTTTTGTGCTGGAATTTGTGTTGACAAAGCCAGGAGCAGTATGTAAATTTCTAAACCTGTTGTTGCAAAAGGGGCCGTTAGCTCAACTAGGCAGAGCAACTGACTCTTAATCAGGAGGTTGAAGGTTCGATTCCTTCACGGCCCACCAGCAATATGCTCTTTTTTATGCGGGATTGGGGGTGGCTTCCTGGCCTGAGATTATACCCTTTGAACCTGGTCTGGGTAATTCCAGTGTAGGGAAATTCGAACAGGTATGATATTGTATTTTAGTAAAAGGGGCCGTTCCTCGTTGTGGGAAACGGCCCTTTTCTATTATTTTGAATAGAGCGTCTTGAGAGTGTTTTTTTGCCCATGAGCAAGGACTGTTTGACAGACAGGTCCAGCAGGCCTGAAAGAAAGCAAGGGGGATGGAGATGACACAACTTTCAATGGCAAGGCAGGGCATCGTAACAGATGAGATGAGTGTGGTGGCCCGAAAGGAGGGACTTTCACCAGAGGCTGTGCGTGAAGGCGTTGCGGCTGGCAGAATAGTTATCCCCAAGAATGTGAAGCGCGAGTTTTCAGCCGAGGGCATAGGCGCACCCTTGAGGACAAAGGTAAACGCAAATATAGGGACATCCCCGGAATATTACGACCTGGAGGAAGAAAAGAGAAAGCTCAAGGTTGCGATAGAGGCGGGGGCGGACAGTGTGATGGATCTTTCAACAGGTGGTGACCTGTCTGCGGTTCGCAGGATGGTCCTTGAAACATCTACCGTTATGGTTGGAGCGGTCCCGATTTACGAGGTTGCCGCTTTGCTGAACAGCCGCGCCAGGCCGTTTTACGAGATGACATCGGACATGCTGTTTGAAACGATCGAACGGCAGTGTTCCGAGGGGCTGGATTACATTACTGTGCATTGCGGAGTGACCCGGCGGGCGGTGTCGCTTGCCGGCGGATCGAATCGTGTCGCAGGCATAGTAAGCAGGGGCGGGTCCCTGCTTGCGGCCTGGATGCATTACCATCGTAAGGAAAACCCGTTGTATGAACAGTTTGACCGGCTTTTGGATATTGCCCGCAAGTATGATGTGACGTTGAGCCTGGGAGACGGGCTTAGGCCGGGGGCTGTTGCCGATGCCACCGATGGCGCCCAGATAGAAGAGCTGGTCGTGCTTGGTGAGCTTGCCGGCAGGGCGAGAGATGCCGATGTGCAGGTTATGATCGAAGGGCCGGGCCATGTCCCGATCAACCAGATCGAGGCCAACGTGATGGCGCAGAAGCGCTTGTGTGCGGGCGCGCCTTTTTACGTGTTGGGCCCGCTTACCACCGACTGCGCGCCAGGGTATGATCATATAACCGCGGCCATAGGTGGTGCTGTTGCTGCTGCGGCCGGTGCGGATTTTCTCTGCTATGTTACACCGTCGGAACACCTGTGCCTTCCCGATGTGGAGGATGTCAGGCTGGGTGTTATAGCCGCCAGGATCGCTGCCCATTCCGGAGATATAGCAAAGGGAGTGGCAGGAGCCATGGATCGCGACGTAAAGATGTCTGCGTTCCGCAAGGCCCTTGACTGGCGTGGGATGTACAGAATGGCCATCGATCCCTATCTTCCCCGGAAAAGGCGGGATGGGGCGGATGGGGCTCATGCCGAGTCTGACGTATGCACCATGTGCGGCGAACTTTGCGCCGTAAAGACACATAATATTATTGATGGCGGCAAACCATGCAAAAAAGGAGAGGAAAATGGAGATTAACGAGATTGTTATATCGCGTGCCATTGTAGAGCGGTTTTTTGAAAAACTGCTTTCCAACCTTGAACCGGACGTTGCGATTGTAGGCGGAGGGCCGTCAGGGCTGGTGGCAGGCTACTACCTGGCCAGGGCAGGAAGGAAGGTGGCCCTGTATGAGCGTAAGCTCAGCATCGGCGGAGGGATGTGGGGAGGAGGCATGATGTTCAACGAGATAGTTGTTCAACAGGGCGCTCTTTCCGTGCTTGACGAGTTTGGGATAAGCTATAGGCCCTGCGGCGAGGAAGGCTACTACACTGCCGATTCCGTTGAGGCAACTTCCACGCTGACATCAATGGCTGTAAAGGCAGGTGTCTCGGTGTTCAACTGTGTCAGCGTTGAGGATGTTATGATCCGGCCGGACAGGATAGTTGGGCTGGTTATAAACTGGTCCCCTGTCGAGATGTCCGGGCTGCACGTTGATCCTCTGGCTGTCCGTGCTCCTTTTGTTGTTGACGCCACCGGGCATGCTGTTGAGGTGGTCAGGGTGGTCGAAAAGAAGGTGCCGGGGGCACTGATGACAGGAAGCGGAAAGGTTGAGGGGGAAAAATCGATGTGGTCAAACCGGGCCGAGTCGCTTACCCTTGAGAATACGAGAGAGGTGTACCCGGGACTTTATGTTACGGGTATGGCGGCGAACGCAACATTCGGCGGCCCACGCATGGGAGCCATCTTCGGGGGAATGCTTCTTTCAGGTCAAAAGGTTGCAAACGATATACTGGTAAAACTTGAAAACCGGTAACACGGTTTTGCCCGGATGGTAAGCAGATAAAGGCCTGGTCAGTGAATCGTCACCTGTAGTTTGTAAAAGGATGGGCCGGGGAATTTGAGTACAAGCACGTAGAATGATGACGGGGAGTCAAAGACTATGTCGGCTCCCCATATAACGCCTGCGAACTTTTCTTTGCCCTCCATACCGTCCACCACCACGATCCAGCCGTTGTTTTTTCTGGCTGTATAGGCAATATGTTTTCCGTCGGGAGAGAATACCGGTTCTGACACTGCCTCGTAGTACTCCTGGGATTTTCCGTCAACCACCATAAAACTTCGGCCCTTTTCATCTTTTACAGGGTAAGCAACGTGTTTGCCGTCAGGGGAGAAAAACGGCTGTTGAGCGAAAGAAAAGGTTTTCCCTTCGGCCTTTACCCCGATACCAATATATCTGTACGGTTTTTGTTCCTTCCCGTCAATTACGAGGGTCATTCCTTTTCCTTTTTTACTTGCGACATAGGCAAACGTTCCTTTTTTGCCAGGGTTTTCAACCGGGATACCCACAGAATCGTACAAAGGCCCTTTTTTATCGTCCACAACAACACACTGTTTCCCGGTTTTTTCAACCGCAACATATATCACCGATCTGTTATCGCTCAAAAAATCGATGTAGCGGATTTTTTTGAAATTTTTTGCAATTACAATGTTGTCTTTTATAACCACCCAATCCTTGCCTATTTGCGCAGAGTATGCAAAGTGGCTGCAATCATCTGAAAACGCCACCTTATCAGGCCTGGCTATTGCCGGGCCTTTTTCCCCGTTTACAACAACATGCCATGCCCTGTTTTTTTTCATAAGATATCCGAATATGTTGCTGCAGGGTGAGAAAAAGAGCATTCCGGCGCTTTTGGCAGATTCGATTTCTTCACCGTCCTTTACAACTGCAATATTTGCGTTTCTCTTTCCAAGGTAGGCAAGGTGTCTTGAATCCGGGGAAAAGGTCAGGTCGAACACGGCTTTATAATACCCGCCTTTTTTTTTGTCGCAGATTACTGCCCAGCCTTTTTCCGATTTTGCAGCATATGCAAAACGTTTTGAATCGAGTGAAAAAACAGGCGAGGCAATCTCTTTGCAGGCTGTAAGTTGCTTATGATCTTTTACCATTACCTGCGATCCTGCCATGTTTATTGCTGTATATGCAAAGTGAGCAGAATCGTAGGAAAAGATTATACCAGGCTTTTTTTTTATGTTGTAAAATTCGGGGCCGGGTATGTTGTCTATCACGGCAACGACCTTTCCGTCCATTGTCATGGCACGGTATGCAAAGCGGGAGCCGTCGGGTGAGAAGACCAGTGAGTCGGCCTTTTTAAAGATCGGGCCTTTCCTGCCGTCTATTACCGCGAACATCCCCTGGCCGTTTTTGGCCGCTATGTACCCGACACGGTTTGTTACAGGCGCGATCACCGGGGTTGAGACACCCAGGTATGATTCTCCGGCAATGCCGTCGACCCAGACCCGGACCCTGCCGTCACGGCTTTCCGATATGTAGGCTATGTGTTGTTTGTCATCGCTTATCTGTATCGATTTTCTGTAAACCTTCTCGCCGTTTTTGTGACGGCCGAGGAGAACCGATTTTTCCGTAAAGCCCGGGTGTGCATAAAGATTTGACGACACGGCAAAAAAAGCAAGGGCTGCCAGCACGATCGGCAACCCTTGGATGAAAAATTTTTTAACGTTCAAATTCATTTCCTAATAAATTTTAAAAATATTTTTTACCAAGCCAAAATGCTCTTATTCCATTATTGATATGTATGGACACAACACTTGCTGCCAATGATATATTATAACCCACAATTTGAAAGGGATTAAAAGTTTATTTTTTTACGTATATCCCGGTATACCTTCCTTGCTATGTTGCCTATCTTGTAAACATACTTGAACGGCATGGAAAGGTTTACCATCATTACCGAAACATCCATTTTCCCGGAAACGTCAAGGCCTGCATACGGGTTGTAAATCGCATCTGTAAAGAGGAGGGAGTTCATGTTCTTGCTGGTGTTGTCCGGCACGGTCCACTCGTCGGATTTCAGGTAGCCGTAGGCAAGGTCTATAACCAGCCCGTCCTTCAGGTGAAACCCCAGGCCTGTTCCGTAGAAATCAATGTCCGGGATAGGGGACATGACGCTGAAGCGAAGGGGGTTGATCGACGATTTGCGATGCTCGTACCCGAATCGCCAGTATAACCAGTCAAGGAGCTGAACCTCTGCCCCGTAACTCATGTGGATTTCGCTTTCCATATCCTGTGTCATTGAGAACCTATAGGCACCCTCGGTATGACCCACGAACTTGGCAACCTGGAACGCCTGGATCTTCCTGTCAAAGATAAGGGTGTATTTCTTTGTCTGGGAATAATCTGCCCAGTGCGCGTCGCACATGAGGCGCAGCCGTTTGAAGGGCCTTAACATTATTCCGGCATGCGCCATCTGGGGAGAATCCACCCCGTCGAGCATTATTGTTCCTGTCTGGTACGGGGTGCTCTGGTACGGAAGATCGAGAAGCGCTGATACGGCAAGAAGCAGGGGGGAGCTTCCAAACCAGCATACCATGCGCTGGAAGGCCGGGCTGTATGTTATTTTGTATTTACCCTGCTGCTCCATTTTCACCTTGCTCTGGTAGGAAAGGCCGAATGAGAACCAGTTGCAGGGTTCCCACAAAAGACCCAGGTTGTATCTCGGGCAGTAGTCGTCCCTTACGTCCAGTTTCATGTTGGCAACGTCTTCATACGGTCCTATGCCGCCGCCGAACCATGGGGGGGGCAGGGTCAGCTCCGATATCACGGGAATCTCGAGCCCCTGTGTCGTGTCTCCAAGGACCTTGGTAAGCGCCATAAGGTCGTTTGGCATCCTCATGTCCAGATC
>MZGQ01000048.1 GCA_002085115.1 Desulfococcus sp. 4484_241
ATGCTTCAGGCCCGTAAAGCCGGTATATCCCTGGACTGGAAGGCATCGACAAAAAGGGAAGATCCCGAACGGTTTCCGCCGTTGACCGGAGTAGAGGGGGCCTGCGAAACCGAACACATACACGGGATTTCTCTTCCGGCAAACGTGTACCCGATGTTCGAAAACTCCCTTCGAAGAATCTATGGAGATGATCACGCCACGCACCAGCAGAAAATAGGCGAGCTTATGAGCAGCCTGACCCGTGTGGCTTCCCAAAACCCCCTTGCCTGGTTCAGGGATATACTTGCGCCGGAGGAAATAATAACCGTTACGCCGGAGAACAGAAACACGGCATTTCCCTATACAAAACGGATGAACGCCATGCTTTTTGTAAACCAGTCCGCTGCTCTGGTGGTAACCTCGCAGGAGCAGGCGGACCGCATGGGGATTGCCCGATCGAAACGGGTATACCTGCACGGGTATGCCGAGGCCCATGACCACTGGAACGTTCTGTCAAGGGAAGAATACGGGGTTTCTCCGGCAATACGGGTTGTCGCTCAAAAGGCGCTTGGCGATGCAGGAAAAACAATAGAAGAGATCGATTTTTTCGATCTTTACAGCTGTTTCCCGGTATCTGTACAGGTAACCAGGGATATGCTGGGCATACCCGCCGATGACCCGAGGCCGCTGTCTGTGACCGGAGGGCTTCCATATTTCGGAGGGCCGGGCAACAATTATGTCATGCACTCCATGGCGCAAATGGTGCAACTCCTTCGTGCAAACCCTGGAAAGTTCGGCCTTGTTACCGGCAACTCTTTTTATATGACAAAACATTCGACCGCTGTCTGCAGCACAGAGCCTTTGCATGGGCCTTTGAATATTATAAACAGTTCGGAATGCCAGCAGCATGTTGACAGCCTGCCGGCAAGGCAGATAAACCCTGAGCCATCAGGGCCTGCCGTTGTCGATACCTATACGGTGGTGTACAACAGGGAAAACGAACCCCAGACCGGTATCGTGATCGGAACGACTCGTGACGGCAGGCGTTTTGCCGCTTATACCCCTGCCGACAGGGACCTGCTTGTTTCGATGACGCAGGAGGAGTTTTATGGGGTAAAAGGTACAGTAATCTCAAAAGAGAAGGTAAACACCTTTACTCCTGATTGATAAAGGCACTTCCTGTCTTGGAACATGGTATCAAATTAACGGCTGTTTGCCCGGTTTTGCGGCCATCTTCCGGGAATTGTCGTATCGGTTTTTGTGTGGATCCGGCAAGTGCCCTGTAATGGACATGATAAAGCAGTCTTTCCTGCTGCCTTTTCCGGTTTCAGGTATCTTTTCCCAAAGCAGCGGTTCCGTTTACCCGGAACTGTCTTTATCTCCAGGCTTCGGCTCAAAACAAGGATGGTAGTGGCTTGCGGGCACAGACCGCAGGAGCCTGATTTTCTCCATCAGATGAGGGGCTATTCGATTATCGGTGGAAAACAATATGATATTTGCTGCTTTGGAAAAATTAAACCCCGGCGGGTCTCTTGACAAACGTGGAGAAAATTTTAAAAATAACCGGACTTGCGAAAGTCTTAGGGGTTATATTTTTTGACGGGGAAGGGTATGAACGATCCATCTGGGATGTCGCGCAGTTTTGGCCTGTGGTGTGATGACAGTGGGATTACACCCGGACAGGGAGACAGGGCTGTAAAGGAAGCGCTTTGGAATCTTGCAAAGCCGGTTTTCGCGGTAAACATGAACGGTTCGACCGGAGCGGCAAACCACGGGCATGCCGTTCTTTTTTCCACCGGCCACGACTGTCCAGGGGCGTCTTTCCCGCTTGCCGGTTATGCCCCGCCGCTTTTACCACAGGATCTTGGTGATAAAAGGTTCAAGCAGATGTTGGGCATCCGTTATCCTTATGTTGCCGGTGCCATGGCAAACGGGATAACATCGGTAAGGATGGTTGAGGAGGCAGCAAGAGCAGGTATGGTCGGTTTTTTTGGCTCGGCCGGTCTGCCACCCTCCCAGGTTGAAACAGCCATTGATACCCTGCAAAAAGACCTTGGGGATCTTCCCTTTGGTGTAAACCTTATCCATTCGCCTTCTGAACCGTTTTTGGAGGAGGCAATAGTCAACCTTTATCTTAAAAAAAAGGTGCGGCTTATCAGTGCGTCAGCGTACATGAGGCTTACTCCATACATAGTCTTATACCGCCTCAAGGGGATCCGCAAAGATGCCAAAGGCAATATAGTGGTTCCAAACCGCATTGTGGGTAAAGTTTCCAGGGTTGAAGTGGCCGCCCGGTTTTTTTCTCCACCACCGGAGAAGGTCGTGGCAAAGCTGCTGGAACAGGGTAAAATCACCAAAGATGAGGCTGCCCTGGCCTCATCGATACCGATGGCAGACGCTCTTACTGCGGAGGCAGATTCAGGAGGACATACCGATAACCGTCCGGCGCTTGCGCTGCTGCCAACGATGATTACGTTGCGGGATGAGATTTGCGCCAAACATAACTATAAAGATCCTATTCCTGTCGGCCTTGGCGGTGGTATAGCCACCCCCGAGTCAACAGCCGCTGCCTTTGCGATGGGTGCGGCATACGTGGTAACCGGTTCCATCAACCAGTCCTGCGTAGAAGCCGGGGTGTCTGGGATGGTCAGACAGATGCTTGTCGAAGCCGGGCAGGCGGACGTTGTCATGGCCCCTGCGGCGGACATGTTCGAGATGGGCGGAAAGGTGCAGGTACTGAAAAGAGGCACCATGTTCGCCATGCGTGCGGCAAAGCTCTACGATCTTTACGTAAGGTATGACAGTTTCGACCAGGTCCCGGCAAAGGACAGGGAGATGGTGGAAAAAACCATACTCAGGCGGAGTTTTGACGAGGAATGGGAGGAAACAAAAAACTTTTTCAAAAAGCGTGATCCGCGCCAGATCGAAAAGGCTGAAAAAGACCCTCGCCACAAGATGGCCCTTGTCTTTCGCTCATACCTGGGGCGTTCCTCGATGTGGGGTGTTGTAGGCGAGACCGACCGCAAGATCGATTTCCAGATATGGTGCGGGCCGTCAATAGGAGCTTTTAACGAGTGGGTAAAGGGCTCTTTCCTTGAAAAGGCCGAAAACCGCAAGTTTGCCACCGTAGCGATGAACCTTCTCTTTGGCGCTTCGGTAATCACGCGTGCGTCATGGCTCGCCGGGCAGGGAGTCGTACTGCCTCCAGCTGCAAGGCGGTTTGAACCGATGGAACTTTCAAAAATCAGGGAAAGACTCGGCCTGTCGGAAAGTTGAGTTTTCAGGCTGCGAATCAGTTAACCTTTTTGCTTTAATTTCGTTGAAGGGGAAATCTTGAAGAAAGACAGCCTTAAAAAGGATCGGGCAGTAGCAATCATTGGTATGGGCGGACTTTTCCCGGGAGCTATGGACATAAAGGACTACTGGCGTCTTCTCTCGCGTGGCGAGGACGCTATTACTGAAGTTCCAGACACCCACTGGTCTGCCGAAGATTACTACAATGAGGATACAAAGGCCGGTGATTATACATACTGCAAGCGCGGCGGTTTTCTTCCGGCTATCCCGTATGACCCTACAGAGTTCGGGATTCCGCCGAACATCCTTGAAGCCACAGACACTTCGCAGTTGCTGGCCCTTGTGGCAACGCGTATGGCTCTGGAGGATGCGGGTTATGGCCCGGGCGGGAAACCGTGGAACAGGGATCGTACAGGTGTTGTATTGGGTGCGACCGGAACGCAGGAACTTGTGATTCCGCTTGCGTCAAGGCTCGGATTTCCTCTGTGGAAAAAGGCTCTTGAGGATGCAGGCGTGCCTGAGGACCAGGCCGGGGATGTCGTGGCAAGGCTTTCGGATGCCTATGTGCAGTGGCAGGAGAACTCTTTCCCTGGTCTTCTTGGTAACGTGATAGCAGGAAGGATCGCCAACCGGTTTGATCTTGGCGGCACCAACTGCGTTGTCGATGCTGCGTGCGCAAGCTCGCTTTCCGCAATAAACCTTGCTGCCCTCGAGCTGTTGTCGGGCAAGTGTGACATGATGATAACAGGGGGGGTTGACACCCTTAACGATATTTTCATGCACATGTGTTTTGCCAAGACATCGGTGCTTTCCTTTACCGGAGATGCGAAACCGTTTTCAAAGGATGCGGATGGCACGGTCCTTGGAGAGGGCCTTGGAATAGTCATTTTGAAACGTCTCAGTGATGCAGAGGCTGATGGTGACAAGATATATGCCGTCATCCGCGGGGTCGGAACATCCAGTGACGGGAAATCCGCCGGGATCTATGCGCCGGTTGCCGAAGGGCAGCTGAAGGCCTTGAAACAGGCATATGAGGAAGCGGATGTGCCCCCGGACACGGTTGAACTGATTGAGGCGCATGGCACCGGGACCAGGGTGGGTGATGCGGTTGAATTTGAAGCCCTGGCCACCTTTTTCCGTGATGCCGGAGCCGAGCCGGGCAACCGCTGCGCCATAGGCTCTGTCAAGTCCATGATAGGCCACACAAAGGCAGCGGCCGGTGCGGCAAGCCTGATAAAGGCATCTCTTGCACTGCACCACAAGGCGATTCTGCCGACCATCAAGGTGGATGAGCCGGACCCGAAACTGAAGATAGATGAGACGCCCTTTTACATCAGCACGACTTTAAGGCCGTGGTTTTCGGATGCCAGGCATCCAAGGCGGGCCGGTGTAAGCTCTTTCGGTTTCGGCGGCAGCAATTTCCACATGGTTTTAGAGGAGTATGTGCCTGAAAAACGTGATGTTGCATGGGACGGAACGGTTGAGATAGCAGCATTTTCCGGCAGCACAAAGTCTGATGTAAATGAACAGCTGAAAAAATTCGCCGATGATGTTTCCTCCCACAAAGGCAAGCCCGGCGGAGTTTTCCGGGCTGTAAGGGAAGAAGCCGCCAAAACGCGGGAAAAGTTTTCCCATAAGGCACTGCACAGGCTGCTGCTGGTGATCAGGCGCGACGATGATATTGCAGCCATTTTTAAAGACGCGGTTGATGCCTTAAACGGTTCAGGGAACCCGGCCGGTAAAGCGGTCTTTTACGATGTTTCAGAAGACAGCCATGGGAAAACAGCTTTTCTTTTCCCCGGCCATACATTCGAAATTGCGAACATACAGTTCTCGAGGCTTGCCTCAAGGCCCGGAACAAGGCTTACAGATTTTGTTTTCCCGGCCGGTTACACAAAGAAAGACAGGAAGGCCGCTGAGGAATTGCTCAGAAGCACGGACATAGCCCAGCCGGCCATAGGAGCCTTAAGCCTTGGCATGGCCAGGATCCTGGAGCGATTCAATATCGGTGCGGATATGATGTGCGGCCACAGCTTTGGAGAGCTTTCAGCCCTTAGAGGCGCCGGCTGGATGGATGACGAAACTTTCCTTGCCCTTGCCTCGGCTCGTGGCAAATATATGGCTGCCGCGGGCAAGGAGAAGGGCGCCATGATGGCCGTCAAGGCCAAGCTGGCTGATATTGAGAAATTCCTTTTGGAAAACGATCTGGACCTCGTGCTTGCCAACAGGAACAGTTACGAGCAGGGTGTTTTATCGGGCAGGGAGGATGAGATCGACCGGGCGCTTGAACTCTGCAAGCAGAACAAACTGCGGGCAACAAAGCTCACAGTGTCGGCCGCATTTCACACCGGGCTTGTACAGGATGCGGCAAAGCCGTTTAAGGATTACCTCAGGAAAAAGAATATAACCACCGGTAAAATAAAGGTGTTTTCGAATGTCACCGCAGAGGCATACCCCGATGACCCGGCCGGGGTAAAAAAGATTCTTGGAAGCCAGATCTTAAATCCGGTTAATTTTGTAGAAGAGATTGAAAACATGTATGCAGACGGGGCCAGGGTATATGTCGAGGTTGGCCCCAAGTCGGTTTTAACAGGACTTGTAAAGTCAATACTCAAGGGGAGGGATTTTAACGCTATTGCGATGGACGGCTCTGCAGGAAGGTCGTCGGGGATTGCTGACCTTGCAGCTGTTCTTTGTTTTTTGGCTTCCAGGGGATATCCGGTTGATCTCGCAGGATGGGAGACAAGGCCTGTTGCAGAACCGCGCAAGCAGAAGATGTCAATACCGATATGCGGAGCGAACTACAGGAAGGAAAAACCTGCCAGGCCAAAAAGAAGGATCGCCGTCAAGCCACAACCGGCTGCTGATGGCCCCGATACAAATCCTGCCAAACCATCTGCAACATCTGAATCATCCATGCGCTCCCAGGCACCCGTTTCCGGCGTAAGGCCGGACAGCAGTATGGTAAAAGACGCTCTTGCCATGGTTTCGGAAAGCCTTAAATCGATGCAGGCCCTCCAGCAGCAGACGGCTGACGCGCACCGTAAATTTCTTGAAACCCAGACAGAGGCGGGGAGGGCGCTTGCCGCTGTTCTGGAAAAAACCAGGAATATAAGCGAAACGATATTGGGAAAAGCCGAACCCGGTGCAGCCCGGATCCCTCAGACGGTTTCTCCTGAACCTGTTGCCCCGCCGCCGGTTTCCGAGCCTTCGGCTGGAGATGTTGAAAAGGAAACAAAGCCGGAAGCCATCAAAACAGCACCCCCGGCAGGCGTCAAGCCCGGAGCGTCAGGGGTTTCTATCCGGTGGATATGCTCGGTCTTGAGATGGATATAGAGAATGACCTTGGAATAGACTCGATCAAGCGGGTTGAGATTCTGTCGGTGTTCGAGGAGGAGCATCCGGACATCCCATCGGCCGCTCCCGAGGATCTTGCAGAGATGCGGACGTTAAAGGAGATCTGCGATCACCTTGTTTCGCTTTCCGGCGCTGTTGCGCCTGCTGCTGCGGCCCCGGCAGGCGTCAAACCCGGAGCGTCAGGGGTTTCCCAGGAACAGATCGAATCTGCGATGCTTGATATAGTGAGCCGTGTAACCGGGTATCCGGTGGATATGCTCGGTCTTGAGATGGAGATTCTGTCGGTGTTCGAGGAGGAGCATCCGGACATTCCATCAGCCGCTCCCGAGGATCTTGCAGAGATGCGCACGTTGAAGGAGATCTGCGATCACCTTGTTTCGCTTTCCGGCGCCGGGCTGTCTTGTGCCGACAGTACGGCCAAAACCGGAAAAACGCCACAACCAGAAGGGGAAGATACCGATGTGCCAAGAAGGGTTATACGGATTGACTCTTCCCCTGTCGCCATTGGAAAACCGCTTGAACCGGACAAAGACAGAACAGTTTTTCTTTATGCATCAGACACACGTTGGGGTGAAGATATAGCTTCAGCCCTTGGTGATCTTGGGATTAAGACTGCGATAATCAAGGATCCATCATCTGATGTTGATTTTTCAACTGCCACAGGACTTGTTCTTCTTGGCTCTTTTGCCCGCCATGATAACGTGCTGTGGCACGTGGAGGATGAAACCATTATAAAACAGGTTTTCAGCCTTGTGCAGAGAGCGGCTCCTTTTCTGAAACAGGCGGCACGCCAGGGCAGGGATGCTGTATTTGCGGCTGTAACATCCCTTGACGGTGAGATGGGGTTTGGCAAAAGCAAGGGTTTCAACCCCATCCAGGGGGCGTTGGCCGGACTTGCCAAAACTGCGGCCATAGAGTGGGAAGGGGTTAAATGCAGGCATATAGATGTCGATCCATCATGGATAGGGAGCCCGGATTGTTCCAGTGCCGTGGCACGGGAGATATTGAACTCCGATGGTCCGCTTGAGACGGGGCTTTGCGATGGGGCAAGAAAAGCCCTTTGCCTCGTGGAGGAAAAATGCCCTGATGGCGAACTTCTCCTTGGCCCTGGTGACGTTGTCATGGTTTCCGGCGGTGCTCGTGGCGTAACTGCGCGGTGCATGATCGCCCTTGCCGAAAAAACCAGGCCGGTGCTGGTAATCCTTGGCAGGTCTCCGCTGCCGTCAAAAGAGCCTGACTGGCTTAGTGGAGTGACAGATGACAGTGAAATAAAGAAAAGGATCATTGCAAACGAGTTTGCAGGAAAGTCGGCCACCCCTGCAGAGGTTGACCGTCATTTCAAGAGATACATGGCAAATCGCGAGGTGGAAGAAAACCTTGCCAGGCTCAAGGAACTTTGTGCCGATGTAGTCTACCATTCCGTGGATGTAAGAGATGCAAAGGCTGTGGCCGGCATATGCGAAAGCGTGAAAAAAACGTTTGGCCCGGTACGGTGCCTTGTGCATGGAGCGGGTGTGCTCGAAGACAAGCTTATAGAGGAAAAAACGCCCGAACAGTTCGAACGTGTTTTCGATACAAAGGTGGCCGGCGCCAGGGCACTCTTGTCTGCGCTTGATATGGATGAACTAAGGTATCTTGTCTTTTTTTCATCCGTGAGTGCGCGTATGGGCAACAGGGGGCAGGTTGACTATGCAATGGCAAACGAGGTGTTAAACAAAACCGCTCAGCAGCTGGCGATGCAGTACGGATCCTGCAGGGTCATTTCATTCAACTGGGGGCCGTGGGACGGAGGAATGGTGACACCGGCCCTGAAACGGGAGTTTAAGAAAAATAACGTTCCTCTTATTCCACTTGGAGCAGGCTCCAGGCGCATGGTGGCTGAAATGGCCGGTACATCTGAGGATGTGGAGGTTGTTATTGGTGCTGGTTTTCATGACACAGAAGCGGATGCCGCCACTTTGAGTGGTTCAACAGTCGCAGACCAAAGCGATGTTTCGCCCCCCAAAGTTTCTTTGAAAAAGAAAGATGCTCTTTTCCCGGCCTTTACGCTTAAGCTGGATATCGCCAGTTGCCCTGTATTATCCCATCACATTCTAAACGGCAAACCTGTAGTACCCTTCGCCCTGGCGCTTGAGTGGCTTGGCAACGGGGCCCTTCACGCCAATCCGGGCTTGTTGCTTACAGGGTTCGAGGATATGCGCGTTTTGTCCGGCATCAGGCTCGACAACGATTCCAAGGGCCTGAAGGTAATGGTTGGAAAACCCGTAAGAAAGGATTCTGCATTCGAGATCGACGTGCAGCTTCATGACTCAGATCCTGAAAACAGGCGGGTATACTATGCCGCAAAGGCGGTCCTGTCTTCCGGGTATGATTCTCCTCCCGTATTTAGCGCTCCCCCGGCACTTTTTGAGAAAAATTACAAAAAAGGGGTTGATGAGCTTTACGGGCCCGTTCTGTTTCATGGAACAGCTCTTCACGGTATAAAGGATGTGGCCTCCTGTTCAAAAGAGGGAATTAAGGTTTTTGCAAGTGGAGCACCGTCCCCGCGCAACTGGATAAAACAGCCTGTAAGAAATACGTGGCTTGCCGATCCCCTGGTAATCGATTCCGCCTTTCAGGCCGCTATCGTCTGGTGCCACGAAAATGCGGGCATGGTTTCGTTGCCTGTTGGTTTCAGGTCGTTTCGCCAGTACCGTCCATCTTTTCAGAAAGAAGGGACTGTCATTGTTCTTGAGATAAAGGAGCAGAGCGGGCGCAAAATAAAGGGCGATGTTACATTCCTTGATTCAAACAATGAAAAAGAAGTGGTGGCCCGCATGTTGGGGTATGAAGCCATAATGGACAAGTCATTAGAGGCTGCCTTTAAATCGTGAGGCAGGCTTTCCGGATCGGTTGAAGACCATATATGATCAGTTATCAGCCAATAGCCGTTGTCGGGATAGGGGGCGTTTTCCCGGGAGCATCCAATACAGGGGATTTCTGGGACAACATAGTAAACCGGGTGGATGCTGTTTCCGAAATTCCCGGCCACAGGTGGGTTGTCCCGGTAGAGGATGTTTACAGCCGATCCTTTGCCGTTGACAAGACTTTTTCCAAGCGTGCCGGTACGGTGGAGATAGAGTTTGATCCAGAGGGATTTGAAATAGAGCCTGAGCTTCTGGCCGGTCTCGATCCCCTTTACCACTGCGCCCTCACTGCTGCAAGGGAAGCTCTTTCCAAATGCGTAACGTCGTCTATCAGCAGGGAAAAGACAGGCGTAGTGCTGGCATCCATAGCGCTTCCCACTGTAGGTTCCTCAGTCCTTTCCAACCGCATAATCGGAGCAGGAATCCATAAAAAGCTTTTCGGGGAATATCCGCCTGGCCTGGATCTGTCTGCAAAAGATATTGATCTGATTTCAGCCATGGTCACAAGCATGCCGGCCCTTCTTCTGGCCAGTGCTTTCCGGTTCGGCGGTTGTGCCTATACCCTTGACGCCGCCTGTTCATCCTCCCTTTATGCGGTAAAACTTGCCTGTGATGAGCTCCAGGCCGGCAGGGCCGACATGATGCTTGCAGGAGGGGTATCAAGGCCGGAAATTCTCTATACACAGGTTGGTTTTACACAACTCAGGGCATTGTCCCGTTCCGGTGTCTGCTCGCCCTTTGACGCTAAAGCCGATGGCCTGGTTGTTGGAGAAGGCGCAGGCCTGATGGTTTTAAAGAGGCTGGATGACGCTGTTCGTGATAATGACAGGATTTATGGTGTCATACGGGGAATCGGCCTTTCGAACGATATGGGAGGGAACCTGCTGTCTCCGGAAAGCGAGGGGCAGGTACGGGCAATGCACTTTGCCTATGAATTGGCCGGATGGTCCCCGAGGGACGTTGGCTTCATAGAGTGCCATGGCACCGGGACACCTGTCGGTGATGCTGTTGAACTGTCAAGTATGAGGGAGTTATGGGGAGATGCACGATGGGCAGAGGGGGAATGCCCCATAGGATCGGTCAAATCGATGATTGGCCACCTGCTGACCGGAGCCGGTGCGGCAGGAATGATAAAGCTCCTGTTGGGGCTTGCCAACAGGACCATTCCTCCTGGCGTCAACTTTTCGTCACCTCCTGAGAAAAGCCCTCTGATAGGCAGTCCCTTCAGAGTACAGCTCAAACCTGAAAAATGGTTCCCCAAGCAGCCCGGGGTGCCTCTTCGTGCTGCGGTAAGCTCTTTCGGATTCGGCGGTATAAATGCGCATGTTCTCATTGAGGAATGGGACGGCGAACTGCATGGCCGTGCTCCTGCTGCAGGTGTTTCCAAAAGCGGAGTTGTTTCATGGCCAGGGCCGCCTGATATAGCAGTTGTAGGCATGGAAACGGTATTTGGAAACCAGGCCGGGTTGCGCCGTTTCCAGGAGGCAGTGCTAAAGGGTGAATCTTTTTTTGACAGTCCGTCGCAGGAAAGGTGGCGTGGATTTGGAGAGCTTCTTAATGATTGGCTGGGGCATGAACTTAAGGCAGGCGTTTTTATCAATGAGGTTTCGGCTCTTATAGGTGAATTTAACATTCCGCCCAGGGAGATACCGGACATACTTCCCCAGCATCTTCTCATGTTGACGACGGCTGCAAGGGCGCTGAAGGATGCCGGACTGCCGTTGAGGAAGAAACGTCCGCGCATGGGGGTTGTTATAGGCATGGACTTTGATGTCCAGGCAAACGACTACCACGTAAGATGGAGCCTTGCCAAGGAAGCCGGTAAATGGGAAAAAGTGAAAGAAACCGGTTTGTCTGCATCCGGATTTTCAAAATGGGTCGAGGAGCTGAAAAACGGTTGTTGCCCTCCATTGACATCATCGCGTGTTGTGGGCGCCCTGGGTGGGATAATGGCAAGCAGGATCGCCAAACAGTTCCAGCTTGGCGGTCCCGGGTTTGTTGTCTCGTGTCACGAGTCTTCAGGACTCCATGCCCTGGAGATAGGAGCCCGCTCGCTCAGATTAAACGAGACAGACGCTTTTCTGGTAGGGGCGGTGGATCTTCCCGCTGAAATCAGGCGTATTATTACCGACAATTTTATCTGCCGGTTTAGTCGCAGTGCTGATGTGCGGCCGTTTGACGCCTCTGCAGATGGCCCATTGCCTGGCGATGGGGCTGCTGCTGTAGTACTCAAGCGCCTTGAGGACGCAGTTGCTGATGGAGATCGTGTTTACGCTGTAATTAAGGGAATCGGCAGCTCAACGGGCAGCATTCCGTTTGGAAAGAGTCCTTCATCACGCATCGATTCCATGAAGTACGCTTATCGGCTTTCACTTGAGCGCGCGTTTGCCGAGGCTGATATAGAGCCTTCATCCATATCCTATTTCGAAGCACACGGCAGTGCGGACCCGGTAGAAGACAGTGCCGAGTCTGATGCAATATGCGATTTTTTTACAAACAGCCAATCTTCATCTTCCATAAAGCAGTGCGCCCTTGGAACATTGAAGAGCAACACCGGTAATGTCGGAGCGGTTGCCGGTCTTGCCTCTTTTGTCAAGACAAGCCTGTGCATGTACCAGGAAATTGTGCCTCCTCTGGTTGGCTTTTCCTCTCCCGGCAGCGGGAGGTTTGCATCATCTTTCTTTTACATGCCCAACACCCCGCACTACTGGTTTCGCAACAGGGAAGAGGGGCCAAGGAGGGCGTGCGTGGGATCCATGGCGCGGGGAGGCGGTGTCGTTCATGTTGTGCTCGAGGAGCATGACCATGTTTCAAACGCTCCAACCGCCCGGATTGAAATGCTCCAAAGGGAAAGAAGATTGCCCTTGGGCCTTCTTGCGGACCGCGCCGGCCTGTTCGTGGTCGAGGGGGAAAACAACAGCGAATTGATAGCCGGTCTTGACGCACTTGGTTCATATCTTCGCAAGATAGATGAAAAGAATGCAAACATCGATATGCTTGCCCGCAGATGGTACCTGGAAAGAGGGCTTGACATGAACAGGGCGTATGCCGTTTCCATGGTTGCGGGAAGCGTTGTCGAGCTTGGGAAATTCGTGGCAGAGGCCAAGGGCCTTATCGTCGATGACAAACCCAGCAGCATAAGCGGAATGCGCGGCATAAAATATTCCACCCATCTTTACCCGGTAGGCTCGCAAAAGGGAGAGATAGCCTTTGTTTATCCGGGTTCCGGGACAGGATGAGGGCTTCAAACCTCTTTAAAACAGAGCTTGGCGGTCCCTGTAACGCGGCAAGAGATGTTTGGAAAGTCCCGCCTGATGAGGACGTTGATTGGCGTGTCGCGGTTGTGAACAGGAGCGCAGGGGAAGTAAAAAAGACGATCCGGCATTTCCCTCACGTTTATCTGCTGATTGTAAACAGTTTTTCAGAATGTGTGATAGGTGGACGCGGTGTCCAGGTCAGGGAAGCCATTAAGGCGCTGGGGTGTGAGGCGGTGTTCCTTGAAGGGGTGGTTACGGTCCATTGCGACGCTGTCGTGCCTGTAAAGAACGCATACAGGGAACTTCACCTTTTCCCGGTCACCCCGCCAGAGGGTGTGCGTTTCTACAGCTGCGCAAAGGGGCGTCCGTATCACCTTACAACGGAGAACGCGGCCCAGTCGATACTTGACCAGGCACTATACGGGTTTGATTTCACGCAAACGGTTCGGCACGCATACAAGGAGGGCGTTAGGGTTTTCCTGGAAATGGGGCCTCACAACTCATGTACCCGGATGATCCAGAACATACTGGCAGACAAACCACACCTTGCGGTATCGATGTGCAACCGTTCCGAAAACGACTATCTGTCGGTTTTAAAATGCGCGGCAACCCTGATTGCCGAGCGTGTGCCGGTAAATCTTGATTTTCTTTACGGCAGGGATTCCTGTCCATCTGTCGTGTTTGAGGAGGAGCCGCAGGAACAGGAAAACAAAAAAATAACGGTTCCTGCCGGCGGATTGATAAAGGTTCCTTCTTTGCCTGAACCGGTTGCCGCAAGTCCGGCGGTTCCATCACCCATGCCTGAAACAGCGGCTGTAAAGCCGATGCGTCCATCCATCCTTTCTTCCGGGCCAGGCATTGAGCAAGGTGACAAGCCATGGGCAGATGTCATGGACAGCATAGTCAGGGAAGCAGACGCAACTACAGAGGCACACAGGGTATTCCTGGAATTTTCAGAAAAGATGAATCATGCTTACGCCCAGGCCTTTGAACTGCAGGCACAGCTTCTTGAAACAGCCCTGTCTCTGGACAGCGCCGATATCCAGGCGCAAATACCGCTGCAAAACCGGGAGTTTTTGCCGGATTTTCATAAAGCTGCAGATGTTATTGAACGCCCTTTGGCTGATAAAAAACCATCCGTGGCTTTTACCCGCGATATGTGCATGGAATTTGCAGTCGGGTCGATTGCAAAAGTGCTTGGCCCTGAATTTGCGATTGTGGATACATATCCTGTGAGGGTAAGGCTTCCGGACGAGCCGTTGATGCTGGTTGACAGGATTGTTTCAGTGGAAGGCGAAAAAGGCTCTCTTGGTTCCGGAAAGGTGGTTACCGAGCATGACGTGCTGCCCGGCGCCTGGTATCTGCAGGGTGGCAAGGCCCCGGTATGCATAGCCATAGAAGCCGGACAGGCCGACCTGTTTTTGTGTTCCTATCTTGGAATCGATCTTGCCGTCAAAGGGAAACGAAGCTACAGGCTTCTTGATGCCGTGGCAATGTTTCACGAAGGACTTCCAGGAGAAGGGGATGTCATCCGGTATGAAATAGAGATAAAGAGGTTCGTCCGCCAGGCGGAAACCTACCTGTTCTTCTTTGAATTCAAGGGGTATATAGACGGGCGGCATGTAATAACGATGAAAAACGGATGCGCCGGCTTTTTCACCCCTGAAGAGATAAAAGCGTCAGGAGGAGTTGTTCTCACAAAGGAGGAGCTCGAGCCGAGGGAAGGGAAAGTGGCTGGATGGCGGCCGCTTGTCTCAATGATGCCTGAAGGTTATACCGATGAGCAGGTTGATGCGTTGCGGAGGGGGATGGCTGAGGAGTGCTTTGGGGATCTGTTCGCAGGGATAGTGCTTTCAAAGTCAACAAGGCTGCCGGACGGCCGTATGAAACTTATAGACAGGATTCTTTCAGTCGAGCCGGAAGGCGGCAGATACGGGCTTGGAAGTATCAGGGCCGAGGCTGACATAGAGCCCGATGCATGGTTTTTGACCTGCCATTTTGTCGATGACATGGTTATGCCGGGCACCCTTATGTACCAGTGCTGTGAACAGGCGCTGAGGGTTCTGGTCCTTCGCATGGGATGGGTTACGGACCGTGATGATGTATGGTTCGAGCCTGTCCCAAACCTTGGGAGCGTGCTCAAGTGCAGAGGCCCTGTTACTGCTGAAACCAGGAAAGTCGTTTATGAAGTGGAGTTGAGGGAGATCGGGTATAATCCCGAACCGTACGTTGTTGCTGATGCTTTCATATATGCTGACGGCCACAGGATTGTCATGTTTGAGCAGATGTCAATGAAAGCGACCGGTCTTACAAAAGAGGCCCTTGAGTCGTTTTGGACAAACCGCACCAAGAACAGGGATTCTCATCATCGCAACGGGACGGCATCCAAGCCGACTCTCTATGGCCGGGATAAGCTGCTTGCTTATGCCATCGGCAATCCATCCGAGGCTTTTGGAAAACCTTATGCCGTTTTTGACAACGAACGTATTATAGCCAGGCTGCCGGGACCGCCGTACTTTTTCATGGACAGAGTCACGTTTATCGACCACGAACAGTGGGCTGTCAAACCCGGTGGATGGATCGAAGCGGAATACACGATTCGTCCTGATGACTGGTATTTCAGGGCCAATCGTCAGCCGTCTGTGCCATTTTGCGTGCTTTTGGAGATAGCGCTTCAGCCCTGCGGGTGGCTTGCGGCATACGCAGGGTCTGCGCTGCGAAGTGAAAAGGATCTCAAGTTCCGCAACCTCGGCGGAACGGCGGTGCAATATGTGGACTTGCTAAACGAAGAAACGACGCTTACCATGCGCGCCCGAATGACCAGGGTGTCGGAGTCGGGAGGTATGATAATTCAACATTTCGATATCGAGGTTATCCGGGACCAGGACTCGCAGATGGTCTACAAGGGAACCACATATTTCGGCTTTTTTTCGGCCGATGCGCTTTCACGGCAGGTGGGGGTGCCCAAGGCCGCCGAGCGTGCATATATCTCTTCAGAAAATGAGCTCAAACGAGGGTTAAGCATACGGTTTACACCCGAGGCTCCTCTGTCCCCGGACGACAATGAGATTACAACGCCCCGGGAGAGGGGGGCGGCTCTTCCCTCAAAAGCCCTGCTTATGATCGATTATGTTGAGACATACATACCGGGCGGCGGCTCCAGGGGACTTGGCTTCATAAGAGGCGTAAAACAGGTCGATCCTGAGGAGTGGTTCTTTAAGGCCCATTTTTACCAGGACCCGGTTTGTCCCGGCTCATTGGGGCTTGAATCGTTTCTACAGCTTTTGAAGGTGGTCTGTCTTGACAGGTGGAAGGAGTTTGCAGACACCCATTGCTTTGAGTTTGTGCTTCACAACGAACATGAATGGATCTACAGGGGCCAGGTGATCCCTGAAAACAGACGCATTGAGGTTGAGGCTGATATCATACGCGTAGAAGAGGAACCGTTCCCGGCGGTTTTTGCTGACGGTTTTTTGAAGGTGGACGGCCTGTTTATATATGAGATGAAAAATTTCGGCATACGGATGGTGCCGGTGGGCAGGAAAAAGGTATAAGTTAAACTTGGGCTATACCGCGGCCATATCTTTGCCGGGAGCGGAGCCTGAACCGGTTTTTCTGTTTTTTCTGTATGATTCCAGTATCTGTTTAAATTTCTTTTCATTGGCCAGAAATACGTCCACTATATCTGGATCAAAGTGCTTGCCGCGCTCATTGGCTATGATACGGACGGTCTCGTCGTGAGATAACGCTTTTTTGTATACCCTGTCGGAGGTTATAGCGTCATAGACATCAACCAGCGCCACGATTCGTGCCGCCAGCGGAATCTCTTCGCCTTTAAGTCCTTTCGGGTAACCGGTGCCGTCCCACCGCTCATGGTGGTAGTAGCATATCTCTTTCCCAAGAGACAGGAAGGATTTCCCCTTCACTTTTTCCTCTATCGCCTGAAGAGCGTCTCCACCAAACAGCGGATGCTTTTTTACCTTTTCATACTCATCCGGTGTCAGCGGCCCTGGTTTCAGGAGTATATCGTCTGCGATGCCGACCTTGCCGATATCATGAAGAATTGATGAAAGGCAGATATCCTCTATATAATCATCGGTTATGTATGACCTGTATTTTGGGTGTTGAGCCAGGGCGGTGGTCAGGATCCGTGTATACTCCATCATCCTTTCCAGGTGTTCTCCCGTGTTCTTGTCCCTGTATTCCGCGAGCTTGGCAAGGCCGAGGATGGTCATGGTCTGGGTCTGCTTTATATTTTCATAATATTCAAGAAGTTTTCTCTCCATCCTCTTGCGTTCGGTTATATCACGAATAATTCCCCGGAACCCTTGTGGCTGTCCTGTCGCATCGTTTATCCTCGATGCCGAAACTTCGAGAAAGCATATCTCTCCACGGGCGGTTTTTATCTCCCAGTTCATTGCCTTTTCAGGGATATTGTTCTGATAGACATTGTTAAAAGCCTTTAGTACATGTTCGGCATTTTCCTTTGACATGTATGAACGCAGGTTTTTACCTATGAGTTCTTTATGGGAATCGTGCCCGAAGATTTTAAGGGTGGAATCGTTGCAGAAAGTAAAGTTACACTGGAGGTCCATTTCATAGTAGCCCTCCTCCATACTGGTGATGATAGATCGATATTTTTCTTCACTTTTTTTCAAGCGGTCCCGTGCGGCCCTGAAATCGTTTATCATAATATTCAGATCTTCATTGATCTTCAGAAGCTGACGTGTCCGCTCTTTTACATTGCTTTCAAGCTCCTCGTTTGCAGCCTTTACCTTTTCCTTTTCCGCTTCAAGCTGCATTGTCAAAAAAAAATTTTTCCTGTGCGACAATTCGAAAAAGTAACAGGCAAACATGCCTGTTATATTGGCGTTGATGAAAAAGAAACTGTTGATGAGAAGGATTTTTGAGGGTGTGCCGATAACAAAGGCCGTGGTTTCATAAGCAGCAACAATGAGCCAGCAGACAAGCGAAGCCCAGAAAAATTTCAGCCGTAAAAGAGTGTATGCGAAGATAAACACCAGTATCAGCCCCACATAATAGGTGTCCCGCAGCGGGGAGTGGGCAAGGTAGATCATGGCTATAACGGCAATGCCTGCCAGGAAAACACACAAAGATACAATCGCCTGCATGTTTTTTTTAAAAAAATCGGTATAAGAGAGTAAAAACCCGGCAATAAATATCGGGACCCCGATCCCGTACCGTATAGCCCACAGCTTCAAATATGAGTTGTAGTCAATGTAGCGATCCAGAAAGCCTATGCTGGACCAGGTGACAAGGGCAATGATAATGGCGTAGCGCAATAGAGCTACGGATTTTTCCTGGTATACCCTGGTAAACGTTTTCTCAAGGTGTGCGCACTCTTTTGTAAATGAAAGAGTAATTGGGTTGACCATCATCTGTTTCGGGAAATCAACCCGGTTCTTTGCAGAAGAAAAATTTCGCAAAGTAAAGTATCCTTAAAGCAAACATTTTATTGACGCAAAAATAGATATAATACTATATTTGCGGTAGGTTTTCAATTGTTTTTAGCCGGATCTCATACCAGTGTATGCCCTGGCAGCCTGACTTTTGGCTGCTGTGCGGCAATGAACGCTATTGCCTTGCCGATGACAGGCTGAGGCTGATTTAATCCGTCTGCTGTCTGAAACAGCCCTGATAATGTTCACGGGCTTTGGGAATCAACTCTTAATTGACCGATTCAACCTGTTACTTTATACTGAGCGTGTCTGGTCTCAATATCCGGTTATGCGTGATAACCGTAACTTGCCATAAAAATTTTGTTTTTATTGAGGAGGTGTGGATATGCCATTGTATGAATATGAATGCACCGAGTGTGGTAGTATAACCGAAATTCTTGTAGGTGTTTCCGACAAAACTCCACCTGCATGCAGTAAGTGTGGAAGCCGTAAAGTAAAAAAGATCCTGTCGGCCCATTCTTCCATGTCAGGCCCGGCAAAAAACAGGCTGCCCGGGCGTGGAGATACCACGTGTTGTGGGGCGTCACCGGCTGAAGCTGGTTGTGCAGGGCCTGGAAGCTGCTGCGGCAGGCGATAAGTCATGTCCATGCGCGTGTCAAAACTGTTTGTAAAAGAACAACAGGAGTGCGAAATATGGCGGAATCAAGGGATGACAGGCTTGATGTACATGTAAACATAGAGCTTACTGCAACGGCCCTTTCAACTATCGTTAAAAACGCAAAACGTATTGCAGGCAGGGATGCAAGGGGTGGGTACCGCATAGACACCGCAGGTCTTGTAGGGCAGATGGTTTCGGTGTTTCTTGAAAAAAACGGGTTTGAAGAGTTTGTAAAAGACCCTGCAAACTATCCGGAGCTTGAGTAGCCCCTTGTTTTCGGCTGTTTTAGTAACCAACAGGCTTAAAAAGCGCCAAGCTGACATGGTCCGATCTTTACCCCAAGAGCTTCGCATGCTGATGCGACCTTTATTTTAGGGATCGAGTGCTCGGCAGCGATTCGCCAGCACGCAACGCAAGGGATACTCTTGCCTTCAATGGCGTCAGTAATAGCTGCCCTGAGCGGGGCAGGGACTTTTTCCATTGGTTTTACTGTTTTTTTTCCGGGATAGCCGAATAACCCCATCTGGCAGGCAGTAATGCGATATTCCAGCAGGTCAATGGCCTTGCCTATCTCAGAGGGGGGCAGGCCGGTATTTCGGGCTATCCTGTGGGCATCGGCACAGCTTATCATTCCGTTTTTCACTATGGATTTAAGGGAAGCAGCCGCAGCAGGGTGGGGCACAGCCTGTTTTGGGTGCTTGTTTTTGTATCTGTCGGCATCATCGTGAGTCATGGTATTTTCCCTTGTAACTTAAAACATGATTTTCAAACAGGATATTTTCTGATATTTTTTATTTGGCTCTATAATATTTCAACGAGGTGGAATATGTCAATCAACGGCAAGACGGTTATCACATGCGCTGTTACGGGAGTCCTTACCGATCCGGCACGTTTCAATGTTCCTGTAACCCCCACGGAGATGGCAGATGCTGCGCGGCAGGCATACGATCAGGGCGCCAGCGTGGTGCACCTGCATTTCAGGGCCCAGGAGCCTGGTATGGGAATGCTGCCGACATGGGATGTCGAAGTGGTTGGCGAGATACTTTCCGCCATAAAGGCTGCGGCTCCTGACATGATAATCTGCATGAGCACCGGTGTGGTGGGGCCCGATATTTCCGGTCCTGCTGCATGCCTTGAGGCGTTCAAGCCGGAGATGGCCGCTTGCAACGCCGGCTCTCTCAACTATCTCAAGATACGCCAAGACGGCAGTTGGGCCTGGCCGCCTATTTTGTTTGATAACCCGGTTGAAAAGATAAACGGTTTTCTTGAGGTTATGAACAGCCACGGGATAGTGCCCGAATTTGAATGTTTTGACCTTGGAATAGTCCGAAGTGTCGGCATGTTTCGGCGAAACGGAATGTTTGAAGGCACAGCACATGTTTCATTTGTAATGGGGGTCGCTTCCGGCATGCCTGCCCGTGCGGATCTTCTTCCAATACTTGTTGATGAACTGCCGGAAGATGCATGCTGGCAGACAATTGCAACCGGTGATAACCCAAAACGCATATGGGAAGTGCTCCGTCGAACCGTAGAACTTGGAGGAAATGTCAGAACCGGGCTTGAAGATACTTTTTACCTTCCGAGCGGAGAAAAGGTTTATGAAAACGGCCGTCTTGTTGAAGCACTGGCTGATATCGCCCGCGAATCGGGAAAGGAGCCGGCTACACCATCCGAGGCAAGAAGAATGATGGCACTGCCCGAACGCTGACAAACTACTCTCAAATGCAGGCAAGCAAACCGCAGGTTAGCCTGGATATCCCACGGGGATTTTTCTGCCCGGAGCAAAAATTCCGCGGTCCGTTATGGCAATCAAACTCTGAACCTTCCGACCAGCTCAGAGAGGTGTTGCGCCATATTCAACAGATCTTCAGCGCTTTGTCGAACCCCCACACTGTTTTCGTTCATCTGCTTTGAAGATGAACTCAGAGAGACAACCTCCTTGGACACGTTGTTTGCCACTGTTGAACATTGTGATACGCTCTGTGAAACACCGGATACTCCCTGTGATATCTGGACCACGTTGCTGGCTATCTCCCTTGTGGAGGCCGACTGTTCCTCTATGGATGACGCAATAGTCGCAACAATCTCGTTGACGCTGTTTATGGTTTCAACTATCTGGCCTATCTCTTTTACAGTTTCTGCAGTAACCTGTTTGTTCTCTTCTATCTGTGCGCTTATCTGCTGAGTGGCGTTAGCGGTCTGCTTTGCCAGTTCCTTGATTTCGTTGGCTACAACCGCAAACCCCTTCCCGGCCTCACCAGCCCTTGCTGCTTCTATGGTGGCGTTCAGGGCAAGCAGGTTTGTTTTTTTGGATATTTCGGCTATGACCTCGGTTACGGTTACGATCTTTTCGGCCGCTTCCCCAAGATTATCAACCTTATCTGACACATCCCTGGCATGGGCCACGGCATTTTCAGTGATGCTGCGGGCTGTCTCTGTGTTGGCGCTTATTTCTTCGGTAGTATTATTCATCTCCTCGACCGCAGATACTATCAGGTTCACATTCTGTGATGTCTGTTCCATTGTTCCCGCTATTGCCACCATTTTCGAGCTCAACTCTTCTGATGCAGAAGCTACCGAGTTGGAGTTGGCCGATATCTCGGCGGTCTCATGAGTCATCTTGTCGGACAGTGCAAGCAGGTTCGCAGACGATTCTTTCAGGGTTTCCGTATCGCCGTTGACATCGGTTACCAGTTCCCTGAATTTTTGCATAAATGCATTGAACCTTTCGTTTAATATTTCTCCAAGGTCCTCTTCCTTGTATGTTTTGGCTTCTATTTCTTCACCTACCTCGCTCTCATGGGATATGCTTCGCAGCATTGTGGTTATATTTGCGTTCGTTTTAATAAGTTCGTTTTTGAGAACGGTTATCTTGTCGGCAAGACTGATGGAAAGCAGTGATACAAAAACAGCCGATCCTATCTGGATTCCCCAGTTTGTAAGAAAGTTTGAAGGAAGTAAACCGAATGTCTTGAAGGTATATAGAAGAATCCCAAAAAACAGAAAACCGCTGCTTATTAATATAAAGCGCACCTGCCGTGTAAAACTTAAGGATATAATTCCGCTTACACCCATGATAACAAGGGATACTATGATAAGAGCAGTAGCGACCTTTATGCTTACCGCATAGGGAAACAGGAGGGAACATCCTGCCCACACGAGGTTGGGAAGCAGTATCCCGTATAGACTTGTTCTGTCAACGAGGGTCCCGGAGTAAGTTTCCGGGATGCCCAGAAACGAACGCATGAAGATTATACACATAGCCATGGTCAGGCCCATGAACATTGGCAGGCAGTTGTTGGCCCACCATACCGAATTGGGCCACAGGTACTGGAAGGCAAATCCGTTTAAAGTGAACTGGAACAGTGTGTAAAAGAATATGAAAAACGAGAGGTAAAGAAAGTTCTTTTCCCTTATAACAAAATAGAGCACCAGGTTGTAGATTACCATAATAAGCATGGCGCCGTAGTAAAGCCAGAAGATGGGGTATATTTTGTTAATCTTGGAAATATAGGCGCTGTGGGAACGGATTATAGGCTCGAAATTCAGCGAAGTACTTGTCTCAACACGTACATAGTATGTGGCGTTGCCGGGGGGCTGTTTAAGAAGGAATACAAAATCTTTGTCGGTTATTTCTCTTGTGTCAAAAGGATAGAGGGAGCCCGCCTTCATCTTGTTGAACAATCCTCTTGGTTGCGGAACGTATAGTTCGATCAGGTTGAGCAGGGGATATGGGATCTCCAGGTAAAAATCTTTTACATGGCTGTATGGGTTGTTTACAGTGAAACGGAACCAGTATACCGAGTCTGTGAACCCGAAACCCAATGTATCCCTGTCAGACTTATGCCAAAACCCTTTCTCCGCGGCTACCTCGTTTATGGATAACGCCTTGTTCGCGTCTTCGATGTATTCTACATGCTTGCCGATGTACTGGGTCCCGACGGCATCATCCAGTACAACGGCAGAGGGGGAAGAGGCAGCAAAAGCCGGCAGGATAAGGGGGGAAAAGCATAAGACCGCCGACAGAAGCAATAATGGGATGAGAACTAAACCGCGATTCCTGTTGATTCCTATCATTTTCTTCCTGCCCGTTTTTGGGGGTTCAATTTTTTACAGATGCCGTGGATATAAAGTCTTTGGACTTAAAAGCCGGGTTCGGGTAGGTGTAAAAACCTTCCCCCGTTTTTTCATGTTTGCCATGGCTTTTGGGTCATTGAGCTGTTGCGCCCAGATTTCGTTTATCTTCAGCACGGTGTCAAGCCCTACGCTGTCCATGATACCGAAGGGCCCCATATCCATCGCATGATCCCCATCCATGCCCTGTCTATGTCTTCGATCGTGGAGACACCGGCTGCGGCGAGATATAGCGCCGTATCGCAAAGATTCATCAGTATTGCGTTGAATGCGTATCCGTAGTTCTCCTTTTTAATCAGTATCGGTGTCTGGCCAAGCCTTATGGCGAATTTCCTGATAAGGTCAACGGTCTCGTCCGCTGTGCCGGGATGGGGCATTATATCCACAATGTTTGTTGAAACGGTATTATGAAAGTGAAAAGCCGCGAACAGCGGCGGCCTGCCGGTTGCGTGGGCCATAAGGGATGGTATCAGCGTGGATGTGTTGGTGGTAAATACCGTGTGCGGCGGGCAGACAGCCCCGAATTTTTCAAGCACCCGACATTTTACGTCAAGTGATTCGGTAACCGATTCGGACAGAAAATCGGCGTCTTCCCCGGCCCGCCGTTCGTCGGTGGTTAAAGTTATTCTGGCAATGGCATCCTGTGCATTGTCATTGCTCAGCATGCCCCTGGAAACAAAAAGGGCAGAGAGCTTTTCGATAGAAGCATACGCATTATCGAGTATGGGCTGTGAGAGGTCGTAGATCGTTGTATCAAAGCCTTTTGCAGCGCACAGGAACCCGACCTGCTGCCCCATGGTTCCTGCTCCGATGATAAGGACTTTTCTTATATCATCAACACCGATATGTCTCATACCCCCTCACCCTGCAAGCGTTGCAGACCGGCAATTTGCAAAAATTCCCAACCTTCAGATATAAAGCGTATTAAACTTTTGATGTATTATCAAGTTTATCTCGGTTTTTTTAGTTCTTTTACGACCACTTTATCTTTGGAGCGTTTCTCTCCGGCATGCGGTGATAGCGGAACCCGGGATAGCCCACCATCATTGCGGCAAAGTTCTTTTCCCCCGGTTTTAGCCCGAGGGCCTCCTGAAGTGGTTTCCAGGAAAAAGCCGCAGCGTTGAAAAAGCCGTTCCAGCAGGTTCCCAGTCCAAGTGAAGGCGCGGCAAGGTCAAGGTATGTCATTGCGATGATACAAGCCGTTTGTGAAGCGGGATTTGCCGCAGCCCCGTTTGCAAGTATCAGATGGGGAGCGTCCCGGCTTATTACATCCACGCCAAGGTCCCATGCACCCACCACAAGGTCAAAATGCATAGATTTGGCCATTTCCCCGGCTGTGTCCAGCATGTGGCGCATCCACTCCGCGACGTAGCCGGACAGCCGTCTTACCTCGTCCCTGTCATAGATAACCTGCCACCTCACAGGTTGAGTGTTATGGCCGGAAGGCGCATAACGCGCTATATGGATAAGTCTTTCCAGAATATCCCTGCTTACCTGTTTTTCCTTGTATGTTCTTATGGATCTTCTGTAACGCAGAAAATGTTCCGCCTGCTCCGGTGTCAGCAGCCACTCTTTTTTCACGGGCGCGCAATCTTCGGGCCTTAATTTCTCATGGACAAGTGCGCCGGTAGGGCAAACCGCCACACAGTGGCCGCACTCGATACATACCTGCTGCGCCCCGTCCACAGGAGTCGGCACACCACCCTGGTTTATACGTATGATTTTCACCGGGCATTCGGCCGCGCATATGTTGTCCCGGTTGCACTTGTCGGCATCTACAGTAAAAAGCGGCATTTTTCCTCCGGCATTTTCAATTGTGCAGTTTCGGGCCTGAATATCCCTGGTTTATTATAAGGCATCCCTTGTACCCCTATGAACGCAGCACACTTCTTACCATAGTCGTACGACAAAATCAAAGTCAATTCATTACCCAGGATCCGCTATTGATGGAATTTTTAAGGGAATAATCTTAAAAAAATTTTGTTTTGGGGATTGTGGCGAATGAATGGATACGAACGGCGGCAATACGCCGTGAAATCGAATTGGATGAATGGGTGGTCATGCCGAATCACCTACACGGGATTATTGTCATTGCCGACAATGTAGGGGCGCACGGCGTCCCGACATCGACAGTATTCACCCGACCGCCCAAATCGTTAGGTTCCCTGATTGCCGGGTTTAAATCCGCCGTCACCAAACGGATCAACGAACTGCGTAAAACCCCCGGCGCGCCGGTCTGGCAACGGAATTATTACGAACACATTGTCCGCGATGAAAACGAATTGAACCAGATACGCCAATATATCATGGACAATCCCGCCAAATGGGAAACAGACCGCTATTATTTACCAGATAATGTACGTGCGGATCGTGTAGGGACGGGTTCCACCCCCCACGACAGATTGCAAAATACGCGAATCAAGCGCCCCTTACGGAAAACATAAGCCCTGGATGGTATAACAACGGAGAATCGCAACGCCTGACAAACCGGGAAAATTAGACCTCAATTCCATGAACATTGCTAAGGGAGTTTGCCTTCAATCCCCAGGCATTCATGACGGAGAGAGCCGGACTTATCAACCGCGCCCTGCATGAAAAGGTCAGGTTTATGAAATACGCCTTCTTGAGGAACGCGAGATCGAAGAATATCCGGCCAGGCTCTACGAGGTACAGAGTAAATAGATGATCGTATTCCGTATGATTATGTCCCCTTCGACTCTGAAGTAGAGCGTGAAATTGTGAAAAAACTTGATTCATCCGAAAATGTCAGGTTTTTCTGCAAGCTTCCTCGCTGGTTTGTCGTGCCCCCCCTGGGAAACTATAATCCAGACTGGGCTGTTGTGACAGAAAATGATGACAAGCTCTGTAAATAAAGAGTTTTGATGTATCGGCGCCGGGGAGACCGGATTTCCGGAAGGCGGCGTTCCCTCCACCATTTGAAAAAAGACAACCCGTCTCTTGGCAGGTCTTTTCCGGGGCGACCTGTCTGCCGACAGGCAGGCGGACCGGGAACGGTGCAGACCGCCATCATACAGGCTCTGGCCCGGGCGTTCTCCTGGGCAGAGGCCTGGATGTGGACAACTCCTACGTGGCCCGCATTCTGAAGTTGACCACGCTCGCCCCCGACATCATCGAAGCGATCCTGAACGGCGAGGAGCCGGCCGGCCTGTGGTGGATCATCTGCGATTACAACGGCATCTTTTTTCCCATGGAGCTCGAGCCCGGCACCGTGCTCCGGATTCCCTCCGTGGAGCATATTCAGATGCACATTTTGGGGTAAAAATCAGTCCGTCTTCTGCCCATGGGGTGAGGTCAAGGTCTCCCAGAGGTCAAAATTGCCGTGAAAATACGCACTCCACGGACAGCAAACTCCTGTTCCCCGTTGTACAGAACCGCCCCTGCGGCGACACGGTCGCCCGCGAGCGTTCGGAACTTCTCCAGCCCTTTCACGAAATCGGTGGAAAAAGTCGCGGCGGACTTGATCTCAACCGGGAAGAGTGTCCCCTTTTCCCGTATCAGAAGATCGACCTCGTTGCCATGGGAGTCGCGGAAGAAATAGATCTCCGGCCTGATTCCGCGGTTTAAGGCGCCCTTCACGATTTCCGTAATCACGAGGTTCTCGTAGAGACTGCCACGCAGGGGGTCGCGGAGCGCCTGTTGTTCCGTATGGATACCCAGCAGAAAAGCGACGAGTCCGGTGTCCGTGAAGTATATCTTGGGTGACTTGATGACACGCTTGCGGATGTTCTCGAAAAACGGCGGCAGTTCGAAAACGATGTAAGAGGCTTTCAGCACAGAGAGCCAGTTCCGGATTGTTTTGGAGG
>MZGQ01000118.1 GCA_002085115.1 Desulfococcus sp. 4484_241
GTTGAAAACACCCATGCGGCTCCTGTCGTCAATGGCTTTCTGTACCTCCGGCGGCGGAGTTATGGCGTTTATGTAAAGCTCGGTCAGGGCCAGGCCGAAACGGGAGAAGTCCTCCTTCAGCGCCATGGATCGTTGTAAGAGGAGGGAAGATCGAGAATCGAGTGGATTTTTTCCCCCATGTAATCGTTGAATCTTGATACTATAACCCTGTTGAGGTAATCGCCTATTTCATCGGTGGTGTATATGCCCTGGGTGCCCACAAGATTGTTTATGAAAAGAACCGGCTGAACGATCCGGGTGTTGAACACGCCGAACGCCCTCAACCTGACCAGGCCCAGTTCCGCATCCTTGAAGGCAACCGGGTCACGTGTTCCCCACTTGAGGTTCGTAAACGTTTTGAGGTTTGTGAAATAGACTTCCGCGCGCAGGGGGCTTGTCATGGCCCATGGCAGGGCGGCGATTTTTGTCAACAGCGGGATGTTGGCTGTTTTAAGGGTGTGTCTTCCCGGCCCGAAGACACCGACCGCTTTGCCCTGGTAAAAAAAGACCGCGGCCTGGCTTTCCCGGACCGTGAGCTGAGCCCCGTACTTTATCTCACCGGAACCGGTTTCAGGAATACGCTGAACAAACTGTTTCCCCGACTCGTCAAACCATTCGATAACTTCAAGAAATATGATGTTGTTTGTCCCCACTTTTTTTCCTTTTTGCTTGGTGTGGAAATGTTTCCGGGCAATTGTGCCTGCTATAAAATATGTGAATTTATATAATATCCCCGGAGGCCATGAAAAGGTCAAGCATGGAAAAGATCAGGCCAAAAACCCGCAGATTGATTTTGGTAAAGATAACCCGGATGCCACGGCAGGTAAAAACTTTTCGTCGAGGATCTTGGCCATGTCGCCAAATCCGCGTCGAAAAGCTGTTGTTTTGGCGGGACCTCCCGGATAAACTGATTACATATATTGTTGCCTGATACATAACTGTTACTGTTTTTGCAAGCCATGACCGGTCCCAACCCTGTGTTTGAAAGTACATACACGGATTACCTTTCCAGAATAGGAGAGATCGATCTTCACTCCATAGCAGATTGCCTTGGTGTCCGGGTACGGGGTGGCGGGGTTGACATTAAGATGTTTGACAAGGTGTTCCATGTCTCATCGCGTGGCATAGTTGACCGGCAGGGCGCAAGACCTGGCTTTGACGTTTGTGTTATCCTGTGCAGGTACCTTCTGATGTGCCCGGCCAGGCTTTCGCTTGGCACAGATTGGGTTACCTACAACGGACTCAGGGACTCAGGCCCGTTGACAAAGTTTTTTCAAAACGAGGTGGAACTCCCCATTGCGACACACTTTTCAGGCAGGGTCGATGAGCTTGGCGTGGCATGCAGGGCGCTTGGCGGTTATTCTGCGGATATTGACGGGTTTTACGATTTGGTGCTCGGATTTTCGGCTTTGCCCATGATCCCTGTTGTGCTTCTGTTCAATGACAGAGACGATGATTTTCCTGCCTCTGCGAGCCTGCTTTTCCAGAGGCGCGCCGAACAGTACCTGGATCCTGAATGTCTCGCCCTGCTTGGCTGGTACCTGTCGGGAAGGCTTATTGATTAAAAAAAGCCGGTCACGGATTTTTGTTGGGTTGGTTCTTGAGTTTGCAGGCCTGTGTGTTATATTACCATCAAAACAAAATGAGGGCTGGAAAAAAGGATGTCGCTTTTTAAGGTTTTGTAAAGCATGGCTGATGGTGATCTGGAAGTAGTCCCTGGTATGATTTATCCGTCCGACAGGCCTGACCTGTTGCGGGCCGGATGGTGCACCGGGGGAGCCATCAAAGACTGTTATTATAAAAATCAGTAAAGGAGGATTGCGTTATGAAAACATTGGTCGGAGGCGCTGTGGCGTCGGTTATAGGCATCATTCTGTTTGCCGTATGGTTTAAGGCATTCCTGACGATTATTGCCGGATTGCTGCCGATGATGCTTCTTCTGGGTGGCGGGCTTGCCCTTTATCTTGGATTTGATGAACTTAAGGATACCTGGAAGAATGAAGGCGCAACCACGGCTGCGGCTGGAGCTGGTACAGGCAGTGGTGTTGATGACGTCAAAAAGGAGGTGGATGCTTTGAAAAAAGAGTAACCCCCCCCTGATAAAATTTATCTGTTGTGGCGTTATGCCCGTGTCTCCGGCACGGGCTTTTTTTTTGTCATCCAACGGCTTTTTTTATGGCGCCTGTGGCAAGGGTGTCTGCTGCTTCGTTCCCGGCGAGCCCCGAATGTCCCTTTACCTTTATTATTCGTAGATCCTGGAACGTGTTCATGAGTTTTTTGATTTTAAGGATCAGATCCTGGTTTTTCTTTGCTTTCCAGCCAAGTGTCAGGACTCCGAAGGCGTAGCTGCTGTCCGTGAAGACCCTTACAGGAAGAGCATGGTTCTTGATTTCAGACAGGCCGACCCTGATAGCTTCAAGTTCGGCAACATTGTTGGTAGTCTCTCCTATGTATTTGGAGATTTTTTTTTCGTTTTCCCGGTATTTCAGCACGACCCCTATACCTGCCGGGCCTGGGTTTCCTGATGATGCGCCGTCTGTGAAAACAAGCACGGCGTTTTTTGGTATGTTTTCATTCTGCGTGTCGGACCGGCCTTTTCTTGCAACCTTGGTACCGGGCTTTTCCGCCTGGCCGGCCTTTGTTTTACCTTCAAGGCTGCCAAG
Source organism: Desulfococcus sp. 4484_241 (assembly GCA_002085115.1). Lineage (GTDB taxonomy): Bacteria > Desulfobacterota > Desulfobacteria > Desulfobacterales > Desulfosudaceae > MZGQ01. Next base: position 2,703 of record MZGQ01000118.1, read on the forward strand.
AGGTTTTATGCCGTCTTTACGTACCTGGTACTCATATTTTTGGTCCAGCTGGTACTTTATCTTTACCTTTCCGTTCCGGATGACAGGATTGTTGTCGCGGTCAACCTCAACCCAGACCTTGTTGTTTTTAAACATCATCCGTTTCCATCCGGTTGTATCTGATCCCACAGGATTTTCCTTCCTAACTGTAGAGGTGAAACTCTCTGCTTATGGTTTTGAAATTGTCAAGTTCTTCCAGCCATGAGCTTTCAATGGATTCTATCGGCTCGAGCGATTCCAGGCGTTTCCGGATTTCCCGATCGCCTGTTATAAGGTCTATAGGCATTCTTTCATGCTCATACTCGTATGGAGGCTCTTTCCATTGGAACGTGTCTTTGTGAAGGGCGATAACCGCCTCAAGCAGGGCAAGTGATGTGGCATACGGACTGTAGAGGTCGGGCCGGGTCACATGTATATGGAAGCCGTGACATGGTTGCCCGCTCCATTTGTGATAAGCAGGCTCAAAAACGATTGGCCTTAAAAAGATCCCTTCCATGAATTTGGGGCTCAGGTATGAGAGTATGCCTCTGGTGTCTATAAAGGGAGCTCCGAAATACTCGAACGGTCTTGTCGTGCCCCTGCCTTCCGATACATTGGTGCCTTCCCATATCACCTGGCCCGGATAAACTGCCGCAGAATCAGGAGTAGGGAGGTTGGGTGACGGCGGCACCCATGGCAGGCCTGTCTCTGCGAACACCATTTTTCTTTGCCAGTTTTCCATTGGGACAACAGATAAATCGCTGCCTATGCCAAAACGGCTGTTAAACAGCAGCGCTGTTTCACCTATTGTAAGGCCGTGGCGCATCGGTATGGGATACCGCCCTACAAACGAAGCACACTCAGGAGTCAGGATGTTGCCTTCCACAGCCACACCGTTTAACGGGTTGGGACGATCCAGAACCACTACACGTTTGCCGTGCATTTTTGCGGCCTCTAAGCAGTAGGACATCGTGTATATAAAGGTATATACACGTGTTCCCACATCCTGGAGATCAATTATCAGTGTGTCAACGGGTTCCAGCATGTCACCTGTGGGGACCCTGGTTTTCCCGTATAGGCTGTAGATTGGTATACCCAGCTCCGGGTCCGTGGAATCCGGAGATTCTACCATGTTATCCTGTTTTTCGGCGAAAAACCCATGCTGTGGACTGAAGAGTGCCGTAAGGCGGCCGGGGAATGCTTCGGCAATCAGGTCACGGGAATGGCGCAGTTTCCCGTCAACAGACGCGGGGTTGGCAAGCAGGCCCATACGCCCCTTTACCGGCCATTTTTCCGGGTTTTCGCATAACAGTTCGACACCGGGTCTTGTTCTCATGATTAAAATCTATTTAGTTCCCTGACCTTGCGAAAAAATTCTCATTTTGTGGTTTGGAAACGTTTTTCGTGTCCTCATAACAAAATGTATGGATACTATTTACAAAGGACAGTTGGCGAATTATAAAACAGGCCATGGCTTTAATCCTGATATTTGGATTGATTTGGCCTCACATATTCAGCAAGTTTTATAAAAATCGGGCCAACTGTCAAATATCATAATATTGGAATGAATTAAACGCAGTCTATACAAAATGGAACAGCCATGAAACTTTCTCCGCCAGAGTATGTGCTTTCGGTAAAACCTTATGTGCCTGGCAAGCCCATGGAAGAGCTTGAAAGGGACTACGGCATAACAGACTCCATCAAGCTTGCATCGAATGAAAATCCTTTAGGGCCTTCCCCGCCATGTACGATATAATGACCAGGCTGTCAGGAGCAAAGCCTGTTTATGTGCCATTGGCCCGGATGTCGGTTGATCTTGACGCAATGGCGGCGGCTGTTACTTCCAGGACCAGGCTCGTTTTCCTGACCAACCCTAACAATCCGACCGGTTCGATATTTTCTGAAGATGCGTTTATATCGTTTCTTGGATCGATTTCGTCCGACATTGTTGTGGTCGTGGACGAGGCATATATAGAGTTTGTCCGTGACCCGGCCTGCGCACACGCGATAACTTTTGCAGCCGGGGAACGACCCGTTGTTGTTTTGCGTACCTTTTCAAAGGCCTTTGGCCTTGCCGGGATCCGTATAGGGTATGGGGTTATGCCGGCGGAGTTGGCCCTGCTTTTAAACAGGGTACGTCAGCCATTCAACGTCAATTCTCTTGCACAGGCGGCGGCAATGGCTGCCATGGACGACGATCGTTTTTTGAATCGAACGCTTGAGGTAGTCCACAACGGGCTTGAATATCTTTACGAAGAACTGGACCGGATGGGGATCGCCTATGTTCCGACACAGGCGAATTTTTTACTGGTGGCTGTAAGGCGGGATGCAGACGAGGTGTTCGAGGAATTTCTCAGGCGCGGCGTTATTGTCCGTTCTATGAGTTCTTACGGTTATCCCTCGCACATAAGGGTAACCGTTGGCCTGCCGGAAGAGAACGCACGCTTCATAAGTGTTTTAAAGGATATAATGCAGTGAGACCTATGCTTGTTACGATAGACGGCCCGGCCGGTGCGGGCAAGACCACCGTCAGCAAGGAGCTGGCCAGGCGGCTTGGTTACCTTTACGTAGATACAGGCGCGCTTTACAGGGGAGTCGCCCTTGCCGCAAAGGAGGCCGGAATATCTCCGGACGATGATGAGGGATTGAAAAATCTGTGTGGCAGGATTGACCTTAAATTTGTGCCCAATGACAGGGGCGCCAGCCTGTTTCTGGGGGGCAGGGATATAAGCAACCTGATCCGGACATCAGAGATAAGCATGCTTGCGTCGGCTGTATCTGCCCGTCCGGTTGTAAGGGAGTTCCTTCTGGGGTTGCAGCGCATGCTGGGAAGAGACAAGAAGGCTGTGTTCGAAGGCAGGGACATGGGAACCGTTGTTTTTCCCGACGCTGACGTGAAGTTTTTTCTTGACGCATCGGTAGAGGAGCGCGCCCGCCGGCGTTATAAGGAGCTATGCCGGTCCGAGAACATGACCCTTGAGCAGGTGGAGAAGGATATCCGCATCAGGGACAGGAATGACAGCACAAGAAGCCATGCACCGTTGAGGGCGGCGAAAGACGCCATAGTCGTTGATTCCACCGATCTTTCAGTGGACGAGGTGGTTGACATAATGATTTCCCATATAAAGACAGCCGGATAACCTGTTTTACAATTACCGCCAATTTTCGTTTGCATTTTGCTTGTCATGCTGGTAGGTTTCCCGAATTATGGCTCATGCGGGCCTGTTAAAATCTGGTAAGGGGGTTTTTTTAAATGACGGAAAACAACACAATGAAGGACTTAAACGAAATCGAGCAGGGAAAAGCGGAAGATGACGGCATAGAAAGCATGGCCGATCTTATGGCCATCTATGACGATACCTTCCGGCAGTTCAATGAAGGTGAGGTTGTGACCGGCAAGGTTATCGCCGTGGACAAGGATTACGTTCTCGTAGATATCGGGTACAAGTCGGAAGGGCAGATCGATATCAATGAGTTTAAAAACGAAAAAGGGGAACCTGGTGTCAAAGTAGGTGATGAAGTCGAGGTGATGATCGAGTACTGGGACGAGGACACCGAGACCCTTGTTCTTTCCAAGGATAAGGCGGAGAAGGACAAGATCTGGGAGATCATCAAGGAGACCTACGATAAGGACGGTGTAATAACCGGTGTTATTGCCAGCAGGGTGAAGGGCGGTTTTTCGGTCGACGTCGGGCTGCAGGCCTTTCTGCCGGGCTCCCAGGCGGATCTCAGGCCGATACGCAACTTTGACGAGATGGTAGGGCAGACATACGAGTTCAAGATACTAAAGTATAACCGGAACCGAAACAACATAGTCCTTTCAAGACGCGTTCTTCTGGAGAAAGAGCTGGCCGCCAGGCGCGAAGAGCTTATGGCTACGCTTGCCGAGGGCCAGGTTGTTGAAGGTATTGTAAAGAACATTACCGAGTATGGTGTGTTTGTGGATCTGGGAGGCATAGACGGCCTTCTCCACATAACAGATATTTCATGGGGCAGGGTGCGCCATCCATCGGAGCTTTTTTCCATTGGAGATAACGTTACTCTCAAGGTGCTTTCATTCGATCTTGAGAAGAAAAAGATTTCTCTTGGTATGAAGCAACTCACCCCTGATCCGTGGGAGACGGCTGCCGAAAAATATCCCGTCGGGTCCAAGATAACAGGCAAGGTGGTAAGCCTCACCAACTATGGTATATTTGTCGAGCTGGAGGAGGGGATAGAAGGGCTTATACATATATCAGAGATCTCGTGGACAAGAAAAATACGCCATCCCTCGAAGGTTGTCAGCATAGGCGAGGAGGTCGAGGCGATAGTCCTTGATATCCAGCCTGAAAACAGGAGGATCTCCCTCGGCATGAAGCAGGTGGAGCCGAATCCGTGGGATCAGATAAGTGAGAAATACCCGGTTGGAACTGTTATAGAAGGCCGTATCAAGAATATAACAGATTTCGGGTTGTTCATAGGCATTGATGACGATATCGACGGACTGGTTCATGTATCCGACATATCCTGGACCAGACGAATAAAACACCCTTCGGAAGTTTACAAGAAAGGTGATGTCGTTCGGGCCATAGTCCTTGATATAGACAAGGAGAACGAAAGATTCTCCATGGGGATCAAGCAGCTGGAGGCCGATCCGTGGGAAAGCGTAAGGGAACGATATCCCATAGGCACCAGGGTGTCAGGAACGGTTACTAACGTTACCGATTTCGGAGTGTTTGTCGAGCTCGAAGAGGGGATCGAGGGCCTGGTGCACGTGTCGGAAATAAGCACAGAGAGGATCAAGACGCCTGTTGGCCGGTACGAGATAGGTGACGAAATTACCGCCAGGGTCGTTAATGTCAACGCGGCGGAGAGGAAGATAGGTCTCTCAATAAAACGGCTTGATGATGATGAAAAGGCTATTTTGAAAGAATACGTTGACAAAGCAAAGGGAAGCACGTCTGCATTCGGAGAGCTTTTGAGGGAGAACCTGCAAAACGGCCTTGCGCTGAACAAGAAGGATGATGTCTCTGAAGCTGAACCTGCTGCTGCAAAAGAGCAACCGGAGGAGCCCCGGACGGATGATACCGGGGGGGGCGACGGATCGCCTGATGATGAGGCGGAGCAAACCCCGGAAGAAAAGGAAGA
>MZGQ01000049.1 GCA_002085115.1 Desulfococcus sp. 4484_241
TTCACTGTTTCAAGCAACCAGCTGGAAAACACCTTGAAAACGGTGGAACGTTTGCAAAGCTTTAAAAACGACTCAGGCACCCGCCTTGTCCGGATCGCCGACGATATACGGTTAAAACGTGAGAAATCAGACAAAACAGCCGGCACCATTGAAAAACTCAAATCCACCTTAAAAGAGTGGTATGGCCGGCTTGAGAGCCTGGACCGCAGGATCGGGGAAAACGAGAATACCTACGAGGCTATAGCAGCAAGAATAGAGGAAAGTGACAGGCGTTTTGCTGAAATAAGGTCAATACGAGACAAAAACGCCGAAAAGATCCGCTACCTTGAGATGGAGCAGGTGGATCGCAGACTCAAGTGCGATCATATTGAAAAAAGACTTGAAGAACGGTACCTGACCTCCTTTGATTCGATTTGCGATTCCTACCTGCCACTTCTTCCGAATCTTGACAAGAGTGCAGATGAGATGGAATCTGAGCTTGCAGAGCTCAGGGAGAAGATCGCAAGGTTGGGGGAAGTGAACATGGGCGCCATAGATGAATTCAACCAGCAGAAAGAACGCCTTGAATTTCTCACCTCCCAGCATGATGATCTGGTGGCGGCGATTCAGGATCTCCACAAAGTCATTAACAAGATAAACCGTGTCTCAAAGGAACGTTTTCTGGAGACTTTCCATAGTGTAAACAAAAAAATGGCAGAGGTTTTCCCGCGTCTCTTCAATGGGGGTAAGGGTGAGCTTATACTGACCGATCCTTCAAACCCTCTTGAAACCGGGGTTGAGCTGATGGTGCTTCCGCCCGGCAAGAAACTGACCAGGCTTTCCCTTCTCTCCGGCGGTGAAAAGGCACTTTCTGCGATTGCATTTATATTTTCAATTTTCCTTTTGAAACCTGCTGCATTTTGCGTCATGGACGAGATCGACGCCCCGCTTGACGAGGTGAACATCTACAGGTTCAACGAACTGCTTAAAATAATCGGTGAAAAAGCACAGATAGTCCTCGTGACTCACAACAAGAGAACCATGGAGTTTGCAGACAGCCTGATCGGAGTAACGATGGAGAAGAAAGGGGTTTCAAAATGGGAACTTGAGCCTCCGGAGTTGAATTAGGAGCAGCTTTTCCCGCACTCTTAAGTGTCAGGCCGTGTGCCTTATTTGTACTTGCAACAGCCGGTACCATCCCGAGTCCTCGATGTTTCCTCTTGACGTTTTGGGAAAATTATTATTTATGGGTTTCCTGTAGGCTGAACCGACACAAACCAGGCCCCACTGCTTTCGTATGACTTATAAAAAACATGGAAACGCAATAAACAAAGGTGTAGAAAGTGGCATTAAACCTGTTTAAAAGCAAAAAAGAAAAATCCAAAAAATCGAAGGCGGACGACAAGCCGGCTACAGACGATGCACAACCGGCAGTAAATAAAGAGACAGACAAACCGGTTCATGAGACCGACCGGGAAACCGTTGAAAATGAAAATGTGGCATCCGGCTCATCCTCTTCTCCCACCGCACGAACCGGCGGCTTTTACAGCCGGTTGCGGCGCGGACTTGAAAAAACCCGGAAAATTCTCACAACCGATGTTGATAAACTTTTTACCGCAGGCAAAAGGCTTGACGAGGAATCCCTGGATCTTTTGGAAGAGCTTCTTATCACTTCTGACATCGGCGTAAAAACAGCTACAGAACTGATTGAGCGATTATCCAAAGAAGCGGGCCGAATCACGGACACCGGGGCTCTGAAAGCCGAAATGAAAAAGATCATACTCTCCTGTTTTCCCGGGGAGAGTGAAACCGCACAGACAGAGCATGCCCATTCACATAAACCCTTGGTGATTATGGTTGTAGGCGTCAACGGCGTTGGTAAGACCACGACTATCGGCAAGCTTGCTGCAAGGTATGCCGGCAATGGCAAAAAGGTGCTTTTTGCTGCAGCAGACACATTCCGGGCCGCAGCCATTGAACAGCTTTCCATCTGGGCAGAGAGAACGGGAGCCGAAATAGTAAAACACAGGGAAAACTCCGATCCCGCAGCAGTGGCGTATGATGCAGTGAACGCTGCTGTGGCGCGCGATATCGATGTTGTCATAGTCGATACAGCAGGCAGGCTTCACACACGGGTAAACCTGATGGAAGAGCTAAAGAAGATCAAGCGCTCTATCGCAAAAGCACTTCCAGGCGCGCCACACGAAACTTTGCTCGTCCTGGACGCTACAACAGGCCAAAACGCATTGTCACAGACAGAGCTTTTTGGCAAGGCAACCGATGTGACGGGTATTGTTATTACAAAACTTGACGGAACGGCAAAAGGTGGAATCATAATCAATCTTAGCCGAACTTTTGCCATCCCCATTAAGTATATAGGCGTTGGAGAGCAGGTGCAGGATCTTCAGCCGTTTGATCCACACACCTTTGTGGAAGCGCTTTTTTAAAAAACATGGTCCCCTGCCCTTTTGTCCCGAATGACGCAATTTTGCAGACTGATGGCCGCGAACCCTTGAAAACAAAGGGTTTATAAGATTTGCACATAAACAGCCACTATCTCTTGAGCAGTAGGGTTTTAGAATTTTTCAATCTGATGGCATCTTGGCCTCACCGTTTTTCCAACACCCTGGCTTGGTAAACATAATGGCATAAAGGGTTCAGGGTTTTTATTTTGAAAAAAAAATTGCAAAACATTGAAAAATCTGTTGACATTCGGATAAAAGCAATGCAATCTTTTGCATTAAAGGAACCGGTAGCATCTCAATCGTTAACCAAAAAAATTGGGGGAAGACTATGACAAAATCAGAATTAATTGACAAAATGGCAAAGGACGCCAAAATTTCCAAGGTTGCCGCAGGGGCAGCTCTGGACTCATTCATGGAAGGCGTTACAAAGGCGCTGAAGAAAAAAAACGGCAAGGTTACTCTGGTAGGTTTTGGAACATTTTCAAAAGTACGCCGCAAGGCCCGCAAAGGCCGCAATCCTCAGACAGGCGAGCCCATCAAAATCAAGGCCTGCAACGTTGTAAAGTTCAAACCCGGCAAAAAATTGAAGGATGCGATATAAGTTGCTGCCCGGTTCCGCAGTTCAAAAATGGCGGTTTATCGATAAAGCTTATCGTAAATCGCCATTTTTTATGGGTTTGGCCAAGGCTGTTGCACCCTTTGTCAAAAACGTATAACAAAACCGTCAAACTCGCCTGTGTAGGGGAACTGTGAGATGTTTACTTCTGTAACCTTGGCAGCCGGGGGCCCCTGATGGCACCACCTGACGACCTTTTCCACGTCGTCTCTGTTCCCCTCCAAAACAGCCTCAACCGTTCCGTCCGGCAGATTCTTAACCCATCCGGTAACATTGCAGGCCTCGGCTGTCCTTTTTGTTTCCTGCCTGAAGAAAACCCCCTGGACACGACCTTTGATAATGGCATGGATGCGTATCTTGTCTTCCATAGTTAACTCCTTTTGCCTGACAACGGCTTTTACTTTTTATTTGTTCGCCGTTTTTTCGCCAAGAAGTTCAAGCAAACCATTTTCATCTATAACAGGAATACCAAGTGCCCGGGCGCGCTCCAGCTTTGAGCCCGGATTCTCACCAGCAACAACATAATCCGTTTTACTGCTGACAGACCCGGTGACTTTGCCTCCTGCATTTTCTATCAGTTCACGTACACGGGCTCTTGGCATTCCAGACAACGTGCCGGTCAACACAAAGGATTTGCCGGCAACCGGGCTGTCGTTTCTTTGTTTTTGCTTCGAAGTGTAACGGATAGTGACGCCATGCTCCAGGAGCGATTTTATAACCTCCATGTTTTCCGGATTTGCGAAAAAACCCTTAATGCTGCCGGAGACAACAGGGCCAATCCCCTCTATGGCCTCAAGCCGGCCTGAATCGTTAACGGCAGCATCAGCAAGGTTCCGGATATCGGGAAAGGATGCAGCTAAAATCCGGGCCACAAATTCTCCGACATGTGGAATGCCAAGAGCGTAAAGGAACCTGGCAAAATCTATATTCTTGCTTTTCTCTATGGCTGTTACAAGATTTTGAGCAGACTTGCCGCCCATGCGCTCCAGCGTTTCAAGCTCACCTGCAGTGAGTGTGAAAATATCAGCGTATGACCCGACCATGTTCTTTTCAACAAGCTGCTCCACGAGCTTGTCACCAAGGCCGTCTATATCAAACGCCCCCTTTGATGCAAAATGCTTTATGCGCTCCTTCACCTGGGCCGGGCAAGCGGCATTGACACACCTGGCAACAGCTTCCCCCGCCAGGCGTACGACAGGACCGGCACAAACCGGGCATCTGTCAGGCATCCTGAAAATGGTTTCGTTTCCAGTGCGCTTCGATTCTATGACCTTGACCACTTCAGGGATAACATCGCCGGCTCTCTGCACCAGCACCGTGTCCCCTATCCTTATATCCTTTCGCCGGATTTCATCCTCGTTGTGAAGGGTCGCCCTTGAAACCGTTACACCTCCAATGTTAACCGGCTCAAGAACCGCTACCGGCGTAAGAGCTCCGGTACGGCCGACCTGTACATCTATCGCCAGGATCCTGCTGGTTTCGCTGGATGCTGCGAACTTGTATGCGATTGCCCACCTGGGAGCGCGGGAGGTAGCTCCAAGAGCACGCTGAACAGCGAGGCTGTCCACCTTGACCACCATTCCATCTATTTCGTATGGGAACCGGGATCTTTTCTTTTCCAGGATCCTGTAATAATCAACAGCCCCCTGGATATCCAGGCCCCATCTGACGTCGGGGGTAACGACAAATCCAAGTGAGGCCAGCGTTTCCAGCACCTCGTGCTGGGTTTCCAAACCCCAGTCACCCGGAACCCGCCCTACGCCATAGGCTATAAAATCAAGGGGCCGTGAAGCTGTAATCCGCGAATCGAGCTGTCTTAACGAGCCTGCGGCGGCATTGCGCGGGTTGGCAAACAGCGGCTCTCCCTTTTTCAATCTTTCGGCGTTCAGTTTCTCAAAGCCCTGCTTTGACATCACCACCTCTCCCCTCACCTCCAACAGAGGCGGATAAGGAGGCTTTCCGACAAGGCGCAAAGGCACGGTACGCACGGTTTTCAGGTTGTCGGTTATAATCTCGCCGGTTACTCCATCTCCCCTTGTGGTTCCCACAGACAGGCCGCCGTTTTCATACACAAGCTCAACCGCAGCGCCGTCAAGCTTGGGCTCCGCAATATAAGTTATATGCTCCTTTGTTCCGATCTGGCGACGGACCCGTTTGTCAAACTCGAAAAGGTCTTCATCGTTAAAGGCATTCCCAAGGCTTAGCATCGGCTCAGCCCGCCTGAGGGTTTCAAACCCTCCGGGAGGGGGAGGCGCTCCAACACGGTTCGTCGGTGAATCGGGCGATGCGAACTGGGGGTAGCGTGCTTCAAGATCGAACAGCTCTTTTAGCATACGGTCATATTCAGCGTCCGATATCTCAGGATCGTCCTTTACATAATAGAGATAGTTGTGGCGGTGCAGCTTTTCCCTCAACATCTCGATCCGTTTTTTAATCTCTGTCATATCCTGGTTGTTCTGCATATCTTTGCTATAACCCTGCTCACATTTGACCTGGCATCAATAAAACGTTTGTCGCCGAATCCCGGCCTCCAGGTAAAATCAAACAGCTCGTCTGAAACCACTAAGACTGCCGAAGCCTCTGCCCCCCGAAACCGGGCTACTGCGAAAACGGCGGAACTTTCCATATCAACCGCAACAACATTCTGTTTTTGAAAAAAACGTATCTTTTCCATTGTCTCACGGAATATGGCACCTGTAGTCCAAACAGTTCCTGTATCGTAAGCGATGCCGGCGTTTTCAAAAGCAGAAGCAACCTGCCGGTTCATCTGTGCCGATGCAAAAGCAACGGGAAATTGTGCAGAAAAAACCGTTTTGGCATCGATATAACTGCCGGCGACCCCCTCCTCTGCCACGGCCTTTTCCGGCAGCAGCACGTGCCCCGTATGAAGGTCGGGAGAAACAGAACCGCACCAACCGTAAAATATTATTCTGTCCGCACCGGAAACAATAAGCATTTCAGCCAGCAGCGCAGCGTAGGGGGCGCCAATCACCGGGCCGACAAGTGAAACACCTCCGTTTGCTCCAGAGGGGTTGTGATAAATCCGGCTCATGAACATCTGTGTGTATGAACTTCGTTTAATCCCCAAGGAATCGCAAAGAGGCAGAAGGTCGTCCCTTGTAGAAACCAGTACCACGGTTTTGCCGATATGGTCGGCATACAGGGGAACAGGCCTGATAATCGCATCATCGGGCCCTGTCATGGCAGACCTCTCTTTTTGAATGCACATACGCCGTTTTGAGCCGGCAGGCGGTTACTCGGGGCGAACCAGGGACTCGAGTTCCTCCCTGACCTCGTCTATTATATCGTAAAGCCACAAGAGGTCCTCGATGGAAAGCCTCCCCGCTTTTACAGGTGCACGGTCGCTTCCGTCCTGTTTTTTTAAAATGCGCGGCCCTATCTGAACCTTGGGTTGACCGTCGGCGTACTGGTTTATTGAAACTATGAGACCGGTCTCGTCACATCTCCACTGTTTGAGCAGCTTGTCTTTTGCAGGATCAAACGGCATCAGAACCTCCCTTTGTTATAAGGCTAACGTTATCAATCTGTCGAAAGTGATGAAAAATCGGCAAATCCCCTGTAAAGAGCATTTATGGCACAAAGCAGCGCAAACCTGTTGTTCCTGAGCGCCGGATCTTTATCCATCACAAGGACATCATCAAAAAAAGTATCAACATGCTTCCTTAATGCGGCCATCTCTACAAGAGCGCGTTCATACTCTCCGCTGGTCAATGCTCCGGTCATCCCGGCTTTCACATCGTTATAGGCATCATAAAGGGCCTGTTCGCTTGGATGCACGAACAGGGAGGCGTCGATCTTCGCACTTGTTGCCTGCTCCGACTTTCTTATTATGTTGGCCACCCTCTTGAACGCAGCCGCTACAAGTTCAAACTCCTCAGTCCCCTTCATTCCTGCAATGGCCCTTGCACGTTTCCAAACGTCCGGGACCACGTCCATGGACGCGTTCAGGACAGCGGCAACCACGTCCTTGGGAATTCCATCATCCAGCAGCAGCTGTGCCATACGTCCTTCAAGGAACTTGAGAACCCCGGTTGCCGCATCATCAACACCCCTTGTTGCAAGCTCTGCAAACTGCGCCATGGTCTCTTTGACCAGAATCGGCAGAGGAATATTAATATCCCTGTCAAGAAAGATCTGTATGATCCCGATTCCCTGGCGACGCAACGCATACGGATCGGAAGCGCCGGTGGGAACAAGGCCGATTGCAAAGCATCCGCAGATGGCATCAATCTTATCCGCTACGGCAAGTATTGAACCACAGGTTGTCCCGGGAAGCGCCCCGCCCGAGTGAAGAGGCATGTAATGCTCCTCTATCGCTTTTGCAACAGGTTCCGGTTCACCACAGGCAAGCGCAAAAACCCTGCCCATAACACCCTGGAGTTTCGGAAACTCGATAACCGTGTGAGTGACAAGATCGGCCTTGCAGAGCATGGCAGCCCGCTTAAGATACCCGATCAGTTCCGCATCATCTGAAAAGCCGGCCATCTGCGCGATGGCAACGGCAAGCCGCTCGATCCTGACCGCCTTCTGGTAGACGGTCCCAAGCGTTGCCTGGTATACGACCCTTTTTAAGTCATCTATTCTTTCATGCAGGGGAACCTTAAGGTCTTTCCGGTAAAAAAACATGGCGTCTTCAAGACGGGCCCTGAGCACCCGTTCATGGCCCGCCGTAACCACGTTAATGTCTGAAACCCTGGTATTGTTCACAGCGATAAAGCACGGCATGAGTTCGCCTTTGCTGTCCGTTACAGCAAAATATTTCTGGTGTGAGCGCATTGCGGTTATCAGGACCTCCTCCGGAAGTTCAAGGAACCTGCTTTCAAACCTTCCGGCCGATGCAACAGGGTATTCCACAAGGTTGGTAACCATATCCACAAGCTCATCATCCTTCAGAACCTCACCACCCAGCGAATCAGCAGCCATCTTTACTTCCTGTATCACGGCAAGTCTGCGCTCGTTTCTGTCTGCAATCACGTGGTGTTCACGAAGCAGATCGACATACGATGCCGGGGTGGAAACAGTGAAAAACGCAGGACTCATGAAATGATGCCCCCTGCATCTCTTGCCGCTTCTCAGGTCTGCCCATGAAAAACGTATCACCCTGCTGCCCAACAGCGCCGCTATTGAGTGGACAGGTCTTGCGAATCTCTCCTGGCGGTCCCCCCATTTCATGGTTTTGGGGAACGGGACAGAGGATATCACCCCGGGCAGCACATCCTTTAAGACCGTTGCGGTGGAAACTCCTTTTTCAACTTTCCGTACAGCCAGGTATTCCCCTTTTTCGGTTTTTATTATTCGTATATCCTTCAGGGAAGCGCCTGCCTTTTGTGCAAACTTTTTTGCCGGGATTGTAAACTCACCCGAGCTGTCTATACCGATCTTTGCGGGCGGGCCCACAAGTTCACTCGTTATACCCGCCTGTTTCATAGCCACACCGTCAATCAGTACGGCAAGGCGCCTTGGTGTACCAAAGCATCTGGCCTCACCACACTGGATACGTGATTGTTCCAGGGTTTCAACAAGAGTCTTTGAAAGCGCATCAAGAGCCGGGTCAATATAACCTGCCGGCAACTCTTCGGTCCCTATTTCGAGAAGCAGCGTTGCATATTCCATTGATTAAAAACCCCTCGCCTGTCACCTGTTGTTTAACAACGGGAATCCCATTGCCTCTCTTTGCGCAAGGTAAGCAGTTGCACACGCTCTGGCCATATCACGAACCCTTTTTATGTATCCGGTCCGTTCCGTCACGCTGATTGCGCCCCTGGCATCCAGAAGGTTGAAGGTATGCGAACACTTGAGACAGTATTCGTAAGCCGGAAGAATAAGAGGAACCTCAATCATCCGCTTGGATTCCCGTTCATATTTATCAAAGCAGTCAAACAGCATATCAATATCCGCATGTTCAAAGTTGTAAGCAGACTGCTCCACCTCCTGCTGGTGGTGAAGATCTCCATATGTGACTTCACCGGTCCATTTAAGGTCATACACGTTGTCGATTCCCTGAAGGTACATCGCTATACGTTCAAGACCGTATGTGATCTCGACCGAAACGGGATGAAGATCGATGCTGCCTGCTGTCTGGAAATAGGTAAACTGGGTTATCTCCATGCCGTCAAGCCACACCTCCCATCCAAGGCCTGAAGCTCCAAGCGTCGGGGATTCCCAGTCATCCTCGACAAACCTGATGTCATGCTCTTTTGGATAAATACCTAAGGTCTCCAGGCTTTTCAAATAAAGTCCCTGGGAATCCCTGGGAGAAGGCTTTAGTATCACCTGAAACTGGTAGTAATGCTGCAGCCTGTTGGGGTTTTCTCCGTACCTGCCGTCTGTGGGGCGCCTGGAGGGTTGAACATAGGCGACTTTCCACGGTTCCGGTCCTATTGCCCGGAGAAGCGTTTCGGGATGAAATGTCCCGGCCCCGACCTCAATATCGTAGGGTTGAGCAAGCACGCATCCTTTTTTCGCCCAGAATTTCTGCAAAGACAGAATGATGTTTTGAAAATCCATTATTTTGACTCCCGCGGTTCTCCCCCTGACGATTTTTGGTTTATACCCGTAATCAATGGCCATATTCTGCGCCAACCACAGTTTGCAACACTCTATGAAATATCCACACTGACTCCCTGCCTGTCTATACCGGCATCAAGCAGACACGCATCCTTTCGCAATTTAAGGGCGTTAGTCCATTTTTCCTTTAAAGCCAAGATGTTTTCCGGGGTTCCGATTGCCCAGAGGCACCCTCCCCCGCCTGCCCCGGTAAAGCGGGCTCCACATCCGGTTCCCACGGCAAGAGTTACCAGCCTGTTGCCCATCTCGTCAAGTACATCAGGGGTCATTTTTACACGTGCCGAAAGTTCTTCGTTCATCCAGTATGCGGCACGCTCTACATCCAATTTCCCAAGAGCATCTATGAAGTTATGGGTGCATGTGATTATGTAACGCCAGAGATTCCTATCTGAAGCGCTTATGAAATGGCGCATCCATTTTCCGTTTATGTTTTTGGACTCATGCGGTATTCCGCAGTATGCCACAAGGAAACAGGGTTCAAAAGCATCCATCTGCTCTTCTGTCAGGACCTGTTGTCTCCTGAAACATATGCCGCTCCCGCCGGGTTGCATCCAATACCATGCGTTTACACCGCCATGTGCAGCAGCAAGCTGGTCCTGCAGTCCGCAAGGGACCAGTGCTACCCCCTCCTCGATTGCATGAGCGGTTATCGCCATGTCATCTTTTGAAAACCGGCCGGAAACTCCTCCGGCTTTTGCCATGGCAGCGACAAGGGCCACAGCTGCTGCGGACGATCCGCCCAGGGCGCTTCGCGGCGGTGAGGAAGAATCTATTTTGATATGGATACCATCAGCATTGAAAAATGATGCAACGGCAAACATCAGTCCAAGAGGATGAGCAAACGGGGCCTCATGGGCAGGAAACTCGGCATCCCGGAACCCCCTGGAACTTACCTTTACCATCCCCTCCCGGTATGGGTGAAGTGTAACCCTGGTAGGCAGGTCAATCGCTATATTGAACGTACAAGGCGAAAGACAGGCCATGGGCAGGTAGATCGTTTTCATATCGATTGTCCCGCCAAGATCAATCCTGCAAGGCGCCGATGAAACACACGGAGACCGTTCAAGACGTGCCCTTATGGAACCTGTGGCGATGCTCATGCTCCCCCCTTCACGCGTCCGCAAATCGACCGCAGAACATCCAGACTCTTTAGTTCGGATGAAAGATGATACAACACAAACGCCTCCAGAGCTTTTTTGCAGCCGTTCCGAGCTGCCCCGGAAAGCTGCACCCTTGCCGCTTTCTCAAGCTGACTTGTCTGCATCCATAAAAGCTGCTTTACCGTGCCCTTTGAAAAGGCAGTACGGTTTGAGTGATATCCGTCAAGACCGCACGTATGGCACACAATCCCGCCTTTTGCAACATCAAAATAAAGCTCCGGGCCGGCTAACTGGTCGATCTTTTTTTTACATATACCGCATGAATCCAGCCTGGGGGCCATTCCCGCGAGAGTCATGAACCTTACCTGGAACAATATATGAAGCGTTTCCTGTGCAATACCGGCCCGGTCAAGCCCATCAAGAACATGGTATAGCAATTGAAAAACCGGCATACTGCCAGTGCCATCCTCCTCCATCCACCTGTTTACCATTTCAGACCAGTAAGCTGCATAAGCTGTTTTTTTGATATCAAGCCTGATGCCGGCAAAGGGGTTTTTTACCAGGGCTTCCTTTAATACCGGCATCCCGTTTTTTCTGCCCGGGCCTGCAAATACCGCATCAAGGCAGACAAATGGTTCAAGAATCCCTGCAAACCTTTTTTTGCTCTTTAATGCGTTCTTGGCTATGGCCGATACTTTACCCTTTTCGTATGTCAGAAAATCTATAATAAGGTCATAGTCAAGGTATGTTATCCTTTTGAGAATAATAGCTCGAGAAGTAAAGGTAGACATTAGCCCGGCCCGGGTGATTAACAAATGCCATTAAAGAGTCTTGCCATCAACATACATACATACACATACATACATACATACATACATACTACATGCTAAGGTATTTCCAGGCTGACGACCTGTCCTGGCTCCCCCTCAATTGGCACCGGCTTTTTATTGAGGAAAAGGCGAACACCCGTAATTGGCACCGGCTTTTTATTGAGGAAAAGGCGAACACCCGTGGCATTGCCAATAAGAACATTGAACCCTTTTTCAGCCTTCAGGGAAAGCCTGTCGCCAGGTCTGAGACTGTACTCTCTGGGCTTTTGACGGTCCGTGATTATCTTTATCCAGGTATCTTCGACCGTTTCTATATCCAACACAAGCTTTTCCCCGGCGGTGGAGGTATTGACATCCGTTGTAGAGTTTAAGCCCTTGCTGTCAGCCGTTGTATTTGTATTCGATTTCACATGATTGTCAGACAAATGGTCAGCATCATGTTTTGCCGTGCTTACCGGCTGGTTTGTGACAGGAGTACCATGCCCTTTTTCATCGTTGCCCGACATAAACAGCAGGGTAAGGCAAATTACCAGTAAAAGCGCCAAACCCGACACAAACGTTTTTTTCCAGAAAAGGGCGTTCTCGGCCTTTAAGGAGTTTTCTGCATCAAGAGCGTTGTTAAAGGCGGCTGCCTGCCTTTTGTAACCATCGGTGACAATCTCTTCGTCAGCTCCGACAGCCCTTGCAAATGCCCGCAAAAATCCGCATGTATACACCTCGGCAGGGAAACGCGTGTGATCCTCGTTCTCCATGGCGGTCAGCAACTCGACCGTTACTTTAAGCTCCCTTGAAAGAGCCTCGATCGAAACTCCCTTTTCAAGCCTGCACTGCCGCAGATACCTGCCGTATGATAAGCTGTTGTCCCCGGGCTTTCCTGTCACACTCACCCCTATACAAATAAATCCACAAATTGTCGTTTTTTGTAAAACCGTACAACCAAAAAAAGTCGTAAACACTACAGCATCGTCTTTATATACGATTTTTTCTTAAGCTCCGTTATCCACTTTTCAAATCGCTTGTCAAGCATCTGGGAATAAAGTTTCTGTTTTATTTCCTCTGTCGCATCCTGAAGGCTGATTGCCCGTTTTTCAATTATCTCGTCAACAAACAGTATCTGATATCCCTGTGGAGTCTCAAGAACAGGCGTAAACTCTCCAGGCTTTAAGCCTTTTATCGCTTCCCGCAACTGATCTGAAAGGTCATCCAGGGTAAAAACACCAAGGTCCCCCCCCCTTTCGGCAAAGGATGACTCTGAATAGCGGCGGGCCAGATCTTTAAAGGATGCGCCGTTTTCCAACTGCTTGTGGATATCAAGCATCTTGGCATAAACCGTTTCCTTTGGTTTATCCCCTCCGGTGCCTGCAAACCTCATTATTATATTTCTCAAGTGATACTGTTTGCGTATACCATAGATTTCGGGATGCGCCTTGTAATACTTTTCCACATCCTCCGGAGTCACAACCACCTTTGACTTGACCTCAAAATTTAAAATTCGTCGCTGAAGCAGCTGGTCTTTCACCTGGTCCCGGTACTGCTCCATCGTATATCCCTCTTTTTCAAGGCCCTGCCTGAGGTCTTCATCTGTATAATGCATCGAGCGCTTAAGCTGTTCCAGCGCCTGGTCCACTTCCAGTTTGTTGATCTTTATGCCCAGTTCTTTTGCATACTGGCTTGTAAGCTTCTGGTTGATGAGCTGGTTTAGCACCTCAACTCTGGCGTTGTAGAGCAGTTTCTTCTTTTCTTCAGGCGGAAGTCGTTTTGCACGAATGGCCTTTTCATAAAAAGAGACAGCCCTGTTTAGTTCGGAAAGAAGTATTATGTCGTTGTTTACAATAGCAACGATCCTGTCAACGACTTCAGCCCTGGCGATGCCTCTATTCCAGGATAATGACGGTGACAGGCAAACAAGCACAAAAAAACAAAAGGCAAAAAAACGCCGTGTTATTACAAAAACCCTGTATTGGTTCATCCCAGTATCTCTTTCCATGCATTTTCATTAAGTTCAATGTGGTAGTTCTTCTGTATCTTTCTGAGCCATCCGGCGTAAGCCTGCTGCGCTTTTTCTCTCCTGAGCTGTTTCAACAGAGCAATGTCAGGAGCCTTGGGGCCGGTTTCCTGCCCTTTCCCGTCTGTATGGTCATGGTGCCTGCGGTAATATTCCCTGGCCTCCTCCGGGGATATCCTGACCTTCTCAACAAGTTCCCGGTTTATGACCTTTTCTATAAGCATGGCCTTTTTCAGCCGTTTTTTCCACATATCAAAAGTAATGGCGTTTTCGAGCAGCGCTTTTTCGAAAGCTCCGTTCGGGTAATCCTTTCTTATGCTGTCTACAGCCTTTTCAAGCTCATCATCTGAAACGGTTATCCCCAATTCATCAGCCCGCTTGGTTAAAATCAGCTCCTCTGTTAACTGTTTCAAAAGCTGAACCTTTATCTCCCGGAGCACCTTTTCATCCTTCAATGCTTCATATGGATAGGCTGCTTTCATTATATCAAGAATATTGTTAAAATCATCTTTGCTTAGCAGTAAATCATCTACACGCAACAGACAATCATCAGGAAGATTCCTGCCTGAACTGCTGCAACCGGCCAGCAAAACCGCTACAAAACAGCAAAAAAGAAACAAGAAAGTTTTCCTGAACAATACTCCCATCACGCTTTGCTCCAGACGCCCCGTTTTTTTTAAAAGCAGGTTTTACCGGCAAGAGATATCGATACTGCGATCCAAAAGGTGCCGAAAATCTTTATAAAAATTTGAATTAACAGGTACCACGCAAAACAAGCTCTTTCAAGATTTTTTTAGACATAACAACTGCGCCTCTCCCGTTTTTAGCGGCAATCGACACCTTCAACCCGTCTCCGGGCAGCAGCTCCATTGTATCGGAATGTTCCCTTGCCATCTCAATAATAACCTCGGGCCTTGTAATATGGGTGGCAGAAAACATAAGCCGGATCGCTGTTTCAGTGGCATCAAGCCTGCTGACCCCTGCTTTTATCGCATAAATTCTGAGCATGATTTTTAAAACCAGGTTTTCCGCCTCCTGCGGCATCGGCCCGAACCTGTCTGTCAATTCATCCTTGATATCGGAAAGGGATTTAATATCCGTAACTTTTGAAAGACGCCTGTATATGGACATCCTCTGGTCAACGTCAGGCAGATACGTTTCAGGCAGGAAACAGGAAACAGGTATATTGATCTCGGGGTTTAACGGTTCCGGTATCGGCTCTCCCTTGAGTTCAGCCACCGCCTGTTCCATAAGTTGCAGGAACATGTCATATCCGATGGCTGATATATGGCCGGACTGGGATACACCAAGGGCCGAGCCGCCGCCCCTTATTTTAAGATCGTTCATGGCAATCTGAAATCCGGAGCCAAGATCGCTGTGTTCCATCAGCACCTTAAGACGCTTTTGGGCATCCCTTCCAAGAGCGCTTTCTTTGGGTATAAAAAGATAGGCATATGCCTGCTCATCCGCTCGCCCTACTCTTCCCCTCAGCTGATACAGCTGGGCAAGCCCGAACATGTCGGCCCTGTTTATGAAAATGGTGTTGGCCGATGGTATATCAATACCGGATTCGATAATACGGGTACACACGAGCATATCTATCTCTCTGTTTACAAAACGCATCATCTCGTTTTCAAGGCTTTCGGGAGTCATTCTTCCGTGTGCTATGCCCAGACGGGCCTCCGGCACCAGCTTTTGAATATGGTTTGCTATGAAATGTATCTTGTGGATATTGTTGTGAACAAAGAATATCTGGCCGCC